>JBAXPF010000049.1:0-17607 GCA_037132955.1 Verrucomicrobiota bacterium | reverse complement strand
CTGGTGGGCACCGTCAAGACCGGCTATTTCAAGCCGAGTTACCCCTTTGAAATCAAGTCCCTGCCCGCCGGCAATACCTGCATCGCCATCTATCCGAAACGCTTGCCCGCTTTTCTAACGGCATTGGGCGCGGACGGCACGGCGGTCAATTCCTCACTGGTGGTCAACGTGGACTACACCGCAGCCACCGGCAGCGCGTTGCTGACCAAGCCCTCAATTCCCTGCACCGATCTGGACTACGGGCTCATCCTGCAGGAGTGCAACGATTTAACGGCTTTCACCAAGGGCTTTTCACTGGTGACCAATCTGCGCCTCTATATTGGCGATGATTTCAACGTCGTTGCCACCACGCCGCCCTCGGGCTACACCCCCACCGGTCTGTATTATCCGCCGTGCTCGATCTTCGCGCCGGAAAAACGTTATGGCGTCGATAAGGATCCGTTCGGGGTGAGCCTCTCCGGCCAGATCGGCTCACTGGCCAGTGATACCAACACCGATCCGGTCCGCCCGTTGGACTCGAAAATCCTGAGCGGCACTACTTTGGCCGCCAGTCGCATCCATGCCGACTTGCGACCAATCACCCACCCCGCCGACCTGCCGCCCATCTCGATGATGAACTGGCTGGTGCTGCTCGAAGAACGCAAAGGCGAATACTATACCGGGAACTAACAGCCACGCACGGCTTGCCCCCCGGCCGATACGCATTCCTTTACCTTTGCTCAAGGCAAATGGTTAGGAAATGTGATTATACCAAAGTGCAGCTAGTGGATTAGCAAGATTTATCCATATTCGTCAGCGTAGCGGCGACCCTGCCGAATTTATTCAAGGCGCATGGGTTCCGCGTGTCAGTCGCTTGATAGATATTCATCATGAACCAACCCCTGTCAAACCTCATGAAAGCCACCCCCATCTCCGCCGCATCGGCCGTTTTTCTTGCCATCTGTGGCCTCGCCTCGCCGCAAGCGTTGGCGCAAGGCGCCACCAATCCGTCGGTGCCCTTCGGCACCCTCAATGCCTCACCCACCGTGGTCCAAACCGGCGTCAAGACCACTCTCACATGGGACATCAACTATCCTGCAGCGGTTCTGGACTATATCCAGGTCACGGCTCCGGGCACGGTCACAGTCAAACAGAATCTGTATTGTGACATCCGGATCCTGGGCGCTGGCGTGACCACCCAGGATTCCAAAGGCAACATCATTTTCATCCGAACCAGAGGATTGATCGCCGGTTGCAACGGCTCGAGCTGGACCACGATCTTCGATGGCTCACAGACGGACCTCATCGTCCAGCGACAGGGAATTATCACGAGTTTCCTGGCTTCACCTAACAAGCCCATCGATTTCGGCGGGCAGTATTTTTTCAACAACACGTGGAGCAGCTTCCGCTCCTCGCAAAGCGGCACGCTGGTGAAAGCCCTGGTCGATGGCGACCCCTGTCCATCCAGAGTGCCGGATTACAATGCGCCATCGCTGGAAAAATTCCTCAAACCCTATCTGGATGCATCGAACCATGTGAAGATCGGGCCCATGGATGTGATTGTCTTCATGGAGCTGACCCACACCAATCCGATTTACACTGGATACGACGAACAGGATCTCGTCTTCCTCGTCAGCTTCCGCAAACCCTAAGGCCATGAACTCTCACCCGCTCGCATGGATCTTCAGGCCGTGGCATGCCGGGTGGTTCGCACTCGTCACCCTGCTGCCGGCCGGGCTCGGTGCCCAGGAGACCCCGGTGATGCAGGACGCCGTGACTCACGAGCAACTCGCTCAGCGCTTGCCCCGAATCCAACAGGAAGATCCGATGAAGCGCTTGCCGGAGTCCACCGGCGAGAATCCGGCAAAGAACCCGCCGGAGGATTTGTTCAGCCAATCCGATGTCCTGTGTTTTGGCGGCATGGCCACCCTCGTACCCAAGCGCGCGATCCTGCAAGTGCCCAAACCCCTGGCCAGCCGCATGCAGTTTCTCCGCGGCTCAACCCTCATGGGCTGGAGCGAGTTTTATGCCAAAAACCGCGGCTGGATCACCACCGTGGATGTGAGCCGCGCCCAAGCCGAGGGCAATGAGCCACTGGCCGCAGATGTCACCACGCGTCTCAAGGACAGTACCGCGCTGGTGGTCGCCACCCATTTGGGCGGCCCCATCTCAGTGCTGCCGATCAAGCCACCCCCCCCCCCACCCCCACCCCCACCCGCAAAACCCGCCGCACCCGCGGCTTCAACCGCAAAATCCAAGCCATGAAAAACCTCCTGTTTCGTATCCTTTCGCTGTTGTTGGCAGCTTGCGCAGCGGCCCCGGCTCAAACTGCATCCTATACGAATTTCATCCGCCAAGTCCAGTTGCCCAGCGGCGTTCGGTGGGACGCCACCGTGGCGCAGAGTGGCACCAGCCTCTCCATGTTGGGGGTCGATACCGGCGGCTCCCGCTTCGAGCTCTATACCGTCGATAGCGCGACCCTCGATAGCTATCTGTTAGCCAGTGCTTATGTCGGAACCTACGTCCCCAAGGCAACGGTGGCGATCCGCTCACAGGATCCCTATGGCCCTATTGTGAGAACCCGCGCGGACCGCCCGTTTTATGTTGATGTGAGCGTCTCCGGCCTGCTCTCCGGCACCACTGACCCGGTCTCCTCCAAGAGCGTCAAGTTGCTGCGCTATGTGCAATCGTATGGAGTTGGCGGCACCGGGGTGGGTATCGACCGCAGTCTGGCAACCCTGTTATCCCAGGCGTCCATTACCAAGAACGGGCTCCAGAACCTGACCTACAGCTTGACATCCATTCCCGGCAGCGACCGCACCAAGGTGTGTGGTGAGGAGCGCTTCGCGGTTTACTCGGTGGCGGACTCCCTGGTGGCGGCTACCCAGATCGCCTCCAGCTATATTCAGGTTTGGCCGGTGGCCAGCGGATCGCTCACCGGCATGGCCCAAGGCCAGTTGATCCGCCTTACCCTGCCCGTCATCACCGTCACCCTCAACGACCTCTATCCCAATTCAACAACTTATGTGCAGGTCTATCACAGCGATCCGGCGCTCGGAGTCACCGGCAACGTGGTGCCGGGCTCGGCGCTGGTCGTCAATGACGCTATACCCCAAAGCCGCGTGCTGACGCTCGAAGGTTACGACGCGCTGTTTGATAATGATGGCCGCTGGACGATGGAAATTGTCACGGTGACGCCGTTTGGCACCGACCGTCTGGCGTATGTCAGCTTTGACATCGAGAAGGTCATCAACGTCAACGGCACGTTCGGAAGCATCGAATGATTCGCCACTCTCCCAAGGGTTGCTAGGTGCCAATCGCGAGGTGTTCGCCCGCCCGGGAGCCATGTCCCTATGACAACGTCCCCATGCCATCGCCGCCCCACCGGCTATACCTCATTTCTGCTGGTGCTCTCCTTGGGGTCGCTGCTGACGCTGTTGATGGTGTTTGCCTATCGGCGGGCAGTCAGCGTGCAAGCGACCCAGGCCACGGTCCAGTTGCAGTTGGATTATAGTGAAAAGGAGGAAGCCATCCTGCGCTCGATCATGGCCATCGTCCCCAACCGGGCGATCCGCGCCATGCAGAATCAATCCAACGCCAGCACCACCAACAGCAACCCCCTGCGCTGGGAAAACATCTTCACCGAGGCGCTGGCTATGGCCAATGCACGCCAGTCCATTTCAACCGAAATGCTGGCTTCGCTCGCCACTTCGCGCATAACCGTGGCCAACACAGGCGATGCTCCCCTCGGCAATGCCGCACTGATCTTCAAGGCACTCGGCACGGAAACCGGCTATACCTCCGTGGGTATCAACCGCAGCCTCGGCACCGGCTATCCGGTGCCTCTCAGTTGCAATGACGTCACGGATTCCTCCCGCGACAAGCTCTGGCCCATCTTGTCTAACAAAAAGATTTACGGCGCGCTGGCGCAAAGCGGTGTGGGCCTGCCGGTGGCCACGTATCCGAATTTCAACCTCATCAACTATCCCAACATCAACTTCGGCTACGCGCGGCCTGGCCAACCCTTTGTCGCCAAACGCAATTGGTGGGCCTTCTCCATGGACCTCTCCGAAGCGGACGCCGCCACCACCAAATCCGTGCTGTCGCGGCGGGACTTCGTGCTGTCGATTTATGAGATTCCCTCCCAGTTGCCGATTTCCGCTTCATCGTTCATGGCATTGGGTCAATATGCGGATGGCGATGCCTGGCAGAATGTCACCATTGCCGGCGGCATCTTCGCCGGACGAGCCGTGGTGGAGGGGACGACCGCTCTTCCCGCACTGGCCACCCGCCGTGGCGCTTCCTTGTCCGCCGACACGACGGTCGGCGGCCAAACTTTCACTGGGGATCCGCTGGCCCCCGGGGTGCGCGAGGCCTATCAACTCACCCAAGGGGATTTTTTCCCGGTCTCGATGGCCTCGGAGAGCGGGCGGGCTGCCTTCATCCCAATCAACCGCGGTGCCGACTATTTTGACCGCTTTGCCAAAGCCAATGCCGCCGAAACCAGCGTGTTGTCATCCACCACTTGGAACAACTATTCCATCGGTGCCCTGCAATGCACCATGCGTCTGGATGTCACCGACGTGGTGAGCGCAACGAGTTCGCCACCGAACTATACACCAACCAAACTGCGGTTCTCGTATTTGAAACCCGGCGATATCCGCGTGGACGTGGTGTATGTGGTGACCGCGCAGTCTTCCACCACCTTGCCGACGGATTATACGACCACCTACAAGGATGGTACAACCGTCAACTTCGGAACCACGGCAGTCGATTTGGCCTATGGCGCTACCGGCAAGTATCTCTATAAATCGAATCAGACCGGATCGATCAAATTTGACAAGACCACCTTTGGTGATCCGGGTGGGAAGGCGCCAAAGGGCGGCTATGCCGGGTATTCCCGACTGAGCCGCCCGTTTGATATCAAGAGCCTGGGCACCACAGGCAAGTCCTGCGTCGCTGTCTATCCAAAGCGCCTCCCCGGGTTTCTGGCCGCATTGGGGGCTGACACCACTGCCAAAAACAACTCGCTGGTGGTCAACGTGGACTACACGGTGACCGGCAACATGGGCCTTCCCACGCCCGCGATTCCTTGCAACAACCTGGATTACGGGGTCATCTTGCAGGAATGCGACAATCTGACCGCCTTCACCAAGGGCTTTTCCCTGGTGACCAACCTGCGCTTGTATATCGGGGATGATTTCAATACGGTCGCCACAACGCCACCCAGCGGCTATACCCCGGCAGGACTGTACTATCCGCCCTGTTCGGTATTCTCTCCAGAACGACGCTTTGGCGTGGATCTGATTCCCTTCGGAATCAATCTCTCTGGTCAGGTGGATTCACTCGCCAGCGAGACCACCGCGGATCCGGTCCGCCCGCTGGATTCAAAGGTGCAGGATGGCTCTGCCGTGGCTGCCAACCGAATTCATGTGAACTTGCGCCCGATCACCCATCCAGCCGACCTGCCGCCCATCACCATGATGAACTGGCTGGTGCTGCTCGAAGAACGCAAACGCGAATTCTATACCGGGAACTGACTCCCAAGAAAGCCAGGCCAAGCCCCCCCCGTCTCATCCCAAAATAACCCGATCCTTCGCAAATACACACGATTTTCAAAATTATGCCCATTTTTTTGGAAATTTGTGGTATTTTCGTTTGCAATTCTGGCTGAACTATCGTCTTTAATAAAAGACACATCGATCGTAATAGTTAATTCCCCCCTCACTACCAACTTTGTATTACCAACTGCCGCCGCCCGCTTTGCCCGTCCCGTGCTTTCAACAGCTCCCGAACCCCTCATGAGCCTGCCAAATTTGCAATCAACCCCGGCGCCATGCAGGGTGGATTTGATATCGGCTGTGCGGCGGCTGACGGGCACTTCCGGCTGACTTGCCTGTAGTTCAAATCGCGACACGCTTATCATAAACGCCCACACTAGCCAGGTGGGCCAATCTCCCATAGTCTCACCGACATCAGTTCACAAAGCGACTCGCCCCCAAAGACATAACGGATCCGCAATGAAGAATCAAATTTTGGCCTCACCGTCCTATTTCCCGTCATGAGACTCTTCCGACTTACTTTCGCGACCATCCTCCAACGCAAGGCGTGGGTGGTTTGCAGTGTGGCCATCATCGCCCTGCCCTTTGCCCTGCCACTGATCTCGAGCGCGACTGAGAAACCGCTGCTGGTCCAGCCCGCACGCATTCTCGCGGCTTGGAACACGCTTTGGATCTGCACCCTGCTGTGGGGTTTGTTCACGGCTGCCCGCCAAGGGGAAGCTAATGCCAAGTCCGGCATTGGTGAGTACTTCCTCACCACCGGCATCTCCGGCAACCGCCAGTTGTTTGAAATTTGGCTCGCGCTTTTCAGCTTCATAGCGCCCATGACTCTCGCCACGGCGGCTATCTGCCAATGGGGCGCGAGTCCCGCCGATCCAGCCGAACGATCCATGTGGTGGCTGCTCAACCTCCAATACACAGGGCTCTTCCTGTTGGTCATCGCCCCGTTGCTGGCACTGGCCATCGCCCTTGCCTCCCGCTTTGGCAGCATCACCGGTTTCACCATCACGCTTGGCCTCACCCTCTATGGCCTATGGGGCGTCGGATACCTCGACAACATGCTCAAACTTGAGGAAAACCCGGTGTTGCAAAGTCTTTGGTTGTATTCGCCCCACTACTCTCTTGCCGACCTGACCCAGCGCCTCTACTTCAAGAGCGGCGTGCTGCCGTCCGCAGCCTTTTGGGCCATGATCCTTTATTTCACCGGCATCCTCGCCGTTTACGCGGGCATCTCCAGGCTGTGTTTCCGCACCCAACTTTCCTCCTGAAAAGAAAGCACGAAATTTAAAGCACCGGATCAGAAATCCTCTGCCACCTCCGTTTCGAATTTAGAACTTAGAATTTTCTCTCCCCATGTCACGCTTGCCATCCCTCGTGATTTCCACCGCCCTCATCGGCGCGGGCGGGCTGGCATGGGCGTTTGCAGGGCGCCCGCTGGTGACCAATCCCGAACTCAACACCCCGGTCAACCCGCTTGGCATCAAGTGCAGCCCATATGGCGAGGTTTTCGCCATGGCGATGCAAGGGCCCATCGATACCTATTTCGACGTCGGAATATCCGGCAGCGCATACCAACAGGAAGCCGACAAGGACGGCGGCGAGCATGAGCATGAGCATGAGCAGGCGCTTGCGGCGACCGCTCCGGCGGATACCAAGCCAGGCCCCGCCACGTTGAAGCAGCGCCTCGGGAATTTACTCGGGTATCTGGACAAGGCCTCCGTGGATCGCACCAATCCGAGGCCGGCGAGCGAAGCTCTCAAGCGTTACCTCCGGCGGCAAGCCGAAGACAAACTCCGCTTCGCCTATCAACTCGATCCGGCTCATTATGGAAACTACAATTCGCTGCACTTTTTCCTCACGGAACCGGCAGTGGGCACCCGACCGGAACTCACGCCCACAGCGGCGAAACTCGCCAAAGACACCATTCAATACTGCCTGCGCCAAGACCATGATCCACGCCCCGCACTCACCGCCGCCGCCGCCGCCACCAACATCCTCCACCTGATGTTCAGCGACCAGCACAATGCGACGCCAAGGTATAACACGCCTCAGATGCGCCAATGCCTAGCCATCCTCGATCATTGTCTCGCCCGCTACACCCGCATTTCCCATGAGTGGGATCTATCAAAAAACTGGGAACTGCTCTCATCCCAACGCATCACCGAGTGCGAAATGCGCCTCCAATTCATCGGCAAAATCCGTGACGCCGCCGAAAAAACCATCATCCGCCTCGAAGCCCACCCCCTCTGATAACTGACAACCCTTTCTCTTCCCATGCCTGTCTTCACCACCACCCTTGAACCCCCACCGCTGCCAAGCCAGGCTCCAGCGGCGGCAGTGCGTTTTGCGGTGGGTATGAATGGCGCGGATTTACTTGGCATCATCTTCCGCGTGTGTAGCGAACTGAAGGTTTCCGACATCCAGATGCGGGCCGTCCGCCCGGTCTATATCCATACCAACAAAGGCATGGAGAAACTCGATTTCCTCGGCATCCTCTCCGCCACACAGATGGATGAAATCCTCAAGGAACTCATCAGCAACCGCGAGAGCGGTAGCCACGGCTTCGGCCTGGACTCATCGCTCGGCCAGCGCGTCGATGAAAAAGTCTGTTTGGCTATCGCCGACTTTGCCAGGACACGGGTTGCGGATTTCTCTTGCGATGGCATCCCTATGGGAGCCAACGGCGCACGCTCCGGGCGTCTCCGCATCCAGGCCCACCTCAGTTCCTCCGGACTTGGCATCACCTGTCGTATTCTCAACGACTCCATCCCTGAACTCGAAGCCCTCGGCATCGACCCCGACACCACCTCCACCCTCCGCCACGGCGTCCTCAAGCGTGCCGGACTCTGCCTTGTCACCGGTCCCACGGGCTCGGGAAAATCCACCACGCTGGCCTCCCTTATCGACTGGCTGCGCCGCTACCATCCCAAACATATCGTCACCGTCGAGGATCCCATCGAATATCAATATCCGGATGACATGGACGATCCGGAATACCCCGGCCACCGCATCCCCGCACCCAGCATTGTCACCCAACAGGAAGTGGGACGGGATATTCACTCCTATCGTCAAGGCCTCAAGGACGTGCTGCGCAAGGCCCCCCACGTCATCCTGCTGGGGGAAATCCGCGATCGCGAGGCGATGGAAACGTGCATGGAAGCCGCCCAAACCGGGCATCTAGTTCTTTCCACCCTACACACCACCGGCGCCGTCAAAACCATCGGCCGTATCCTTGAACTCTATCCGAAGGAAAATCACACCGGCGTCCTCAGCCGCCTCTCTGAGATTCTTATCTTCATCCACTCTCAGGGTCTCCTCAACGGCCTCCAGCGCCGTGTCCTCACCTACGAGTTCCTCCACAACAACGACGATGCCATAGCCAGCGCCATTGCCAACTACGACGGCGGGGCCCGCTCGCTCGAAGATGTCATCCGCCGCACCGGCAATATCGAATGGGATACCAACCTCCGCCGCCTACTCAATCAAGGACTTATCAGCCATGAAGCCTTCGAAAACGCTAAAATGAACCGCAATGAAGACGTGATATAGTCACTGGTCATTATGAAACAAAAACCATCCACCAAGCGCAAGTCCGCCATGACCCTCCTCGAGTTGACCGTCGTCATCCTCGTCTTGCTCTCCCTCATTGCGATCCTTTTCGTTGGCGCCCAGGCCTGGAAGAAGGGCACGGACCGTGCTGGATGCATCCTCAACATCCGCAACGTGCAGCAAGCCGTGCGCGGACATCAGAACTTGTTTAACCTCGCCGAAGGCGCTGCCCTGCCAAGGGCTACGATTTATTCCGCCACTGCGGACTCCGCGTATTTAAAAACGCCGGTATGCCCGGGCGGCGGCACCTACGATGAGGCGGTTGTGACGGTTCCCGCAGTCGGCACTCTTTACCTTGCGTGCAGCAAGGCTTCAATTGCCAATGGCAATCACGCACCTGCCACCTACTCCGAATGGTGAGCACGGCAATGGTTGAAAACACTTTCCTAGATAGTCCAGCCGATTTCAAGAAATCAAGCACTTCCTAAACGCCGGGCCCTCTACTCCCCAAACAAATATATATACAATTCAGACATTACAAACAACGATAGCTATTGATTGTTATTAGCATAACAACAGCCCAACAAACAAACATCATTATGAAACTGACACATACACCAAGCATCAAATGCAAGTCCGGCATGACCCTTCTCGAACTGACGGTCGTCATCCTCGTCTTGCTCTCCCTCATCGCAATCCTCTTCGTTGGCGCCCGCGCCTGGAAGAAGGGTTCGGACCGTGCCGGATGCATCCTCAATATCCGCAACGTGCAACAAGCGGTGCGCGGACATCAAAACATGCAGAACCTCGCCGTGGGTGACACCCTGCTAAGGGCGACGATTTATTCCGACACTGTCAACGCCGCCTATTTGAAAACACCGAAATGCCCGGGTGGCGGCACCTACACTGAGACGCTTCTGACGGTTCCCGCCATTGGCACTCTCTACCTGCCATGCAGCCTGGCCGCTACTGATAATCACGAGCCCGCCTCATACACCGAGTGGTAATAGTCCTAACTATTGAAGACTCTCCGGGACTGTCCCGCCGATCCTAAGAACTCAACCCCTTTCGAAACGCCGGGGCGTCTCCTTCCCAGACAAAAACAGCAAAAAACAAGACATAGACAAAATAATATAAACAAGACACTAATATGAAACTGACACAAACACCATCCACCAAGCGCAAGTCCGGTATGACCCTCCTCGAGCTAACGGTCGTCATCCTCGTCTTGCTCTCCCTCATCGCGATCCTCTTCGTCGGCGCCCGCGCCTGGAAGAAGGGCTCGGACCGCGCCGGCTGCATCCTCAACATCCGCAACGTGCAACAAGCGGTGCGCGGACATCAGAATATGAATAACCTCGCCGTGGGTGACACCCTGCTAAGAGCGACGATTTATTCCGACACTGTCAACGCCGCCTATTTGAAAACACCGAAATGCCCGGGTGGCGGCACCTACACTGAGACGCTTCTGACGGTTCCCGCCATTGGAACTCTCTACCTGCCATGCAGCCTGGCCGCCACTGATATTCACGTGCCCGCTGCATACACTGAATGGTAAGAGTCTGAATTCCCGATGTTGGGGAATGAAATCACCGGCTCGCCTGCTCATGGCAGGCGAGCCCTATCCTTGTCGAGGTTTCGGTTAACCGCTTGCCTATTCCGATTCAGTCCAACCTATTGCCCTCCAGTCCCGTGGTCACTTTCCAACATCCGGCCTCTCTCAATCCCCTGCAGCGCTACCGACAGGCTTGTATGTTGCTGCGCCAGACCTCCCGGGCGAGCAATCCCGCGTGGTATCAGGAGGCCCTCGATCTCGATTTTCAACTGCACATCCGCACCGACGGTCGGGTGGTATCGGCGTTTTTCTTCGACCGCCACAAAGCGCAATGGGCAAAAGGTTTGGAACTCACAGATGCGGACCTCCGCGATCCGGCGAAAATGGAAACCAGCGCCGCACGGATTCTTGTGCAGGCACGCTCGTTCAAGGCCACTGCGCTCGGCGTCATTCTCCACATTGGCGATGAATTCGCCACAGCGGAGCTCAAGCCGGAATTGGACAACCCCGCCTCGCTCCAGGAATTGCGCGAGGCCGCGATTCACAAGCCAGACACGATTCTGGATGACTCATCCATCCCGCCCGAACAAAACTCCTGGCGCGTCCTCCCCTATCCTGCCCAAGGCAGCGGCGTGATCGGCACTACCATCACGCTCGGCCGCCAATACGCGCCCTTACTGGCAACCTTCCGGCAAACCGGCGAAGCCGGCAACTTCCCCATCATCACTCACGCCCTGAGTGCCCCACTGGTCACGGTCATGGGCTTGGCCCAATATGCCCCGCCAACGCCAGGCAAATCCACCATCGCAATTCTCCAGTATCCGTGGTTCACCGCCTTGGCTTTTTTCAATGAGCATGCGGATCTGCTGCTCATCCGCACACTCCAGCATCGCCTGTTGCGCCACAGCACCCAACTTCGGCACGCGGTGGCCACCACCAATGCCTCATTGGAGCTTATCGACCCGGACATCCTGATCCTCTCGCTCGGCCAGGATCTGGATGCCGATTTGCAACGCAATCTGAGCAGCGCCTTTCCCTCCAGCGGGATCTCCCTCATCACGCCTCCCACCCCTGACAATATCCCAGCTTGGTGTCTGGAGCCGGTTATTGCCGTCACCCCACCGCCCAAGGGCGCGACGGTTCCCAGCCTGACTTTTGGCATCATGCGTGACGAAAAATGGGCACTGCAGGATTTCCTGCCACCCCCCAAAGAGGTGGTTGAAATCTACCCTACCCGTGCCGAAATGAGACTGCTTCACGGTGTGAGACTGGCGCGGGTTGGAGCGTTTGTCATCGCCGTGGCGGTGGCGGTGTGGTTTGCGTTTGGGATTCTGGAAATCGTCAGGCGTGATGCGTGGACCTTCAACACCAACGAAGCGGACTTCATCAAAACCCGGCTCCAAAAACTCTCGGTGGAACTCCAAAAAAGCGAGCACTGGGACAATATGCTGGAAGACCGCTCCAAAGCTTGGACATCCATGGAATTGCTCAGCCGTCTCTTTCCTGAACGCTCCGGCGTCCTAGTGAAAAACTTCTCCCATACGGTGCGTCCGGACACGGCCCCCGGACAAGCCAAAATCGGCTTCGTCAAGGAATGGAAGATCACCGGCTTGGCTCGCGACGAAGCCCTCGAGCGCCTCAACACGCTCAACACACAGGAAGGCATCTCCGCGCAATTCAGTGAAGTCGCCCGCATCACCGGCAATCCGGTCTTTAATCCCGCCTTGCGTACCCGCAGCATCGCTGTCAATGTCCGCACTCAGGAGAACGGCAGTTACAAACCACTCCCACTCGAGGAAACCTATGATACCGACGAGTCCTCCTACTCTTTCAGCTTTGACTTGACAATCACCCAGCGCTTTGAAACATCAGACCCCATGGCGATCCATGTGGCCAAAGCTCCCTAAGTCATGAAGTTCTACAGCCAGTCCATAGCCCTGTTCGGAATCGTGCTGCCGGTTCTCGCGTGCGCCTTGTTTGCCGGACTCGGTTTCACTCTAAAGTCCAATATGCTGGACTCCTACGACACCAAGCACGCCCTCTTTCGCACCTACGAAACCAACCGCGTCAAAGCCCACCACGTGGAAAAAGCGATCTCCCACCAGCGCGAACACTTCGACCGGTGGAGTGAACTTTTGGCGGAAGATCCCTCCAGCGCGGTCAACACCAACCTCCGTGCCATCGCCGAAACCCTGCCCAACAAGGAATTCCAGAAAACCGCCTTTGAGCGCAGCACCTCCAAAGGTGGCTTTGGCTCCGTCACCGCCCAGCCTTCATCGCAACTCCGGATCGTGTTCCGCGGCACCTTCCGCACCATGCAGCGGGCCTTCCTCGAACTTGAATCCCGCATGCCTCAACTCCAACTCCAGGAACTGCGCATCGAACCCAACACCAATCAGCAAGCCCCATCCGCACTCCTGAACTACCAAGTCAACTACACCGCATGGGAAAATTGATTTCAAAGCGTACAGGCATCACGCCCGACAAGGTTCGCATCCTGCTAGGGGGGGGCCGTCCCGGATGTCTGGCCACACGGGCGGCGGCGCTGCTGTTGCTCGGGCTCATCCTCACATCCGCCGCCCACGCCCAATCCGCCCCTTCTTCCAACTCCAACCCCCCCAAACCCGCCCCCCCCCCCTCCGTACCTGGCTCCGTACCTGTTCGTGACGTCGGTCTGCCCACTTCTTCCCGGTACGCCGGCAAGGATCTGAAGACCTACGTCGAGTCACTTGCCAACCAACTCGCCATCTGCAACCGCGCGACCGACCCGTTCTGCCAGCCGCAAGATCCCAATGCCAAACCGGTGATCAAGCCCACGGCCACCAAGGCCATCCGCCGCCCCACCGCCGAACCGCCCGCACCCCTCTCCGATATCGTCAACCGGATCGCCATCACCACCGTCATGCCCAAAGACAAGCGCTTTCTGGTGGGCAGTCGCAGCATCACCCAGAACGACAAACTCCCCATCAGCTTCCGCAACAAACTTATCCGCATCGAAGTCACCGAGGTCAGCGCCCGCCGCATCGTGTTTCGCAATCTGGATACCGGCGAAGTGGGCATCCGTCCGCTTGATCTGCTGCCATCCGGAATGACCCCGGGCAACCACAATATTGCCGCCCCTGGCATGATCCTTACCCGTCCTAACGCGCCTTTGGAAGTCGACCTACCCCTACCTTCATCTAACGGAATCACCAATCCCTAACACCACCACTGCCCCGCATGAAAGCCACCCTGTTCCTGATTCTTCCCACCCTTCTCCTAGCCGTCGACCAAACTCGTGCGCAAACTGCTACCGAACCCGCTGCTGTCCCGCCCGCTGCTGTCCCGCCCGCTGCTGTCCCGCCCGCTGCTGTCCCGCCCGCTGCAACCAGTGGAGCCGCGCCTGCGGCCACTGAGCCGACGCCCGGTATGGCAGTGCCAGGCGCAGGCCCGCAAAAAAGCCAACTGGAGGCCTCGGAGGAAGGTTATCTGATCAAGGACGCCCCGCTCAATGACATTTTCCAATTCCTCGCCAAGGCGGCTGGCAAACAATATTTCCACAATGCCAAGATCGCGGGCACCGACTTCCGCGTCACCGGTCATCTGAATGACGGCAACCCGCTGCAACAAATGGAAGAACTGGCGTTCATGTATGGCCTAAACCTCCACACCAAGGGCAACACGATCTATGCTCTCACCCAGGCCCAACTCGCCCAACTGCCCAGCATCGAGTATCACTACCAACTCAAATACCTCCGCCCCACCGATATCAAACAAATCCAGGAGTTGATCAAACCCATGCTCAGCCCAGCCACCGGTATCGTCAACTTCGAGCCCAAGACCAATACCATCATCCTCATCGATTCCGCTCTCCGCATCGAACAGGCCCGCGCCCTCCTGCATGGTATCGACCGCGCCAAGGGCCAAATCATTGTTGAAACTAAAATCCTCCGCATCAACAGCACGGTGGCTGAGCATACCGGCGTCAATTGGTCGGCATCGCTCGGTAAGGACAGCACCACCAAATTGAGCATCACCCGAGACCTCAACTCTGTCTTTGGCCTGCCGCCATCCCCAGCCTCCAGCATACCGGAAGGCGCTGGCACCAACCTGGTGCTCAGCCCCGTCCAGGTCGCCGGCGTGCTCCGTGCCCTCTCCGAAGGCGGACTCGCCAGCCAGGTCTCCAATCCCACCCTCATCACCGAGGACAACGAGATGGCCACCATTTCCGTCATCGACCGCATTCCCATCATTACCAGCACCAGCACGGCCACCACCGGCGCCGCCAATCCGACGGTGACCGAAGAAGTGCGCTATAAAATCGACGCGTCCGACAAATCGATCGACTCCGACCCCGACAAACACCGCGAAATCGGCATCTCCCTGGTGGTCACCCCGACCCTGCTGCCGGATGGCACCGTGCGCATGAAATTGCGCCCACGCTCCGCCCAGATCGTCGAGCAAATCCAAAGCAGCTCGACAAAAAACTTCTATCCCCGCGTGACCGAGTCGATGATCGAAACCCTCGCCCGTGTCCCCAACGGCTTTTCCCTAGTCGTCGGCGGCTTCTACGGCGAGGCCATCACCAACGGCAGAACCAAGGTCCCGCTGTTAGGCGACATCCCGGTGATCAATTTCTTCTTCAAGAGCAGGGAGGCCAGCAAAGAGAAGACGAGCCTCGTCTTTATCGTGACGCCCAAATCGTATGATCCGACCAATCGCAGTGCCAATGCCAATGCCAGCAACTTTGTCAGGCGCAGCAACTCCATTGGCCACGATTACAACTGGGCCGATGACAAAAACCCCGGACCCTCCGATGAACCGAACCTCCACCGCACCTTGCGCGGCATGAAGCCACAACCCGCACCCTACTACCCACTCCCCGGCGAAGAACCGGCCGCAACCCCGGCAAGCGAACCCAGCCCGCAACCCAGCGCCAAGCCCCGCCTAACCAAGGCCCGCAGAGAATGATGGAATTCCCCACGCCTTCCGCAATTCCGGCAGCGCCAGCCCAGGCTCACCCCCTCTCCCCGCTGCGGCAAAGCGATATTGATGAGCTGATCGAAGTCTGTCTTGAGCAAACGACCGAGGCACTTGTCTTAACACGCGTGGCCAGCCAGGTGGAGGTGTCCCATGCCATCGACATGGTCCGCGCCGCCCAGACGGAGGACAAGCCGCTCGACTTGTTGGAGGCCGTCGCGCGGGTCCAAGGCCATCAGGAAGAGCACTTGGGAGGCATCATTCGAACCCTCAGTGACCGAGTGGCCACCCTTCTCAACCCCTCCCCGCCGTTAATCCCATTTGCCGGCAAACTTATCGCCCCCTCCGCCTTTTACGAATCCTTCGAGCGTCTCCACCAAATGGCGAGAGCACTGTTAGTTCCGGTGATCTTCGTTGAAGACACCGATTCCATCGGGGTGGCTTCCATCAATCCTATTGCCGCCAACCTCCTCGCCGCTAAAATTCAAGAAGGCGTCGCCCGCCGTTTCGATATCCGGCCCTTCCTTACCGTCGCACGGCTCGATTACGAATCCTGGGCCTTTCTCACCCACAAACATTTCGAGTTATGATCGAGTTCGACGGCATGACTTTCAATGAGCTGATCAGTCGGCGCATCATGGTCGAACTGGCGCAGCACGACCCGTCCTATACCGAACTCGCCCAAGACCAGGTGCCCAACCGGGTGACCCGTTTCAGCTTCATGTCCGCACTGGCCAAGCTCAACGGCCTGCCCTTCTTTCCGCGAGTGGCCGAGTTTTGCGATGGCTCGCTGCACGCCTGCTGCGATGCCACGGTCATGACCCGCAGCTTCTTCACTCCACTGTGCATCTGCGGCCAGGACAAGCTTATCGTCGCCATCGCCAATCCGTGGAGTCCGCTGCCGGAGGAATATCTCGCCCCGCGCTTCCCCGATCTGGAAATCA
The DNA here is from genome assembly GCA_037132955.1 of Verrucomicrobiota bacterium. Taxonomy (GTDB): domain Bacteria; phylum Verrucomicrobiota; class Verrucomicrobiia; order Verrucomicrobiales; family Akkermansiaceae; genus Luteolibacter. Next base: position 1,060 of record JBAXPF010000049.1, on the reverse strand, counting down.
TCAAGATCGTGACGCTCGCCTCCGAAATCAACCGCGCCATCGAATCGGCTGCCACCAACAGCGGCCCGTCCCGCTCGGACCTCGACGCTATTGACGTCGAGGATATGGATGACGACATCCGGGACTTTGACGTGACCACCGACTACACCGAGCCGATGGCCCAACTCGTGGCCACCATCATGTCGAATGCGGTCAAAACCCGCGCCTCCGACATTCACTTCAAAGTTGAGAAGGAAAGTTTTTATTATGCCTTCAGGGTGGACGGCGACATTGGGGTAAAAATCGAAATTCCGATGAAGCTCAAGGACCGTCTCGACGCGTTCCTGCTCAACCTGATGAAGCTGCCCACTGAAATCAGAAACACTGTCCCCGGCATTTCCGGACGTTTCACCATTTCCTATTTCCACCGCCCCATCGATATCCGCTATGAGCGCCACCGCACCTACCGCGGCTATCACATCACCATGCGCTTGCTCGACAAGAGCAACATCAACGTCACCCTCGGCAAAGGCACCCTCGCCTTTGACGATGAAACGATGTTTGCCCTCAACAAAGTGATGAAGATCCCCGCGGGCATCATCGTCATGTCAGGCCCCACCGGTTCGGGAAAATCCACCACCCTCAATGCCCTCTTGCGCGAACTCAATCGCCCCGAAGTCAACATCCTCACCCTCGAAAATCCGGTCGAAGACGAAGTTCCAGGCATCACTCACTGCGACCTCAAAAGCCCCAAGGAGTTCAAGCCCATGATCGCGTCCTTCATGCGCTCCGACCCGGACATCATCCTGATGGGCGAAGTGCGCGACATCGAGTCCGCCGAACTCGCCATCGAAGCCGCCGTGACCGGTCACAAGGTACTCACCACCATCCACACCCCGCGGGCCTCGCAAATCATCGAACGCTTCGAGCAACTCGGCATCGAGCGCTGGAAAATCGCCCAAACCCTCAAGGCGGCCTGCGCCCAACGTTTGGTCAAACTGCTCTGTCCCTACTGTAAGGAAGCCATTCCCGGCATCAACGACCATGATCGCAAGACATTCTGCCTTGATGATTCCTGGGC
>JBAXPF010000048.1:0-17645 GCA_037132955.1 Verrucomicrobiota bacterium | reverse complement strand
CGATGTAATGGTTCATCTCGTTGGAGGTGTTGCCATTGCTATAGAGGCGGACGTAGCGGCCTTTGGCGCTCTTGCCATCGGCGATGAGGCCGAAGCGGCTTTCGACGTAGGGGTTGTCAGAACCCTTGCCCAATTTGCAGACATTCTCATAGTCGTTGTTATAGACGGTGGTGACGCCGCTCTTGAAGGTGGCATCATCGGAAACCTGGATGATCACGCCCTTGTAGGCGCGTTTTTGGGAATGATAGTGCCAAACGCAGATGGCATTGAGGGTGGCGCTTTTTTCCAAGTCGATCTGGACCCATTGCGGACCTTCGAGGAGTTCGACGAAGTAACCTTCGCCGGCCTGCTTGTCGCCATCGGTGATTAACTTGAGATCGCCGATGATCGGGTTGTCATCACTGCTGGTGACCTTCTTGTCCTTGGACAGCAACACGGCCTCCTTGGGCACGAGGAACTGGGGAGCCTTTTCAGGAACCTGCACCAGGTTGGGCACGTTCATGGCCTTGGGAGTGCCCTCGATGAGCTCGGGCGGGAAGTCGATGGCCAGAGCCACGCCGCCGGGGGTGCCGCCGGAAGTGCCGCCGGACGAGCCTTTCTTGTCACCACAACCGGTGATGAGAAGAGCGGAGGATGCGGCGAGGATGGATGCGATTAGTTTGTTTTTCATACGTCTAGGTGTTCGGAGGTAAATACGATGGGTTGTTTGCTGAGGGCGGATGGATTCACCCAGTAGATCGGGGCTTCACTCAGGAAAGCATGGCGCGCGTCACAGTTGAGTTTCGCCTCGCCCCGCACGGATGCGAAGAAGTTTTCCAAATGCGGTTGATGCGGCGGCTTGTTGAGTTCGCCCGGTAGCGTGAAGCCTTCCGGGGGGGCGGAAACCCGGGAATCAACGACGCCGCCGGTGGGCGCTGGCTTGGGCGCGGCGGCCTTGCGACCGAGGTAGCCGCGTTGCACGAGATGATCCCATGAGAGCGGAATCGGCTTCTCGGGCGGCGGGTCGTTCGGATCCTTGGGCGCCGGGCTGGCTTCCTTGAATATCTCAGTGGAAGCCGAGTTCTCGGAAATCTTGATCGAGCCCTCGGTGCCCATGAAGGTCTCGTAATAGCCGCCGCCGCAGCTGGTGGTGGTGAGCACTTGATAGAACGCGCGCACCTGGCCTTGCGGCGTGTCATAGTCGAAGAGCGCCATCACATTGTCAAAATGCTCGCGCCCCTTGAAATAACTGTTGCCGCCGGTGGCAAACACCGACTTGGGCACGGTGCCTAGGAACCAGTTGAAGATATCGATCTGGTGCGCGCCGAGGTCGGAGATGGCGCCGCCGGACAGGTCACGGAAGAAACGCCAGTTCATGAACTGATGCATGTCCTTGAAGCCATATTTGCTAAGGATCTCCGGTTTGATCGTGAGGCTCGGCTTGTAGGCGATGTTCTGCGATGACTTGACCGCACGGTTCCACTGGCCGTTGACGTTGACAATCTGGCCACAGATTTTGTTGCCGTTGATCAATTGGTCGAGGGTGAAGCGATAGCGCGGGTTGCTGCGGCGCTGATGGCCGATCTGGCAGAGCTTGCCGGATTTCTCCATGGCTTTGACCATGGCGCGGGCACCGTCGATGGTGTTGGACATCATCTTCTCACAATAGACGTTGAGGCCCGCCTCCAAGCATTTGACGGTGTGCGGCGAGTGCCAAAAGTCCGGAGTGGCGATGACCGCGGCATCCAGATCCTTCTCGGTGGCAAGCAGTTCCTCGATGTCGCTATAGGCCTTCGGCGTATGCTTTTGCAGCGAGCGGACCCGGCCCACCGCGCCATTGCGGTTGTAGTCCCAGATATCGCACACCGCCTGGAAGTGCAGGCCGGGGATGTTACGCATCGCGTCAAACAGAACTTGACCCTGCTTGCCCTGGCCGATGAGGGCGACGTTGAGTGTCTTGGACGGGCTGGCATCGGCGGCGCGCAGGATGCCCGGTGCGCCGAGCACCAGGCCCGCGCCCGCGCCCACGGCGGTTTTCGCGAGGAACTCGCGGCGGTTGATAGATGAAGGTGGAGGATTCATGACGTGAAGCTGGGAGAATTAGAGTTTCTTCAAGACACAGAGGCGGTTGTGCTTGGAGAGCATGAGCGCCATGACGATCATGATCATGTGGATGCCGAGCCAGGCGACGCCGGAGTCTTCCTTGATGAGGATGAGGCCCCAGGTAAGGCTGACGTAGAGCAAACCTAGCAAGAAGTACGAGGTGCGGCTGGCAATGCCCAACAGAATCGTTAGACCCAGGACAATGAGCGCCGGGCCGAGGATCTTGTCGTAGAGCGGCAGTGCCCACTTCATCTGCATCATGATCGGCTCGTCGGTGAATTTCTTCATCAGCGCCTCCGGCACGCCGTGATAATGGTTGAGGGCGTATTCCTTGACGTTGGTGGCTGACGTCAGTCCGTAGTCATTGACCTTGCCGTCAATCGAAATCGGTTGGTCAGAGCCCTTCATCCCCACATATTTCTCGACCCCGGTTTGGATCGCGCGCATGGCAAGCCAGATGCGCAGCAGCCAGGCGCCGCAGGTGAGGCCGAGGTCGCATTGTGGGGAGCACTGGCAGCATTCAGCGGATTCGGTGGACTTGCAGCATTCGGTGGATTCGGTGGTCATGGGGGTAGGTGGGGTTGGATGTGGGATGAATACGGAGGGAGGATGGGATGTTTATCAGCCGGTTTTGTGGTGGGAAAGTGCGCTTGGCTGGCTGCGGTGGGGAGGCTGGCTAGTCGGGATGGCAGGAATTGTCAACCGCATCCGAAACCGGCCGCATTCGGAAAACCACAGCCACCTGGCACCATGCCGGAGGCTGCGGCACCCGTGGCAGGCAATCCGCGGTCAGGGATGAATGACGGTGAGCTTGTCATGCGCATTCAATACGGCGCGCGCATCCCCGGTTTTTCACCCGCCTTCCCCAAATTTCACCCCCCGGAAAAAACCGGTCTCTCCGGCAACCGATTTTCGTTTCGGGCGGGACCGCACCTGCACCTGGAATTGGCTGATTCAATCCGAACCCCGAAGTTTGATCCGTTCTATCGGTGAGATTGACCACGGATTGGATTTAACTATCACCCGCGCATGAGCAAGGACGCCGTATAACCCTGCCGGCCTCGCAGAAAAAAAGCCTCCCCGGGGGAACCGGGGAGGCTTGGGAATTGGCTGTTAGAAAAGCCGGTTGGAGTTAGAAGCGGAAGTTCAAGCCAAACGCGAAGCCGGCGAGGCTGACGTCCTGCGTGTCACTATAGCTGAGGCCGGACCAATACTGGCCTTCCACGCCAAGACGGGCGTTGCCGGTGCAACCGCTGACGCAGAAGTCGTATTGCAAGCCGAGACCGATTTCCGAAATCAGACCGGTGGAGTGGCTGAGCTTGTCTGACGCTTTAGGGTATTCAGTATCACCGAACAGAACCGACTCTTTGGCGGTGGCGTAGAGCGAGAAGTTGTTGCAAATGGCGCGGGTGGCGTCGAAGCCGATCACGATGCCGTAGCCATCAAATGTAAGACTATCCAAATCCTCCTTGAAGGATGCCCAGCGCAAGCCGACGAAGGGGGAAATCAGCAGCTTTTCCATGGGTTTGAAGTTCTGGCCAATCGCCAGATCGACGTATTGGGTGGTCAGATCATCACCGGGAGCGGTTGAGGTGTTATAGCCGAAGTAGGTGCCCTTGACGAAGAGTCCATCGCTGAACTGATAGCCGAGGGAGCCGCGGAAAGCAGCCTCATAGTTGCTTTTGTCAAAGGAGCCTTCGGACTCGTATGGCCGAAGCGCCAGGACTTCAAGACCAAGCGTGATGCCTTGGTCATTGGACTGTGGGGCGGGAGCGACCGGAGCGGGGGTGCCGGCAAAGAGCGGGGCCGCGGTCAACAGTAGGGTCAGGGTGTATTTTTTCATACGGACGGAAATTGCGGAAAAACGGCTGGGACGTCAACGGAAAAGTTAATAATAAATCAAACTTTATCAAACGACCGTTTGAGGGGAGTGCCCGAACCCGCCGGAAAACGGGATGAGAACAAGGGAAATGCAGGGTGTTCGGCCTTACGCGGAGGCCAGCATCGGGGTGATGGTGCCGGGGTGATCCAGCGCCGCGCGGTGGCCATACTGCATCCACCGGTAGGCGACCATGGACGACAACCAGACGACCGGGGCGGCAAAAATCAGGCCGATGCCACAGGCCAGCAAGCCCGCGAAGATAATGGCGATGACCAGCAACGCCAGGAGGAACAAGTTGCCGCGGTTGTGGGTGGTGAGTGAGGAACTGTAAGCGAATGCCTCCATAATCCCCAAGTCGCGGTCCACAATAGCTATTATGAATTGGCCGTAGCGCAAGGCAACGTAAATTCCGGGGGCTATCAGCAACAGGCACCCGACAAACATCACCAGGCCGAAAAGAATCGTCGCGCCCAGCGCACGCAGCAGCTTGCGGCCTTCGCCGAACAACTGACTCACCGCGACTTGCTTGCCGGAAACCAGGTTGAGCCCGATCCGCGTGGCTCCCAGGGATAGGAATGACGACAGCACCTGGGACACGAGCATGTTGAGCGGGCTGCCGTTCTGTTGGAAATGAACCGAGGAGCCGCCTCCCGCTGTCTGCCACTGCGAGTGGGAGAGTTGGCCGAGGTTGAGCACGGCATCCAGCACACCCAAAATCACGCCGGCACCCAGAGTGACCCCGAAGTAGGTCAGGCCCACCAGCAGGATGATGCCGAAATGACGGGTGGTCAGGTTGAAGCCACGCTTTACACAAGCCCCGACGTCGATGGGCTCGCTGCCCGGGACGATTTCCTCCAGTGCGGCATGCGCGGCGGGTTCGGCTTCGGTCCAGGCACTTTGGGGTGCGGCGTAGGGGTTGGCGGGATCCGGGGCGGGCATTGCCGGATAGGCGGGGGCCTTGAACAACTCCGCCACCTGGCCGGCGGGAACCCAGTCTTTCATCGTCGAGGTCCAGACCAGATCCTTGCTTGCATCCAGCCCACCGCTCCGCGCGAGCTCCCCGAGTTGTTCGATAGTCACCGGCCCGCTCTGCTGGCCGCCACGCGCGTAATACCATTCGCTCATGGCCACAGCCTCTAGCGAACGGTCGTGGCGGAGGCAAGGAAATATTTCAGATTTCAGATCCTGCTTGCCTGACGCCCCATCCTTGGTTACCAACTCTCTCCGGAGGGCTGTGGCCCACCGGTCAACCCGCGTAGAACCCCCGCCATGCCCATCACTCGCGCCCTCCTCTCGGTTTCTAACAAAACCGGGCTCGCCGAATTCGCCACCGAACTTCACGCCCTCGGGGTTGAGCTGCTGTCCACCGGTGGCACCGCCAAGGCCTTGCGCGATGCCGGTCTGCCGGTCATTGAAGTTTCGGAATACACGGGCGCGCCGGAGCTTTTCGATGGCCGCCTCAAAACCCTCCATCCCAAGGTCCACGGCGGCTTGCTCCAGCGCCGCGACGATCCGGAGCATGTGGCACAGGGGAAACAACACGACATCCCCCTCATCGATCTGGTCGTGGTCAATCTCTATCCGTTTGAGGAGACCATTGCCAAACCCAACGTCACGCTGGCGCAAGCCATTGAAAACATCGACATCGGCGGCCCCTCCATGCTCCGCAGCGCCGCCAAAAACCACGCCAGCGTCACCGTCATCGTCGATCCGGCGGATTACCCGCGCGTGATCGAGGAAATGAAGGAGCATCATGGCGACACCACCAAGGGCTTCCGCGAACAACTCGCGGTCAAGGTGTTCCTGCGCACCTCGCAATACGACGCGGCCATCACCAACTTCCTCGGCCAATGCCGCGCCGGCACCTGCTGCAATTTCTCTCTCAGCCTGCCGCTGGAACAAGAGTTGCGCTATGGCGACAACCCCCATCAGAAATGCGCGCTCTACGGTGACTTCCGCAAGTATTTCACCAAAATCCAAGGCAAGGAACTGAGCTACACCAACATCCTCGACATCGAAGCCGCCGCCGATATCATCCTCGATTTCGTCCGCCCCACCGTCGCCATTCTCAAACACACCAACCCCTGCGGCGTCGGCCAGGACGACGGGGATCTGCGCCTTGCCTGGCAAAAAGCCTTTGAAACCGACCGCCAGGCGCCGTTTGGCGGCGTGATCGTCTGCAACCGCCCGCTCACCGTTGAGTTGGCGCGTGTCATCTCCGAGATTTTCACCGATGTGATCATCGCCCCGGAATTTGAAGCGGATGCCCGCGCGCTGCTGCAGAAAAAGAAAAACCTGCGGCTCATGAAAATGAACGATGCCTATCAGGTGGAGAAAAAATCCTCCGTCATCCGCTCCTGCCCCGGCGGCATCATGGTCATGGACCGCGACCACACCGCCCTCGGTCTCGATAACCTCGAAAGCCGCGTGGTGACCAAACGCCCGCCCACCCAGGATGAAATGCGGGCCATGCGCTTTGGTTGGCGCATCGTCAAGCACGTCAAGTCCAACGCCATCGTCTACACCACCACCGACCGCACTCTGGGCATTGGCGCGGGTCAAATGAGCCGCGTGGATTCCTCCCGCATCGCGGTGTGGAAGGCCCGCGAGGCCGGTCTCGACCTCAAGGGCAGCATCGTCGCCTCCGATGCCATGTTCCCGTTTGCCGACGGCCTGCAATCCGCCATCGATGCTGGCGCCACCGCCTGCATTCAGCCCGGCGGTTCGATCCGCGACGAGGAAGTCATCGCCGCCGCGGACGCCGCCGGCATGGCCATGATTTTCACCGGCTTCCGCCATTTCAGGCATTGAGCGGTGGCCCAAGGATGGGCAGGGTATATGAGGGGAACGGGCGGCCCGCCCAATACTGGCCGGTTAGCGCTTCTTGATAGGAAAACAGGCGTCCCGCCTGTTAGGGAAGACAGCGCGTCCCGCCTGTCCGCCAATGAAACGACAGGCTGGAAGCCCGTCGGCCCTGACAGGCTGGAAGCCCGTCGGCCCTGACAGGCGGGACGCCTGTCCTCCTGATAAACTGACAGTATTGGGCGCCCCGCCCGTAGGCGCATTCGTGAGAATGCGTCTTGGGTGATGGGGCATCCGTGAGTGGACGGATGTTGCGCGCCCCGCGCTGTCACCAGCGCGCCTACGAAGAGAGCGCAGGCTGCCGCACTCCACGGTCAAGTGGAACTGACAGATATTCTCCAATCCACCCGTAACCGTCATGCCCCCGCGCTGCCCTCAATCCCTCAAGCAAGCCATGACCCTCACCAACATCTCTCGACGCGCCGCCGTGACTGCCATCCTGTGCCTGTCGCCAGACTGGCTTTCCGGCGCCGTCATTCCGGTCACCGATGGCAACCTGCTCACGGGGCTTTCCCCCTACAATTGGGTTTGCAAGGCGGATTCCATCAGCGCAACGGTGAACGGGGCGTCCGTCACACTGAAGTTCAAAGGCACCCGGCAGGTGGCCGTGCAGGTGGCAACTGATAATCTAACAACAAAGGTCCCGCAGCGATTTCCCATCATCGCGTGGTCGGTCAATGGCGGTGCCGCGCAAGCCCATCAACTTGCGGCCAATGAAACCTCGGTGGTGTTGTCATCAGGTGTCGCGGATCCGAAGATCGAGTTGTATCTCAAGGGGATGTCGCCTTTCGAGAATCGTTTCACAGGTGACGTGCCGGGTAACGCACTGAAGATCACCGGTTTTGCCGTGGATCAGAGCGGATCGATCCTGCCACCCGTGCTGTCCGCCAAGGTTTGGTTGAACATCGGGGATTCGATCATGTCCGGCGATGGCGCCGCTTATGCCAAGGGACAAGGGCGGCCACCGGATAACGCGTGGGCCGCGTCAGAGGATGGCCGCGCGAGTTATGGCTATCTGCTCGCCCAACATTATGGCTACCGGGAGGCACGGATCGCCTACGGTGGATACAACTGGGGTGGGGGAATGGTCGGGATACCCGCGCTGGACACACTCATCGATCAACGGACCTCGACGGTGAGTCGCTTGTTAGGCGATAAATTGAATCCGTCCCCCGATGTGGTGTTGATCAATCTGGGGGAAAACGGCGCGCCGGCCGCCACGGCGGTGACCCAGGCGCTGGTCAAGCTGCGCAGCCGGGTCACCCCGGCCACCCGGATCTTCGTGATGATTCCGGTATCCGGACGGGCGCGGGGCGAAGTGACCGGAGCGGTTGCCAGTTATAAGAATACCGCCAAGGATGAGAACACCTATCTCGTCGATCTGGGACAGGTGGCGTTTGACACATGCGACGGCCAGCACCCGACCGCGGCCGGTCATCTGGCAATTTTCAAGGCGGCCATGCCGGCGCTGGAGAAACTGATGGGCAAGTCGGCAAAGCCCCCGGACAAGAACCCGTCGGGGTTGCCCTTCTGGCGCAGCAAGGTGATGGAGAACGAACCGGTGCTGTTTGTCCAGGATGCGGGCAAACCCGTGGCTTCGGGGAAATTGTTATTTGTTCCCAGCAAAAACCCCGCCATTGCTTCACCGGATCTCGCGCTGACCTATGAGGAGGGCAGGGACTATCTGTGGCAGCCGGGGTCTGACACGATTGAATTAACCGCGGGTTCGCGCATCCCGTTCAAGACGGCGGCCGAGATGGCTCCGCCGCCGGGCAGTCCCGACACCATGATGGGAGTCCTGTTCCACGAGGGCCGCTTCTTTCATGATCTGCAAGTGCAGGTCACCTATCCGCATGCCGCATCATGGCCACTGCCGGACGCGCCCCAACCTCAACTTCTGCCGCGCAGTCAGGCCAAACTCAAGGCCAAACAAGCGCTCAAGCTCGTGGCCCTTGGCGACAGCATCACCGAAGGCTACAACGCATCCGGCTTCAAGTCGAGCGAGGCGCCACCCAATCAGCCGGCCTATCCGCAGTGGGTGGCCACCGCGCTGCAGGAGCGCTTCGGGTCACCGGTGACCCTGGTCAATCTTGGTCGCGCCGGCACCGGCGCTGGTTGGGGGCTCAAGATGGTCTCCAAGGTGGCGGAGGAGAAGCCCGATCTGGTCATCCTCGCCTTTGGCATGAATCACGGTGAGGCGGCACCGGCCTTTGAGGAGGTGATGCGCAAACTGCGCGATGCCGTCCAGGCCGCGTGCCCGGAGGCGGACATCGTGCTGGTCGCGCCCATGACCGGCAACCCGCGCGGCTTCCCCGCCGAGCGGTTCACTGGTTATCGCGATGCGTTGCGCAATCTAACAAAAGAAAACATCGTGCTGGCCGATGTGACATCACCCTGGTTGGAGCTGCTCAAGCACAAACCTTTCTCCGACCTGAGCGGCAACAACATCAACCATCCCAACGATTTCGGCCACCGCCTCTATGCGGCGGTCATTTGCCAACTGTTTCCGCTGGCCATCCAGGCCCGCTGATAATGCCGCCATTCAGGCATTGATCGAAGAAATCTACCGTGCTTCCTGATTATTTCTCACACCAATATTAATGTTGCCAACGCATGGAATTCACAGTAGAATTTTACGTAACCCAAGATGAACGGTGCCCCGTGCGTGATTTTCTCAATGCCATGAAAGCCTCCGATCCAGACGACTTCGCTGCCGTCGTCGCTGGGCTCGCTAAGCTGGGCAGCCGCCAGTATCACCGCGAGCCGTTGTCGAAAGCTCTTGGCGATGGCCTATTCGAGCTTCGCCACGTCGGCAAGCTGAACACCCGCATTCTCTGGTTTTTCATGAAGGGCCGCCGCATTATCACGGTCCACGGCATCCGCAACAAAGGGAAATCCCTTCCTGCCCGTGATCTTGAAACCGCCCGTGCCCGCATGAAGGACTGGCTCGCCCGTCAACCCGTATGAAAAGGACCAACTTCGATCGCTATCTGGAGGAACAGCTTCAAGATCCTGACTTTGCCGAGCGATTCAAAACCGCAGGCGAAGCGTGGGAGGTGTCGCTCCAACTCACACGCCTGCGTGAGCAAGCCGGACTCTCACAAAAGGAACTCGCCGTGCGGCTTGACACCACGCAGCAGCAAATCAGTCGTCTCGAATCGCCCGCCTACGAAGGTCACTCACTCAGCATGCTCCGCCGCGTGGCAGCCGCGCTGCATGCCCGCGTGAGTGTGGTTCTGGAGCCCTTGCCTATGCCGGATAAGCGCCCGGTTTTGCAAGATAAGCCTGTGACTTACCGCACCAAAAGGACATAGCAATACCTAACACCTCATTCATCCGCAAGCGAAACGCATCTCCCACAATCATGAAAAGAATCAACTGCCTCCTTGCCATTCTAACAACCAGCGCCTCCTTGGCCAGCGCCGAGGACTCCATGGACAAAATGTGGGGTGATCGCACGGTGCAGGCCGGTGTGGAGAACACCGAGCGGGCGGCCCTGTTCCGTGACGGCAATTACGGGATGTTCATCCACTGGGGATTGTATTCGCATCTCGGTGGGAAGTGGCATGACCAGACATTTTACGGCATTGGCGAATGGATCAAGAACCAGATGGACATATCCACCGCCGACTACACGGCGCTGGCCAAGGAGTTCAATCCGAGCGCGTTTGACGCGCGTGAGATCGCGCGGGTGGCCAAGGCCGCGGGGATGAAATGGATCATCATCACCTCCAAACACCATGAGGGCTTCGCCATGTTCAAGTCGGCCCATCCCTTCAATATCGTGGATGCCACACCCTTCAACCGCGACCCGATGAAGGAACTCGCCGCCGCCTGCAAGGAGGCCGGCCTCGGCTTCGGCTTCTACTATTCACACTATCAGGACTGGACCGCGCCCGGCGGCGATGGCGGCCCACGGAAAAATCCCGATGGCTCAAAAGCCAGCTTCGAGCAATATTTCCGCGATAAATGTTACCCGCAGGTGAAGGAAATCTGCACCCAATACGGCCCGCTCAATTTCATCTGGTTCGACACACCCGGCGAGATGCCCAAGGCGCTTGTGATGGAACTGGCCGAGCTTGCCCGCAAGACGCAGCCTAACGCAATGTTGTGCAGCCGCATCGGCCACGGCATGGGCGACTATGAAAGCAAGGGCGACATGGAAGTGCCGCCGCGCAACATGGAGGGACTCTGGGAATCCTGCGACACCACCAATGACTCGTGGTCGTATGCATGGTATGACCAGAACTGGAAGGACTCGAAGGAAATCCTGCACCGGTTGGTTTCCACCGTGGGCCGCGGCGGGACCTATCTGCTCAACATCGGGCCGGACGGCACCGGTCGCGTGCCGGCACAGGCCGCCAAGTATCTGGAAAAATCCGGCGAGTGGATCAAACGCTATCCGCAGGTTGTCTATGCCGCCGGCCCCTCGCCATGGGGTCACGCGCTGCCGTGGGGCGATGTCACCACCGTGGGCAACACGCTCAACCTCGTCGTTTTCGATTGGCCGGCTGATGGCCGCTTGCTGCTGCCGGGATTACAGACGGAGATCGCTGCCGCCGGCATTGTCACCAACGGCAAGTTGGTCCCCGTCAAATGGATGAAGCGCGGCACTTGGACCGAACTGCAACTTCCGGCCGCACCCACCGACCACCCGGCGTCCGTGGTCGCCGTTAGATTGCAGGCGGCGCCCAAAGTTGACACCACACTCGGCGTGTTTCCTAACATCCCAACCCCGCTGCTGGTCGAGTTCGCCGCCGTCAAGGATGCCACCAAGCAAGGCATCGATTGGATGGAAAAATTTGGCGAATGGAAACACGCGACGCAGGTGAGCGGCTGGAAGCCCGCGGGCAAAGCGGTGTGGACCATTGATGTGGCCGAGGCCGGTGACTACCGGTTGGAACTCATCTACAGGGGCGAGGGCCGTCTCGTGTGGGGGATCGAGACCGATGAGGGAGTCAAACTCCAAAACCAACAGAACGCGTCGCCGGTCTATCACGCCTATCCGTTTGGATTGCTCACATTCAACAAACCCGGCAAGCACACCGTCACCGTCACCCTCGTGGATGGCACCCCGGACAAGGCTAGCTTGGAATCGATCCGCCTCAGCCCAAGCGAGTGAGGCGACATGCAAGGTATGTCTGACCAATCGATCACCCTCTCCGCTGACGCCATTGCACCCATGGTGCATTGGATTCGGCACGAGAAAGTCATGCTTGATTCAGACCTCGCCATGCTCTATGGCGTGGAAACAGGCGTGTTGAACCGCGCGACAAAGCGCAACATTGAGAGGTTCCCAGCCGACTTCATGTTTCGCCTCACGGATGAGGAAGCAGCTGCGTTGAGATGCCAAATTGGCATCTCAAAACCCTCTCCGCCAGAGGATAACTCATCACAAACCTTGACGAGGTCAAAAGCAAGCTCACAATCAAAAGATTCGAGGGGCGGTCGCCGCTACCTCTCCTACGCCTTCACCGAGCAGGGTGTGGCCATGCTCTCATCCGTAATTTCATGTCCGTCAAGGAAATGACCACCTCAAATCTATCGAAACCATCAAACGCACCGCCACCGGGCAGAAGGATATCCCGCCTATGACAATACGACTGATGCAAGTTGTTCTGCTCTTGCTGGCCCTGCCGGTGGCCACCGCCGTTGCCGACAAGGTCAACTATGCCAGGGCTTGTGAGCCGTTGATAAAGCCGGCCTTCCTGCCTCTGCCCATCGGTGCGGTCGAGCCGCAGGGCTGGTTAAGGGACTGGGCGGTGGCCGCGCGTGATGGCATCAGCGGCCATTTGGATGAATGGCATCCGGTGTTTGCCGACGGTTGGAAAGGCCACCAGATCAATGCGCCCAACGCCAAGCCCGACGGCACCGGTTGGCCGCTCGAGCAATCCGCCTATTGGCTCGACGGGGCGCTGCGTCTCGGACTCGTCCTGCACGACGAGCCACTCATCAAGAAAATCCGCGCGCGCTTGGACCCGGTGGTCGATGGCGTCAACCTGGCCGCCGCCGGCACGTCATTCATGTATTGGAAGAACAACTACCAACCGCAAGGATTTGATAGCTGGGCCCATTCCCAAATGGGTCGCGCCCTGGTGGCGCTCTATCAGGGAACCGGCGACAAACGGGTGCTCGACGCCCTGGTCAAAGTGTATGCCGCATATGACGGGGATATGAGCCTGCCGCCCTCAGCCAGTGACGTGAGCGGACTGTGCAATTTGGACGCCATGATGGAGACGTATTCGTTCAGCGGCGACCGGCGCATTCTCGACCGCGCGCTTAAAGCCATCGCCGCACCACCGGTGGTGCAGGAATTCAAGGTTTGGGAATCCGGCAAGGTGGAGCCCGGGCACATGGTCATTCTTTACGAGGACATCCGCTTGCCGGCCATCGTCTATCCGTGGACTGGTGATGCGCACCTGATGCAGGCGACGCTGGGCGCGGGGAAGTGGCTGGATGACAAGCACATGCTTCCTTACGGGGTGCCCTCCGGCGAGGAATTCGCGTCAGGCATTGGCGCGTTTCGCAAGACTGAAACCTGTGATGTCACCGCCATGCTCCTGACCACCTCGTGGTTATACCGCATCCGCGGCGACAATGCTTGGGGCGACCGCATGGAACGCGCATTCTTCAACGCCGGAGCCGCCCCGGTAGCCCGCGACTTCCAGACCATGTGCTACTATCAATCGCCTAACCGGCTTCGCGCCGATTCCCTGCCCGCGCCACAACCGAGTTGCCCGGGTGCGAGTGGCATCCTGTTTCACAAGCTGGGTTGTCCGAAGGTGCTGTGTTGTGTCGGCGCGGTCAACCGCATCATTCCCAACTACATCATTCACATGTGGATGGCGACGCACGACAAGGGGCTGGCTGCGACCTTGTATGGGCCCAACACGGTCACCGCGTCGGTTGGCGACAACGTGCCGGTAAACATCCGCACGAGCACCGACTATCCGTTTAACGAAACGATCCGCATGACGGTGGATCCATCTAACGAATCAGCATTCCCCCTCTACCTGCGCATTCCCGGGTGGTGTGCCAATCCCCGGATCCGCGTGAATGATTCCGAAATTCCGGCCACACGCGACAGCAAGGGCTTTGTCAAAATCGCCCGGACCTGGATCAAGGGGGATCACATCGAATTGCAATTGCTCATGACACCGCGGGTTGCCCGCGGCTTCGAAACCGAGGTGCCATCTGCCAACCGGAAATATTTCGGCTATCGGGGTGAGGAATATTTCGAGGCCAATCGCCGGCCTTACGCGAGTGTCCTTCTCGGTCCCTTGCTCTTCGCCCTGCCGGTGGCCGATGTGGACCCTAACACGCCCGCCGCAGATGCCAAATGGCAATACGCCCTTGATGCCGACACCATCGCGGGCGATGCCGGTATCACCGTGAAACGTCAGCCCATGCCCACCCATTGGGACTGGTCGCTGAACGCTCCCGTGATGTTGGAGGCGCCGGTTCAAGCCTTCGACTGGCAGCCGACCGATTTCCAATCGTTGCCCGCCAAACCGGTCGCCGGCAATTCCGCCTCAAGCGTCCGCCTCGTTCCCTATGGATGCACCAAGTTCCGCATCTCGATGTTCCCGGTGACTGAACGGACATGGAAGAACCCACCGCCCGACGGTGCCGTCAATCCGGATTCACCGAAGAGTGGAAATAATCAGTAAGAAATCGGCCCTCGCCAACGTTTTCTCGTGGCTGACTGGACGGCAGCTTGAACTCCAAAAGAGAATGAGGATGAACCACAAGGAACACATAGAACACAAAGAAATGAGCCTCTTTGCGATCTTTGCGTTCTCTGCGGTTACATCATTGGTTTCCAACCTAAGGACTCCCCAGCAACACACCAATCGCCTCACCCGAACAAACCTGACATGAACACCTATCTATCAAGACGCGGCTTTATCAAAAAAACGGCAATGGCCGGAACCCTCATCGGTTTTCCGACGATCATCCCGTCGAGCGCCCTGGCCAGAAGTGGCAAGGCCTCGCCTAACAGCAAGGTGAACGTCGCCCTGATCGGCTGCGGTGACCGCTCGGGCTATGCGGCGAATTACAAGAGCTATGACAAGTCGGTGGTGGTTGCCGTCTGCGATCCGAACAAGAGCCGGCGGCTGATGCGCAAGCAGCAGTTTGGCAATTGCGACGATTACAATGACTTCCGCGAGGTTCTGGCGCGCAAGGACGTGGATGCGGTGCATATCGCCACCCCGGACCATTGGCACGTGCCCATTTCCCTCATGGCGGCGCAGGCCGGCAAGGACATGTATACCGAGAAGCCGTTAGGTATCAGCATCGCGCATGACAAGAAGGCGCGCGAGATTGTGGACAAGTATGACCGGATCTTCCAATACGGCGCGCAGCAGCGGTCGATCGAGCACGTGCGGCGCGGCATCGAACTGGTGCTCAACGGCCATATCGGCGAAGTCAAGGAAACCTATGTGTGGGCGCCGCGCGGTGAATCCGGCGGCACGCTTGCGGAGACGCCCGTGCCGGAGGGCTTCGACTACGAAATGTGGCTCGGGCCCGCGCCCAAGGCGCCATTCTGCAACGACCGCTGCATGGTCCAGAGCCCGCGCAATGGGATTTTCCATATCTACGATTACGCCATCGGCTTTGTCGCCGGTTGGGGGGCGCATCCGGCCGACATGTTGCAGTGGTGGCTGGACCACTCGGGACTTCCTAACATGCCGGTCTCGTGCGAGGCCAAGGGCGTGATCCCGACGGAAGGGCTCTTCAACACACTGACCCACTGGGACGCGCAGTTTATCTATCCGGGCGGTCTGAAGCTGCGCTTCATGGATGACCAAACGGCAACCAAGGAGAAACCGCATCCCGGAATTGGAGGCGATCATGGCACGCTCTTTGTCGGGACCGAGGGCTGGGTGCGGGTGAGCCGCGGCGGGTGGAAAACCTCCAGCAATGAACTACGCGAAAAAGCCCGCGACCCGGGACCCAAGATGCTGCCGGTTAGCCGCGACCAAATCCAGAACCTGGTCGATTGCGTCCTGAGCCGTGAGCAACCGGTCGACAACCTGCATTCCGCGGTCCGCTCGGACATCCTGTGTCATCTCATCGATATCAGTGCGCGGACCGGCCGCAAGATCGCCTGGGACCCGGCCAAGGAAACAATCACCGGCGACCCGCAGGCGGAAGTAATGATGCATCGCGAGTTGCGTTCGCCGTGGACGCTGTGAGCTGCGAACTGCCCAATTGACCATGAAGCACATCGCGATTCTTGCCATACGGTTGGTTTGCGGGTTTTGCCTGGTGCTGTCCGCCGTGGCCGGGCCACCGGCGCCAGTCCAAGGCGGGGCCTTCGCCAAGAAAACCTATCAGCCGCAGCCGCTGCCGCAATTCACCGCGTTGCGGGACAAGTTGCCGGCACCGGTCTTCGGGGAGAATCCGGAATGGGTGACGATGTATTGGAAGGCGTGGGAACTCGCGTTCAAGAATTTCCATGAACCGGCGGCTGGCAGTGGCTACGTTTCCCAGTTCATTGACGCCGCGTTCAACCAGAACATTTTCCTCTGGGACACCTGCTTCATGACAATGTTCTGCAACTACGGGCACCCGCTCGTGCCGGGCATCGGCTCGCTCGACAATTTCTACGCCAAGCAATACGACGATGGCGAAATCTGCCGCGAAATCAACCGCACCACCGGCCTTGACTATACCGAGTGGGTCAACCACGAAGGCAAGCCGCTGTTCTCCCGCTGGGGCTGGAGCGGCCCGCGCAACGCCCCGGTCACCTATCAAGGGCGGCCGGCCCCGGCCGCACTGCCCAAGCTGACGCTTGATGCGCTCAATCATCCCATCTTGGCCTGGGCGGAGTTGGAAAGCTGCCGCGTCACCGGCGACCGGGAGCGCCTCGCCTTGGTCTATCAACCCTTGGTCGGCTATTACCGCGCGTTGCAGATATACATCCGGCAGGGCAATGGCTTGTACATGACCGACTGGGCCAGCATGGACAACTCGCCGCGCAACCGGTTCCTCGACGGCGGCGGCGGCGCGGTCGATACTTCGAGCCAGATGGTGCTTTTCGCGCGCAACCTTGCCACGGTGGCGGAAGCCTTGGGAAAAGCCGAAGCGGCCCGCGAATTCACCCGTGAAGCGGACGAGCTGAGCCGCACCATCAACGCGCTGATGTGGGATCCCCAACAGAAGTTCTACTTTGATCTAACAGTCGAAGGCAGGCGCGCACCGATCAAGACCGTGGCGGGCTTCTGGCCGCTGCTCGCCGGCGTGGCCTCGCCTGCCCAGGCGCAGGATCTGGTGAACGAATTGAACAACCCTCAGACCTTCAAGCGCCTCCACCGGGTGCCCACCTTGGCGGCCGACCAACCCGGCTATGACCCCGCCGGAGGTTATTGGCGGGGCGCGGTGTGGGCACCGACGACCCTCATGGTCATTCGCGGCCTGGAGCGCTACGGGCAGCACCCGCTGGCCCGCGAGATCGCCCTCAACCACCTCGAAATCATCGGGCAAGTCATGCGGCAAACCGGAACCCTGTGGGAAAACTACGCGCCGGACGCCGCCGCCCAGGGGAAACCCGCCAAGGGCGATTTCGTGGGGTGGAGCGGGATTGGGCCGATTGTTTGCCTGTTTGAATTCGCGATCGGACTCAAGCCGGAGGCCTTGTCTAACACGCTGACGTGGGATCTTAACTCGACGGCCGTTTGCGGTTGCGATCGTTTTCGTTTCAACGGTCACGTGGTCTCGCTCAAGGCGGAGCCGGTGGCGGGTGACTTGGGCCGGTGGGTGAAAATAGTGGCTATGATTTTTGGAGATTGTCATACGGCTTGTAGTTGGATTA
>JBAXPF010000047.1:0-17674 GCA_037132955.1 Verrucomicrobiota bacterium | reverse complement strand
GGGCAGACCGTGGCGAGGACGGGGGGGGGGACCGTGGCCAGGACCGGGGGCAGGACCGGGGGCAGGACCGGGGGCAGGACCGGGGGCGAGACCGGGACCGCGGGCGGGACCAGGACCGTGACCGGGGCCGCCCGAGCGGTCCCTATCCGCACCAGCGGGTCACCCCGGCCAATTACGAATTGTTGGTGGCCTTGCTGTGCAGCGGTTTTATTTTGGTGGGAATTGGGTTTTGGGCCCAGTGGCAGATCGATATGGACAAGGTGAGAAATATCGGGAACACGGACGTGCTTGTGGGGAATCGCAATCAGGAGTTGTTAATCCAAATCATGTGGATCACCGGTCCGTTGTGTTTGCTTGCGGGGGTGGTGCTTAATTTTATCTATCTGGCGCGCATGTGGCAGTGTTTGCAGAGTGGCAAGCCGCGTACCACGCCGGGATTGGCGGTGGGTCTGCTATTGGTGCCGCTCTTCAACCTGTATTGGATTTTCGTCGCCTACTATGGCTTGGCCAGCGATTGGAACCGGATCATTCGCCGCTACCCGGACTTGAGGCGGGCACCGCGCATGAGCGAAGGCATGTTCCTGGCCTATTGTATCTGCTCGCTTGTGGCCCCCCCGGTCGCGCTGGTCTTGTGGTTCCTGGTGATGCACCAAGTCTGTAAGGCGATCCAATTCATGACCATGCCACCGCAGCACCGGTTGAAAATGCCGCTGACCAGGTGAGGACGGGGCCTTGCGGAGGCCGGTTTTTTACGTGCGACGACGAATTTGGGTTGCGGGATTGGCTGGGCTTGTTACTCCGTGCACATCCAGCAGCCACTCTTCATCACCGGCCTCGGTGCGCTTTCCGCGTTGGGCGAGAATGTGTCGGCACACCATCAAGCGGTGTGTGCAAGGCACGTGCCGTTCCAAGCCATGGGGAAGTTGCTCGGCTCTGCCAGCCCGCACGCGGACCGGCCTGGAGCTTGGATTGAATCGCGGGCATTGCTCACCCACCGCAAATGGAGCCCGGTAACGATGGCCGCCTTGCATGTGGCGAGGCAGGCGATCGCCGATGCCGGGTGGGGGCCGGATGAATTGACGGATGCGGCGTTGGTGGTCGGGACGAGTCGCGGCAACGCCGCCGCCTGGTTGGGACCGTGGCCGGGACGCCGGCCATTCCGTTTGATGGCGGCAAGCAATACCATTCACAGTGAGCCGGCCGCGGCCATCAGCATCGAGTTTGGCATCACCGGGCCGAATCAGGTGCTTGCCAGCGGTTGTTCAGCCGGGTTGGACGCGGTGGGGGTGGCCATGATGATGGTGAGGGCAGGCATCGCACCACGGGCTCTGGTGGTGGCGGTGGATTTGCCCTTGGTGCCTTTGCTGCTGGACAATTATGCCATGTCCGGCTTGTTGGCGCAAAGCTTCCACCCCGATCCGTATCACCCGAAGACCGCTGGATTTGTGCCGGCCGAAGGTGCGGCCGCGATGGCCATCGAGACGTCCGTGGGGAGTCATCCGCAGTTGTTGCATTATGGATGCAACGCGGATGCGTGCGATCCGGTGGGCATTCCCGCCGATGGCGGGCGCACCCCCGCATTGCTGCTACAGGCGCTGCGGCAATCCGATCCGCCGGGTGCTCTGTGTCCGCACGCGACGGGCACGGCGGTGCAAGCCATGGCCGATCCCGCGGCATTCAACCGGGCCTTCACCGGCGTCCGGCCCACGTTGCACCTGCTCAAGCCGTTCACCGGGCACACCATCGGGGCCAGCGGTTTGTTAGAAAGTGTGCTATTGGCGCGCTTCCTGCGGGACGGCAAGCTGCCACCTAACCTGCCGGGTTTGCATGCGCCGCCCGGCTTTGGGTTACCCGAGCAGGTGCTTGATAGCCCGGGTTGCGTGTATAAACTTTCGCACGGCATGGGTGGGCACAACGCCTTGATCGTCATGCGTCCTGCATGCGGCAGGGTTGATGATTTTCCTTGGCACGGCGGTCCGGGTGCCTAGGGTGGCCGCGAGTGATTGGGCCGCATGAACTTCGCTCCAACCCCGCAACACGCCCCGTTCCACCATCCCCTCCACAACGGTTTCCAAACGCTATTTTCCCCCCACCCAACTCCTCACTTCAATGGCCATTCTCAAAGCATTCAAGGGCTTGCGCCCACCCGTCGAAATCGTCCAACAATTGGCCTCACGGCCCTATGATGTGTTGAATTCGGAAGAGGCGCGCAGCGAGGCCAAGGGCAATCCCTATTCGTTGCTCAGGGTCACCAAGGCCGAAATCGACCTGCCCGAGGGCGTGGATGTCCATGGCCGGGAAGTGTATGCCAAGGTGGTCGAGAACTTTGCCACCTTCAGGGCTAACAAATGGCTGGTGCCGGATGCCACGCCACGCTTGTATATCTATGCGCAAACCATGAACGGCCGCACCCAATATGGCATCGTTGGCTGCACCAGCATCGAGGACTATTTCAACAACCGGATAAAAAAGCACGAACTGACCCGCAAGGACAAGGAGGAGGACCGGATGATCCATGTCCGAATCACCAACGCCAATGTGGAACCGGTGTTTTTCTCATACCCGGCGCACAAGGAAATTGACACGATCGTCTCAAGCATTGTGTCTAACGAAAAACCCGTTTACGATTTTGTGACCGACGAGGGATTCGGCCACCATTTCTGGATGATCGAGGACCGCTCCACCATTGACACCATCATCGGCATCTTCGACCGGGAGATTCCAAGCCTCTATGTCGCCGATGGCCATCACCGCACCGCCGCGGCGGCCCTGGTCGGGCAGGAAAAGCGCAAGGCCAATCCCGACCACGATGGCACCGAGGAATACAACTTCTTCATGTCGGTGATTTTCCCGGACAATCAGCTCAGGATCATGGATTACAACCGCGTGGTGAAGGACTTGAATGGTCTCGATGGCCCGGAATTGTTGCGCAAGCTCGGTGAGGTTTTTCAGGTCGAGAACAAGGGCAGTGGGATATATGCTCCCGCATTCCTGCACAATTTTTCGATGTATCTCGATGGGCAATGGTATTCGCTGACCGCCAAGGACGGGACCTATCAAGATGAGGATCCCATCGGCGTGCTGGATGTGACCATCCTCTCAACCCTCGTGCTGGATCACATCCTCGATATCAGGGACCTCCGCACATCCACCCGGGTCGATTTCGTCGGCGGACTCCGCGGCCTTGGCGAGCTCAAACGGCGGGTCGATAGCGGCGAGATGAAGGCTGCCTTCGCCCTCTTCCCGGTGTCCATGAAACAACTCATCGATATCGCCGACACCGGCAACATCATGCCCCCCAAGACCACCTGGTTCGAACCCAAACTGAGGAGCGGTCTCGTCGTGCACCTGCTAGAGTAACGGTTCCTACCACACTGCTTGGACCAGGGTGAGGACAGGTTCGTTAGATACGAGCCTGGCAAGGTGCTTGGCGATGGTGAGCTGATCGCCGGGGAGGACGAGGTCCGGGCGGATGTCGGCGAGCGGTTGCAGGACAAAGCGGCGCCGGGTGAGGCGCGGGTGGGGGAGTGTCAACCCGTCGGCCGCATGGATCGTGTCGCCGAAATAGAGCAAGTCGATATCGATGACGCGCGGGGCATGGTGCTCGGTGCCGCTAGTGCGGCCGAGTGCGGACTCGATGGCTTGCGTGTGTTTGAGCAAGTCGATGGGGGTGCCGTCATAGCCTATCTCGACGACGGTGTTGTGGAAATCCGGCGAACCGGCCGAGCAGTCCACCGGCGCGGTTTGATAGACCGGCGCCTGCAACAGCGCGTCGCCGGGGCGCGCGATGCGGCGCAGGTGCTCTACGGCGGCCTGCAGGTTGGCCAGGCGCTGGCCGAGGTTGGAGCCGAGGGCGATGCCGGCGCGAGGCATGTTAGGGTTTGAGATTGAAGAGGCGGGTGATGCCGTAATTTTTCTGGATGCGGGCGTTGGCGTCCTTGACCTTGGTCGCGGGAATGACCACCGGGCGGTTGGAACCATGCAACTCGATGACAAAATACTCGGGCGGATCCTGCGGATAGAGCAGTTCGTAGGCATGGGCGAGGTCGCGCACCTCCGTGCCGTTGATCTTGTCCACCGCGAAGCCGGCGAAGTCATCAAGCTGGTTGGTCACCGGATCGCTCTCGACGCGGGTGAGCATGACGATGTCCGGGCGCTTTTGGAACAGGCCTTTGGGCACATAGTCGGAATACAAGCGCCGGACGTTGACGTCATCAAACTTCTGGCTGACAAACAGATTGGTGTCGAGTGGTTGGAACACCAGCCCCGCAAACACGATGAAACGCGGTTGGCTTTCATAATCGATGGCATAGATGCGCGCCGCTTCCAGCGGCTTGAGCTCGATCTGTACGTCATTGCGTTTGCCATCGCGCAGAAAGCGCACGGCCAGCTTGTCGCCGGCGAATTTGCGTTCGCCGATTTCGTTGAAGTTGACGGTTTCCCCATCGATGGCGGCCATGCCCGCGCTGTCGATGTCGAAGCCATTGACGGACATGAGGACGTCGCCGGGTTTGAGCAGGCCATCGGCGGAGCTGGTGGGGGTGACGTTGGTGACAAGCACTCCCTTGTCATCATCCGGGAGGCCGAGGGCTTTGCGCATGGCGGGATTGAACAGGGGGAATTCGCTGACGCCGAGTTCCACATAGTGATCGTAGGTGCCGTCCTCGATGTCCTTGAGGAAACGTTTCACCACGGGGGTGGGGATGATGTAGCCGGTGTTGTCGGCCTGCCGCAAGCCTTGGAAGGCGACGCCGACGACCTTGCCATCCTGGATGCATGGCCCGCCGGAGTTGCCCGGATTGATGGCGGCGTCGATCTGCACGATCAGATGGGAGTCGGCCCGCGAGTGGGCGTAGGCTTGAAAATCTATCCGGGAGACCACGCCGCGGGTCACCGACAAGCGATCGCCGCCGATCGGATAGCCGATGACGCGCACCTGGGACTCCAGCGCGGGGATATCACCGAAAGTAAACGCAGGGAGGGCGGCGAAATCGGTGAAATTTTCCACGGAGAGCAGCGCCAGATCGCAATCATGGGCGACAAAATCCACCTTGGCGGGGTATTTCTTCGAGCTGCCGTAGATGTTGATGAGGATCCGGCGGGCGTTGGAGACGACGTGGGCGTTGGTTAGAATCCGGTTGTTGCCGATGATAAAGCCGGTGCCGATGGCACCGCTGAAATGGCCGGCGTTCCACGGTGTGCGGTAGTCGGGGGTTTGGGTGGCCACCTCGATGCGGAGCACGGATTTATACACATCCGAGGGTGCGGCCGGCTTCTCCGCAGCGAGGGCGGCAGCGGCAAAGACAAACGGCAACAGGGGGAAAATCAGGGGCTTCATGACCGGCGCAGCATACGGGGGAATGCCGCTGCTGCAAATGAAATCGTGGTCTGAAATCGGGGTCTGCAGCGTTTCCACATCAGGGTCAGCGGTCTTTGATCCAGACGAGCGAGCGTCCGCCCCGGTTGAGGCGCGCGTAATTGGGAATGGCAAGCAGTGGCTTGCCGTCTTGGAAGGTTCCCTTGATGACCATCACGCCGTCCAGCATGTTAGGTTGCCAGTCGGTGGTGAGCGGCGCATCGGGCGCAAGGACCGCCTCGACGTCCTGATCGACGCTCTCGAGGTTGTAAACCAACGGGCCGCGGCGCAGGGCGACCCGGCCGCTGGTGGCGGTGATCTTGTCACTCGCCTTGACGCGTTGCACCGGCAATGGCAGGTCCAATTCCACGCGGTCGCCGGCGTGCCACTCGCGGGCGACGACGGCATAGCCATGATCCATAAGCGGCGTCATTGGCTGGCCATTGACGGTGAATGATGTTAGACCGGGGGCCTCCGGGGTGTTGGCATAGAGGGTGCTGGGGTGGCGTTGTGGCACGCGGAGTTTCAAGGTAAAGGTGGCAGGCGTAGCCGGGTTGAGCGTGAGGGCCACCTTGCCATCCCATGGGTAGTCGGTCGTTTGCGTGACCTCCACCGCGGTGCCGCCGAGCTTGTCGACCGTCACCCGGCTGCCGATGGAGAGGTTCACATACAGGGCGTCGGCACTGCGCGTGTAGATCCAGGTCGGCAGGCGCAGCAGGGTGCGTGAAATGTTGCCGACACAGCACGGGCAGTCATGCCATGGGTAGCGCGGCTCGGAGGAGTCGAGCGGATTGGTGTAAGTGAAGTTTCTGGCATCAAGGTCGACGCTGCCGAGGACCGCATTGTAGAGGGTCTCTTCGAGCAAATCCGCATAGCGGGCGTCGTGCCAGGTCATTTGCAAGCGATGCTGGAAGAAGATCTCGCCGCAGCCGGAGCACGATTCGGCATAGGCATCGTTAGACAGGGCATAATCCCTGCCGAAACCTTCGTTGGTATCGCCACTGCCGATGCTGCCGGTAATGTAGTATTTGCGGTTGACCAGATTGCCCCACAGTGACTGGACGGCGCTGCGGTAATCGGCAGCACCGGTTTCCATCGCGATGTCGGCCATGCCGGCGTAGCCGTAAACGGCGCGCACCGCATGCCCCACCGCCGCGTATTGGCGGGTGACGGGCAGATGGGTTTGGTCATACTCCTCGCCGTTGCCACGCGAATCCAACAGGAACCTGGCGAGGGCCAGGTAAGCCTTGCTTTTGTTAGCATCAGGGCCGCCCTCCAGATGGCGGGCGAGTTGCACCAAGGCGATTTCGATGCCTTGATGGCCGTCATGCCATGCCTGTTTGGGAGCGGGTCCCAGGTTGCGGACCCAGCAATCGGCCATGCGGATGGCGGCATCAAGCAAGCGCCGGTCCTTGCCACCGCTCAGCAGATGATGGGCCATGGCGAATTCCATGAAATAGCCGGCCTGATAGCCTTCATGGGCGCGGACGTCGCGCCAGTGCGGGAGGTGCTTGATGGTGGCACGCGTGAGCAGGTAACCGTCCGGTTCCTGGGCGCTGAGGATTTTGGGGATCCAGTCATCGAGAGTTTGGCGCATGGCGGCCTGTGCGGCGATGATTTGCGGGTCGCCTTGTGGGTCGATCATCTGGGTGAGGCACATGGACTCGGCGACGTTGTATAAGAACCAATCGCAGAACTCGTTGCCGACACGCGGCGGTGCGGGTTTGCCGGCGAGGACTTGGCCGGCTTGAACGAAATCCTCGATGCTGCCTTCGCGGTTTTGCGGATCACACAGCTTGCGGACACAATGGGGGATCCAATTGACGATGAGGCTTTTCGTGCGCTTGCGCCAGAACGGGCTTGTGATCTGATAGGGTGACGTCCACAGCGGATCGAGGTGGGTGGCGGGTGGGGGGGCCAGCGCCGTGACCGCCACCGTGGCCGCCGTTTGCGAGTTTCCGCGGGTTGCCGCCAGTTGCAGGATATATTCGCCGGCGGTGGAAAACCGCGCCTCGGTGGCGGCGGCGGCCGGACTGCTGAAGGTGACTTCCCCCGGCCCGGATTGTTTGGACCAAAGGAGGGTGAGGGGTTGGAGTGGCCGGTCATCAGCCGTCAATTTGCCTGTTAGATAAGTTGCTCCGGGAAGAACCACGCTGCGGTCGATACCGGCATCCACCGCGACGGCTGTCCCGTCAGGGTTGGCGTGGGCAGCCAGGCCGGCAGCGGCAAGGACAAACGGCAACAGGGTGGCAAACAGGTGCTTCATGACCGGCACAGCGTATGGGGGACTGCGGCGCCGACAAATGAAATCTCGGAGTAGTCCGCACAGTCCCCTGTGCGGTCTTTCTTTCGCAGGTTAAGAACGCGGTTGGCGCGGTCCCTGGCTGAAGAGTGTCCGGCACGATGCCGGACACGGCCGGCGGGACGCCGACGCTCCCCTCCATGAAATGGGCTTGCGCAGGGGTGGAAACAGGCGATCATCGGGCATGGAACATCATGTCTATTTTTGGTTGAAGGACGACTGCAAGAGCGCCGCGGACCGTGCGGTGTTTGAGCAGGGGTTGGCATCGTTGTTTGAGATTGAACTGGTGACGGGCGGCCGCTGGGCGGTGCCGGCGCCGGTCATGCTGCGCCCGGTGATTGATCAATCGTGGGACTACGCCCTGACGATGCAGTTTGATAGTGTGGCGGATCACGACGCCTATCAGGACAATCCCCATCACCATGCATTCATCGAGACCTTCAAGCCATGGTGGGCCAAAGTGCTGGTGATGGACCTGGCATGAGCCGGGTGGCGGCGCTTCCAGCGATTTGATCCGATGTCCGCGAAAGTCAATGACAGGTCACCGCGTGACGGGCAATTTCTGCCGATGTCGCGGGCGGAGATGGATGCGCGTGGCTGGCGCGACCTGGATGTGCTTCTCATCACGGGTGATGCGTATGTGGACCATCCGTCGTTTGGCGCGGCGATGATCGGGCGCGTGTTAGAGGCGGACGGGCTTCGCGTCGGCATCGTGGCGCAACCGGATTGGCGCGATATGGAGTCGATCAAACGCATGGGTGCGCCCCGCTTGTTTGTGGGAGTGACGGCCGGCAATCTGGATTCCATGGTGTCCAACTACACGGCGGCGCGCCACAAGCGGAAGCTGGATGTCTACAGCGCCGGCGGGGTGGCGGGCCGGCGGCCGAATCACGCGGCCGTGGTGTATGCGCAGATGAGCCGGCGGGCGTTCCCCGGTGTGCCGGTGGTGTTGGGCGGGATGGAGGCGAGCATGCGGCGGGTGGCCCATTACGATTATTGGGAGGACAAGCTGCGGCCATCCATTCTAACTGATTCCAAGGCGGATGTGCTGGTTTACGGCATGGGCGAACGTGCGGTGCGCGAGATCGCCCGGCGCCTGCGCGCGGGAGAGCGGGATTTGGGCGGCATCCCGGGCACGGCTCGCCTGATAGGTGCGACGGCGTGCGCAGCGGCGGATTTTTCCGGATGCATCATGCTGCCGTCGTGGGAGGAATTGCAGGCGGATGAGAAATTGCTGCTGGCTCTGACAAAAATCACGGAGGCCCAGCAGACGCCGTATTGCGGGAAGCTGCTGGTGCAGAGGCACGGCCAACAGGCGGTGTGGATGGAGCCGCCGGCGATGCCGGTGGATGGTCCGGACTTGGATGCCTTGTATGAATATCCATTCCAGCGGGCGGCGCATCCGTCCTATCAGGAACCGGTGCCGGGCTTCGCGACGATCAGGGATTCGGTGATTGTTTCCCGCGGGTGTGCCGGGGGGTGCACGTTTTGCGGGCTGGGCTTGCATCAGGGGAAGTTTCTATCAAGCCGCAGCGTGGAGTCGGTGTTGAAGGAAGTGCGCCGCCTGACCGAGCTGAAATCCTTCCGTGGCACGGTCTCCGACCTGGGCGGGCCGACGGCGAATCTGTATGGTGCGAGGAATGGTCATGTGGAGGCGTGCCGGGCCTGCCATCGGCCGAGTTGTTTGTGGCCGGCGATCTGCCCGCATTTTGAAATCAACGGGCAGACGGGCTTGGAGTTGTTGCGCGGCGTGCGGCAGTCGGCTGGGGTGAAGCATGTGTTTGTGCAATCCGGCATCCGCATGGATGTGGCCTTGCGCACGCCCGACTACTTGCGCGAATTGGTGCAACACCACATATCCGGCCACATGAAGGTGGCACCCGAACATCTGCATCCGGACGTGCTGCGGCGGATGCGCAAGCCCGCCGCGGATTTCCCCGCATTCATGGAAAAATTTGCCGGGCTCAGTGAGGAGGCCGGTAAGCAGCAATATCTGGTGCCGTATTTCATCTCGAGTTTCCCCGGATGCACCGCCAAGGAAATGGGTGCGGTGGAGGAATTCCTCAAACGCCAGCGCTGGAATCTCCAACAGGTGCAGGATTTTATCCCGTTGCCCATGACCGCTGCCACCGCCATGTATGTCACCGGCTTGGATATCCACACCGGCCAACCGATCCCCGTCGTCCGCAAGGCCGGCGAGCGGGCCCAACAGAAAAACATGCTGCGGCCCAATCAGGCCGCGAAGAGCCGGAATAGCGGAGCGGAGTTCGATACCGTGGAGTGACTTTACGCCTCAGCGGCCCTCGGCCAGGCGCTCGGCGAGCATCGGCGGCAAGTCGGCGGCGAGGATCTTGGTCTGGGTTTTCTCGATGTCATACTCGACGCGGCGGAACACGACTTCATGTGCCTCGGTGTTGTAGATGGCGTAGCACGAGCGCCAATCGCCATCGCGGGGTTGGCCCACCGAGCCGACGTTGATGAAATATTTAGCGTTAGGTTCAATGAGGATGGAATCCGCGGGAATCTCATGGACCTTGTCGGATTTGGTGTAAACGCGCGGCACATGGGTGTGACCGTGAAAGCAGACCTGGGTGAATTGATAGGAAAAGTTGGCCATCGCATCGAAGCGGTTGGTCACGTAGTTCCAATGGGCCGGTTGATCCAACGTGCTGTGGACGACGGTGAAATCCGAAACCTGCCGGACCATGCGCAAGCGGCGCAGCCACAGGCGTTGTTCTTCGTCGAGTTGGCCGCGCGTCCACTGCAGGGCGGTGGCGGCCACCGGGTTCATGTTTTCGAGCGAGTGGGCACCAGCGGCGTCCTCGTCATGATTGCCCTTGATGGTGGGGCAATCCAAGAGGCGGATTTTTTCGACGCAGGCGACCGGGTCCGCATTGTAGCCGACCAGGTCGCCCATGCACACATAATCGGTGACGTCTTGTTTTGAAGCATCAGCGAGCACGGCCTCGAGGGCTTCGAGGTTGGCGTGAATATCACCAAAAATAGCAATCCGCATGCTGGAAATACGATAGGGTCAGACGAAAATTGACGGTTTTGTGACCCGTGTCGAGATGAATTCGATGGGGGGCGTGGAATTGTGAAAATATTGAATGAGTGAAAGACAAACCCCCGAAAAGCAGTTACAGTCAGCCCGGATGGCTGCAGCAAATGATGAGACTGGCACTGAACAGGAGGCGATTTTGGGCGAGGCGTATGCCAAGACCCGCAAGAGCCTCATCGCCAAACTCGACAACTGGGAAGATCAGCGGACTTGGGAGGAGTTTTACAAAATCTACTGGCGCTTGATTTATTCCGTGGCGGTCAAGGCCGGCCTACGCTCCGATGAGGCATTTGACTGCGTGCAGGAAACGATTCTGTCGATTGCCAAGCAGAGTAAGAAAAATCTATACGATCCGGCGCAGGGTTCGTTCAAGACCTGGTTGATGAACATGACGCGCTGGCGCATCAACGATCAGTTCCGCAAGCGCAAGAAAGACACCGCGATGGTGGGCGGGGAGTGGGAAAACGACCGGAAAACCGCGGTGATTGATCGTATCGAGGATACCAATGCGGAAGTTCTAACCCGTCTGTGGGACGTGGAGTGGAAGAAAAACGTTGCAGACGCCGCGCTTACCCGGGTCAAGGCGCAAGTCTCACCCAAGCAATATCAGATCTTTGATTGTTACGTCGTCAAGCAATGGGACGTGAAAAAGGTCCAGGAATATTTGAATGTGAGCATGTCTCAGGTGTATTTGGCGAAGCACCGGGTGGGAGCCGTGCTCAAACGTGAACTCGCCAAACTCGAAGCCGATGCCGATTAAGCAACGAGCGGACCCGGCGATTCCGGATCATGAAATCCTGCGCAAAATCGGCGGGGGTGCCTATGGGGAAATCTGGCTCGGGCGCGGTGTGACCGGTGCCTTGCGCGCGATCAAAGTGGTATGGCGCGAGGATTTTGAGGACACGCGGACCTTTGAACGCGAGTTCGAGGGGATTTTGAAATTCGAACCCATCTCCCGCGACCACCCGGGGTTGGTCAATATCCTGCACGTCGGCCGCAGCCTGGACGGCAATTCGTTTTATTACTATGTCATGGAGTTGGGCGATGATGTCCGCACCGGACGCGACATCAATCCGATAGAGTATGAGCCACGCACCCTGCGTCCGGATGTCCGCACTGCCATTGGCACGCGCATGGAGTTGCCGGCGTGCATCGATGTCGGCTTGCGCCTGGCGGAGGCGCTGGATCATTTGCACACCTGCGGCCTGGCCCATCGCGACGTGAAGCCGTCGAACGTCATTTTCGTCAATGGCAAGGCCAAGCTGGCGGATATCGGGTTGGTCGCGGCGCGTGGGCAGCGGACGTTTGTGGGAACGGAGGGTTTCGTGCCACCGGAAGGCCCCGGTTCGACCCAAGCCGATGTCTATAGCCTGGGCAAGGTGTTGTATGAAATTGCCACCGGCAAGGACCGCATGGATTTCCCGGAGTTGCCGGATGAACTGCCCGGCGCTGCGGAGCGCAAGCGGTGGCAGGAACTCAACCGCATCATTTGCGACGTTTGTGAGCCGCGGGCGTCCAAACGCAAAATCACCACCGCAGCGGAACTGGCCATATGCCTGCGCCTGCTGCAGCAGGGAAAGCGCCGCCGCAGCAGGACGGGGGCCGTGTGGCTCACCACCTTGCTGCTCACCGCCTTGAGCGCCTGGGCGGGATGGGATCTGCTCAAGGATGTGGATTGGCAGGCTTACTGGCGCAAGCCGACCCGGGAAGTGGCCTCGCAGGTGGGAATGTTCCGGGTGGTGAGCACGCCGGACACTGCCGATGTCCTTGATGCCTCCGGCAAATGGGTGGGCATCACCCCGACTGGCACCATGTCGGCGAAGGTCGGCGAATCCGTCAGCTTTACGATCCAAAAACGCGGCTACCGCCCGGTCGTGGTCACCGACAAAATCGGTCCGGGAGCGGTGAATGAACCGCAGTCGATTTTCAAGGTGCTTGAGGTGTATTCGCCGCCGCAGGTCGGTGATGCGTGGCTGGATCATCATGGCGACTCCTATGAACCGGTGGGCGAGGAGCATCTGAGTCCCGGTTTCGTGGCCGAAGCGGGATGGAAAAGGTTTTTGGTGGAAACCCAGCGCACCGCGGCGATGGTGGAGTTTCTCGACTATCCCCAAAACGGACAGGCTGCCAAGGTGGTGCTGTGCTCCGCGGACGAGTCCACGGCTTACTGCAATTGGTTGCGCGCCGGCGGCATCAAGGCTGGTTTCCTGACCCTGGATTACGAAGTGGTGCCAAGATTTGAACAATTGTTTGAACATGCAGGCCTGAGCGAGCGTGCCCGGCGGGATGGCCTCAAACCGTTCCGGGCGGTGGTGCGCCAGATCGACTATGCCAACATCGAGCTCACCAGCAATCCGCCGGGAGCGGAGGTTTACTTGAATGGAGCGGCCGTCGGGTTTGCCGACGGGGCGCTGCTGATTTCCAAGGTCAAACCCGGAGCCGCTACCCTGATCATTGTCCGCGAGGGCTACAAGCCGCACACTGAAAAGCTCATGATCAAACCTGGACAGACCCTGCCGCTGAGCGTCACCTTGGAGGCCAACCGGGGGGTGGTTTTCGGCCGTGCCTGGGAGAACGGCATCGGCATGAAGTTTGTGCCGCTCGGCCAGGATCTCATGGTTTCCATGTGGGAAACCCGGATTCGCGACTACGCTATTTTTGTCAGGGAAGCCAAGCCTCGACCGCCGCCCCTGCCGGTTTTTTCCCAAGGCCCGGACCATCCCGTGGTGATGGTGTCGCGCGACGATGCGGACGGCTTTTGCGAGTGGCTGACCCAGCGTGAACGCAAGCCTGGGGTCGAACTCATCGCCGCGTCCCATGTGTATCGCCTGCCGACGGATGTGGAGTGGAGCATGATGGTGGGGCTGGAGGAAAATCTAGGCCTCAGTCCGAGTTGGCGGGATGCCCGCAAGGAGCGGGTGTTTCCATGGGGCCTGGCCTGGCCGCCGCCCGGCAAGGTGGGTAACTTTGCCGATGCCTCAGCCGCGCTGGCACCAGGGATGTCCGGGGAACGGTTGATTCCAGGATATATCGATGGCTTTGAAAAGACAGCTCCAGTGGGCTCGTTTCCCGCAAACGCCAAGGGCATCTTCGATCTGAGTGGCAACGTCCACGAGTGGGTCGCGGATGCCTACTCCGTGGTGGATCCCAACCACTTGGGCGTGCTGCGCGGCGGTGGGTGGAACACCTATCAGGCGGAAGATCTCTACTCCGGTTCGCGCCATCCCCAGCCCCCCGCTTCCGTTGCCGATATCTACGGCTTCCGGGTGGTGCTGGCCAAGGTGCCGGTGGCACCTGCGTCCCACGCTCCAACGTTAGATGCGCCACCGCCCTGAATCCCACCCCAACAATTCCATGGCTGAAATCCAAGTCTATCACAGTATTCATCCCGACATGGACGGGGTGATCGACTGGCAGTGGCAGTGACAGGGCTCACAACGTGTCCGCCAAAAATCCGACGATTACATCGCGGCATTCCTGGCTGCGCGTTTGCAGCAGCAGGTGCGGACCATCGACCCAATGACAGGTGGCCTCCGGGAAATGCCGTTCGAGTTGCGACTGCGCGTCCCATGGAATCACGCGGTCGTGCCGCGCTTGCAGCAAGAGTACCGGCAGATCGCCCAAGGCCGGGCAATCCGCTTCCCGCAGCGCCAGCACTACCCGCACCCTCTCGGCCAGCGTCGCGGCGGGAACTTGGCGGAGTGCCTCGCCCAGCACGTCGAGCAAGGTCTGCGGTGCGTCATCTCCTGTTAGAAATTGTTTTAGCAAGAAAACCGGTGGCCTGAGCGAGAGCAGCGGCTGCAAGGGCAGCCAGCCGAGTCCGCTTGGCTGCGGGTTGGCGCAAAACCCGCAGACCAGCACCAAGGCTTTGATCCGTGCCGCTTCGCGTGCCGCCAGTAGCATCGCCAGCGGCGTCGAAAATGATTCTGCCAGCAGCACCAGGTCGCCCTGCGGCAGGGTGGGGGCGAGGGCGCTGGTCAGCGCATCATACCCCTGCGGACCGTGGCCAGGCAGTGGCATTGCGGTCACCCGCATGCCCTCCCACTCCAAGGCCAGTGCTTGTTGATAGAGGTGGGCCGTGCCATCCAGGCCGGGGAGCATCACCAGCGTTGTGTCTGTCCAATTCATGTGTGGGAAGCGGTGCGATCCTTCTACGCGGTGCCCGCGGAGGTTCTAGCGCGGAATATTTTGCAAAAATAGTTGCATCGGCACCAAACCCGGTCCATTTTCCTCCCGAAACAAAATTAAACAAGGCTACAAACTAAGGAATGTCCGCGCCCCCTCCCGCCATGACCGAAAAACCTCTCTCCGCCAACGAAGGCATCAAGCTCCGCAGCAATTACCTCCGGGGCACCATCGCCGAAGGTCTTGCCGATGTGTCCACGGGGGCGATGCCTGAGACTGACCAGCAACTTCTTAAATTTCATGGGACCTATCAGCAGGACGACCGTGACCTGCGTGCCGAGCGCCGCAAGCAGGGGGTGGAGAAGGCTTACTCGTTTTTGGTGCGGATTCGGGTGCCGGGGGGGGTGGCCACCCCGGCGCAATGGCTCGAGGTGGACCGCATCGCCACGGAGTTTGGCAATGGCACCCTCAAGCTCACCACGCGGCAGACCTTTCAGTTGCATGGCGTCATCAAGACCCATCTCAAGCGCACCATCGCCGATATCAACCGGGCGGCAATGGACACGATTGCCGCCTGCGGGGACGTGAATCGCAACGTGATGTGCCATCCCAATCCGCATCTCTCGGCGGTCCACGCCGAGGTGCTCAAGCTGGCCCAAGGCCTGTCCGACCACCTTACCCCGCGATCCCGCGCCTATCATGAAATTTGGCTCGATGGGGAGACCGTCCACACCAGTGAGGCAGAGGCGGAGCCCATCTATGGCAAGACCTATCTGCCGCGGAAATTCAAAATTGCCATCGCCGTGCCGCCATCGAACGACGTCGATGTCTTTGCCAATGACTTGTCCTTCATCGCCATCGTCGAGGGTGGAAAACTATTAGGTTTCAACATCGCGGTGGGCGGCGGCATGGGCATGAGCCAGGGGGTGGACTCCACCTTTCCGCGCCTTGCCGAAGTGATCGGCTATTGCACGCCCGGGCAAGTCATCGATGTGGCCGAAAAGGTGGTACTGGTCCAGCGCGACTATGGCGATCGCAGCGACCGCCGCCACGCCCGCCTTAAATACACCATCGAGAGCCGCGGCAGCGCCTGGTTCAAGGCCGAACTCCACAAGTATCTCGGTTACGAATTCACACCCGCCCGACCCTATCAATTCGACACCAACGGTGACCGCTACGGTTGGTTTGAGGATGATCGTGGCAACTTTCACCTCAACCTCTTCATTCAAGGCGGACGGGTGCTCGACACGCCAGCCTATCCGCTGCGCAGTGGCCTGCGCGCAATTGCCGGAATCCATCAGGGGGATTTCCGCCTCACCGCCAACCAGAACCTCGTCATCGCCAATATCACACCCGCCCAACGGTCACTGATTGAAAAACTCCTCGAACAATACGCCATCAACGACAGCCACCTCAAAAGCGCCCTGCGGCTCAACTCGCTGGCTTGTGTTGCCCTGCCCACCTGCGGCCTGGCTCTGGCCGAGGCCGAACGCTATCTGCCGGACCTTCTAACGGAATTGGAGGAACTCATCGAGGGCCACGGGCTGCGCCACGATGCCATCACCATCCGCATGACCGGTTGCCCCAATGGCTGTGCCCGCCCGTTCCTCGCGGAAATCGGCTTGGTGGGTCGCGCGCCGGGCCGTTACAATATCTATCTGGGGGGCGGTTTCGCCGGCCAGCGCTTGTCCAAGCTCTACCGCGAGAGCGTGCGTGCCGAGGCAATCAAGCCGCTGCTCGCGCCTCTCATCGGACATTACGCCAAGGCCCGCAACGACGGTGAACGCTTCGGTGATTTCTGCATCCGCGCCGGCTACGTCGCCGCCACCCTGCAAGGCGCGGATTTTCATCACAACCTCCAACCTGAGGCACTCAAAGCCCGCTAATCGTCATGGACTCATTGCCACTGGAAACTCCCGCCACCATGGATCCGGACGAACTCTCCGCCGCGCTGGCCCCCTTGGGTGCCGGTGAACGCCTGCGCTTCCTCTACGACCGCCTCGGCTCGCGCCTCGTTGCCACCACCAGTTTTGGCATTCAGGCGGCAGTGATGTTGCATCTCATCCACCGCCATGCACCGGGCATCCCGGTGGTTTTCATCGACACCGGCTTTTTGTTTCCAGAAACCTATCAATATGCCGAGGATCTGCTCGCCCGCTTTGAGTTGGATGTCCGGATCTATCAACCCAGGGTCAGCGCCGCCCGCGTTCAGGCACTGTGGGGCAACCTGTGGGAGAATGGCAAGGAGGGTTCTGACCAGTATGGCCTGCTCACCAAGGTCGAGCCGATGAACCGCGCCTTGCGCGAGCTCGGTGCCGACGCGTGGATCAGCGGTCTGCGGCGTTCCCAGTCAGCCACCCGCGCCGAGCGCGCCTTCGCCGAGCAGCAAAAGAAAACGTTCAAGGTCTATCCGATTCTCGATTGGGCCGATGCGCAGGTGGACCGCTATTTCCGCGAGCACCAATTGCCGCCCCACCCGCTTGCCGCCGAGGGCTACGTCACCATGGGTGATTGGCACAGCACCCGCCCGGTCACTGCCGATGGCACTGCCGAAGCCACCCGCTTCAGTGGCACCAAATATGAATGTGGACTTCACCTTGACTCCGGCACCCCGGATTTCCAAATATGACACAGACAGAAGATCGCTTCGCTCCCAGACAGAAGACAGAAGACCAGGAATTTGCGCCCCACTCTCTTCTCTTGCCTTTTCTTCTGTCTTCGAGTCTTCTGTCTTCAGTCTCTGTCCTCCTGCCAACCACTAACCACTAACCACCCGCTCCCCATGAACATCGCAAACAACCTGGTTGCCACCGTTGGCAACACCCCGTTA
>JBAXPF010000046.1:0-18451 GCA_037132955.1 Verrucomicrobiota bacterium | reverse complement strand
TTTCACGGCGGCGGAGGCGGATCAGGCATTCTGGCCGGACCTTTTGTCGGAGTTGACCGGAGCCCTCGCCAGCGATGCGGTATGGATCACGGACCTGGAACCGCTCGGCGACTTCAATCCGCTGGCGGAGGAGACCAAACCCCCCACCGCCAATGCGCAGGCCGCCAATGGCCGCTCGGTGGTCAAGTCGGATTTCTATTCCGGCACGTATGGCAGCGGCAGCCTGGTGGAGTTGCGTATCGAACCGACGGACGCCGCCAAAGGATCCAAACCCCAAGTGGCGGCAGCAGTGGTCAGCAGCGCCAACGCCGTGCGCATCCATGGTTATTGGCGCGAGAATCCGGACAGCCAGAACGTCGTTTCCAAGCTCCTCAAACGCTTGCGGGACAAGCCGGGCAGCTTCAGCTTCAGCGCCAGCGGCGCGGACGGCAAACCGGTCCAACTCAAAGACGAGCAAATCCTTAAAATCACGCTCAAGCCCGCATCCAGTGACAAGGGCGAGCTGGCCTTTCCCTTTGAAATCACGCTGCCCCTTGCCCGCAAGGTCAGCATCAAGTAAACCCTATCAATTTCCCGCCACCCGCAATTATGAGTTGGATCAAGGATAACAAATTTGCCGCCCTGTTTGGAGGAGTGACCCTGGTGGTGACGCTGGTGCTGTTTTATGTGGGCATGAGCGCCCGCACGCGGTATGCCTCGGCGCTGGAAAACTACCAGAACGCCGCCCTTGAAGTGGAGGGGTTTGAGGCGATTCCGCTCTATCCGGACAAGCCTAACCGGGCTGGAAAAAGCAAGGCGCTCAGCGACTACCGCACGGCCATCAGCGGCATGCAGGGGGTCTTTGACAAGTATCGTCCCAAGAGTCTCAAGAATCTTTCGCCGCAGGATTTCACGGATCATGCCAAGGCCGCCAGCGAGGAAGTGGGCAAGGCCTTTGAAGGGACCCACACCAAACTTCCCGAGGGATTTTTCCTCGGCTTTGAATCTTACACGGGAACCCTCGCCCGCGAGGACGCCACTGGCCTGCTCGACTATCAACTTGGAGCCACCAAGGCACTGATGTTGGCCCTGGCCAAGGCCGCTCCCTCCCAACTCCAAAACCTCCACCGGCCCAAGTTCCCCGAGGAAGACGGCGAAAAGTGGCAAGCCGACCCCAATGACGCCAGTCGGCCGTTTCCATTGGAAATCACCTTCAAGGGGAGTGAGCGCAGCCTGCGCGAGTTGGTGTCCGCCATGTTGAAGTCACCTGACTACTTTTACGTCGTGCGCAGCCTGCGCATCATGAACGAAAAACAACGGGCACCGATCGTCGCGGATGCCAAGTTTGAAACCAGTCAGCCCGGCACCGGCACTGGCGCTGGCGCTGGCAAAACTCCTGCCGATCCCTTCGGTGGGTCCGCTGGTTTTGTCACCCTGCCAGAGGAACCCGTCACGTCGGCCACAACCCCATCCAAGCCAACCGCGGCCCCACCCAAGGTGGCCACGGCCCCTCCCAAGCCGCCGGCAGCACCTGCCACTCCGGCGGCAAGTTCCACGGCTGCGGATAGCGGACGCATCCTCAATCAGGTGCTCGGCGACGAAGAGCTGCAAGTATTCATTCACCTTGATGTCCTTCAGTTCCTTCCGGTCAAGCCCTTGCCTGAAGTGCCCAAATCCATCCCCTGATACCAGCCTCACATCCGATCATGTCCTGGTTCTCCCAGAATTACGAAAAGGCCGCCGTTGGCGGTGCCGCCCTCGCCGCCATCGGTTTCGCCTTACTCGGCTGGACCAAGGTGGGTGGGGTCAATGAGGATTTTAGTGCCGTCACCAAAGGTAGCGGTCACAGCGATCCGTCCATCCCCAACGCCGATCTCGTGCCCAAGGCCCTCGCCTCGCTTCGCCTCGATCGTTCCTTGCATCAGGCGGAAGCCGAGAATCGCCCCGTGGACCTGTTCACCGGCATCCCGCTCTTCATCGCCCGCGATCACCCGGATAAACCGGTCGATCTCTACACCAGTCCTTCGGTGCATTCGCCAATCCCTAACATTTGGTGGATCGAGCACGATCTGGATCCGGGTTATGCCGATTCCCCGAGCCGCGATGCCGATGGGGATGGCTTCACCAATCTTGAGGAATACCTGGGCAAAACCGATCCCAAGGATCCCAAGTCCCATCCGCCGTTGCTGGCCAAGTTGAAGTATGAAAAGGATGAGAGCCTCAACTGGTTTATCCGGCCCGGCTTTCCAGAGGGCGATAACTTCACCTTCCAATATGGCGACAGTCTCGGTGGCAGAAATAAGAACAAAACCGGCGTCACCGTCAAACCCGGCGATTTGTTCTTCGCCGACGGCGCGATGAAGAACCGCTTCAAGTATCTGGGACTCGAAAAGCGCCGGGAAATGAACAATGCCATCCACATGGAAGTGGAAGTCATCTATGCCAAAATCGAGGATCAACTCCCTAACAAAACTGGCGTGGTCTATGAAATCCCGCAATTTGCCGAAGGCCGGGCGGCGGAGTTTTCCAAATTCGACCGCAGCGCGGTGCTCACCTTGGAAGCGATTGGCAACGAAGGGAAAAGTGAAACCCTCAAGGAAAACACCCCCTTCGCCTTACCCTTCGATGGACCAAAGAAAGAATTCCTCCTTAAGAAAGTCACTCCCGACAGCGTCGAGATTGAAAGCACCGATGCCGCCAGCGGCAACAAAAAGACCACCACCATCCGCAAGGGTGCCTTCCCGGAAATAACCCCGTGAAACTTTTTTTCAGAAATCGCTTTTCAAACACCCCAAACACCGTCAGAAACCGCCAGCAAATCATGTACATCCTGCCCATGTCTCGTTCCAGTCGCACTGTCGTCGCCCTGATGACAGTGGCATCCGCCATGCCAATCACCGTCACTGTCGCCAATGCTGCGGAATACTCGGGTTCCTCGCAATCCACCTCTCTGGCAGCGCGCGAAATGATCCGTCGCCAACAAGCCGTCGCTGAGGCGGACACCCTGTTGGTCGAGGGACGCACTGCTTACGCCAAGAAAGATTACCAGCAGGCCTTGGACAAGTTCACCCAAGCCCTCAGCAAGCTGCCGGATGCCCCGATGCTGGCGGACCGCCGCAAATCCGTCACTGACCAACTCACGGATGCCAGCGTGGCCCTTGCCCAACAATTCCGCCGCGTGGGCGGCAAAGATCCGGCCAAGGGCGGCAAAGGCAAATACGATGATGCAAGGGCCTTGCTCGAAGACGCCCTGACGGCCGACCCGCAAAATGCCGCCGCCAAGCGCGAACTGGCCTATCTGGATGATCCGATCCGCACCAATCCCACCCTCGACTACAAGCACAGCCAAGACGTCGATGCCGTACGCCGCGGCTTGTATACGGCTGAAGGCTACTACAATCTCGGCAAATATGATGCCGCCAAGCGCGAATACGAAAAGGTGCTGCGCATCGACCCGTTCAACTCCGCTGCCCGCCGTGGCATGGAAGTTTTGGCTTCCGCCAAGGTATCCTACTATCGTGCCGCCTACGATCAGACGCGTGCCGAGTTGCTAATGGAAGTGGACAAGGCTTGGGAGTTGTCTGTGCCCGCGGATATGCCGCCGGGTGGCGTTCCCACTTCCGAAGGCCCCGGCGTGAGTTCCGGCATCGCCTACATCAACGAGAAACTGCGCCGCATCATCATCCCTAACATCGCCTTTGATGACATCACGGTGGAAGAAGCCGTCGATTTCCTGCGCTTGCGTGCCGCCGAGTTGGATCTGCTTGAGCCCGATCCTAACCAGAAAGGCGTGAACTTCCTGATTCGCCGGCCATCGGCACCCGCCGCCGGTGCCGGCGATGCCGGACTGGAGCCAGCGGCTGAGGCAGGTGCGTTGCCAACGGGCGCGAGCCCGGGGTCGTTGCGGATCAAGTCACTGCGTCTCACCAACATCCCGCTCGGTCAGGCACTCAAATACATTTGTGATGCCACCAAGCTGCGCTTTAAAGTGGATGATTTCGCCGTCACGCTCGTGCCCATGACTGAGACCGGCAATGAGACTTTCACCCGCACCTTCCGGGTGCCCCCGGGTTTCTCGGATTCGCTGTCGGGCGGCGGCGGAGATGAACCGGCAGCCGCGGCGGATCCGTTTGCCGGTGCGGCGGAACCGGGTGGGGGAGGCGGCAAGGCGATCAAGCCCCGCAAGCCGATCCTCGACCTGCTCAAAAAGGCCGGTATCATCTTTGGCGAGGGAAGCTCGGCCACCCTCAGCCCCGGTGGTCTGCTTGTGACCAACACCGCGGCGGAACTCGACAAGATCGAGCAGTTGGTCAACAACATGCGCGGCGGTCAGCCCAAGCAGATCAAGATCACCACCAAGTTTGTCGAAATCACCCAGGAAAATAACGACGAACTCAGCTTCGATTGGCTGGTCACCCCTTTCGGTCTTAACTCTAGCACCCTCTTCGGCAGCGGTGGCACCAACGGCAATGGAACCGTGCGCCAGGGCAAGGACTTTGTTAATCCGATCAATGGCGTATCCTTGCCAGGGATTCCCTCCAACCCGTTGCTGCCCGCTACGAATGTTGTCACCACAGGCAACCGCAGCGGTGACGGGGCGCTCAACCGCAACAGCATCGACGCCATTCTGAACAACCCGCTGCGCACGGCGAGCACGAACAACGTGGCCCCCGGCATTGCCTCGATCACTGGTTTGTTCTCGGATGGTCAGGTCCAGCTCATCATGCGCGGGCTCTCTCAGAAAAAGGGCACCGACCTCATGACCGCCCCGTCCGTCATGGCCAAACCCGGGCAAAAGGCCACCATCGAAATCGTTCGTGAATTCATCTATCCGACTGAATACGAACCCCCGCAACTTCCCCAACAAAACAACAACAATTTTGGTGGCATCGGTGGCGGCGGCGGCGGCGGTGGTGGTGGTGGTATTGCCACTCCCTCGACGCCCACCGCATGGGAAACCCGCAATACCGGGGTGACTCTTGAAATCGAACCGAGCATCACCGAAAACGATTACGTCATCGACCTGCGTTTTGTTCCTGAAATCGTCGAGTTCGAAGGGTTCATCAACTATGGCAGTCCGATTCAGGCGCCATCCACCGACATCTTTGGCAATGCCATCACCTCAACGATCACGGACAACCGCATCGAGATGCCGGTGTTCTCCACGCGACGGGTGAACACCTCCCTTTCCATCTACGACGGCTACACCGTTGCCGTCGGTGGTTTGATCCGCGAGGATGTGCAGAACGTCAATGACAGCGTGCCGATCTTTGGCGACATTCCGATCATCGGACGCCTGTTCCAGTCCAAGGCGGAGAACCACATCAAGAGCAATCTGATCATCTTCGTCACCGCCCAGATCATCGACGCGACCGGTCGTCCGCTGCGCGGCGCGGATTCCGACAAGACCAATTTGCCACCGGTGGCTCCGACGTTGCCGGCAAATGCCCCAGCGGGGGAAGTCCTGCCTGCTCTGTAGCCATAGGAACCCGCTTCCGGAATTCCAACTCATTCCTCAGGGGGTGGAGAAAATTTCTCCACCCCCTGATTTTTTTTGTGAGTCGTTCTTGCTTTAGTCGTGATAGACGGCTACCTCGTTGCCCGCAATGGCAACCGTTGGCCCGATTTCTTTCCCCCGCAATGGCTTTGATGCCGTAATCTTTGATTGTGACGGCACTTTGGTGGATTCCATGCCGGCCCATTTTGAAGCGTGGCGTGACGCACTCACTCTCTACGGGGCGGGTGGGGTGATGCAGGAGGATGTTTTCCTGGCGATGGGTGGACGCCCGTCGCGTGATATCGTGGCGGAACTCAATGACCAATACGGGCTGAAGCTCGACCCAGAGGCCATCGCGCTGGCCAAACGCGAGGCGTTTTTCAAGCGTATTGGCTCGATCACCCTGATCGATGAGGTGGCGGCGTTTGCCAAATCACTGCGGGGACGGGTGCCGATGGCGGTGGCTTCCGGCAGCACGCGCAGAGTGATTGAAAAGACGCTGCAGCGCTTGGGGATTTCCGATTGGTTCGATGAAGTGGTCACCTCCGAAGATGTTGCAGAAGGCAAACCCGCGCCGGATATCTTCTTGCATGCGGCCAAATTGCTCGGTGTCACTCCACTCAAGTGTCTGGTGCTGGAAGACGCGCCGGCCGGAATTCTGGCCGCGCAACGCGCCGGTATGCAGGTATTGACCATTCCCATGCCGATCGCCTCGAACAGGGCTTGAGGCACGCGATCCGGGCGAAAATTTTCGTGCGCGATGGAATTCGCGCTTGCCAGGCGGGTTCTGTTTCTATTGCCTCCCCCATGGCGGAGATTTCCCTAGGACTTTCATTTGACGACGTGCTGCTGGTGCCGGCCTTGAGTTCGGTGCTGCCCGGTGAGGCGGATGTGGCCACACACGTCACGGCGGATATTGCGCTGCACATCCCGGTGGTATCGGCGGCGATGGACACGGTGTCTGAGCACGATTTGGCGATTGCCCTGGCCCGTGAGGGCGGCATGGGCGTGATTCATCGCGCGTGTTCTATCGATGAACAGGCGGCCATGGTCTCCAAGGTCAAACGCTCGGAAAATGCCGTGATCCAAAAACCGCTCACCGTGCGCAAGGAGCATAGCGTCGA
Source organism: Verrucomicrobiota bacterium (assembly GCA_037132955.1). Lineage (GTDB taxonomy): Bacteria > Verrucomicrobiota > Verrucomicrobiia > Verrucomicrobiales > Akkermansiaceae > Luteolibacter. The sequence continues at coordinate 11,851 of JBAXPF010000046.1, read as the reverse complement.
TCACGTCCGCGCCCTCATGGCCAGTAATGGATTTTCCGGCTTCCCGGTCGTTTCAGCCGACGGTCTGCTCGAAGGCATGGTCACCGGTCGCGATGTCCACTACCTCGACCGCCAGGACGCCACGGTGGCTGAAGTGATGACGCCGCGCGATAAACTCGTCATTGCCCCGCCCCATACCAGCCTCGAGGAGGCCCGGCGCATCCTCTATCAAAATCGAATCGAGAAATTGCCATTGGTCGATGCCAGTGGGCATTTGGTCGGTCTCATCACCGGTTCCGATATCGAGAAACGCATCACCTTTACCAATGCCGCCAAGGACCAGAACGGTCAGCTCCGCTGCGGCGGCGCGGTCGGCGTGGGCCCGGATTGCATCGACCGAGGACGGGCCTTGATTGATGCGGGTGCGGATGCCCTCTTCATTGACGCGGCCACCGGGCATACCCGCCACGTCATGGAGGTGATCGGAAAGCTCCGTGCTCTATCAGACAGACCGGTGGTGGCTGGCAACGTCGTGACCGAGCAAGGCGCGCGGGACCTGGTGTCCGCTGGTGCCAGTGCGGTGAAGGTGGGCGTAGGCCCCGGTTCCATCTGCACCACGCGGGTGATTGCCGGTGTGGGCATGCCGCAGTTCACCGCCATCCAGAATGTGGCGGCCTATTGTCGCGAGCATGGCGTGAAGGTCATTGCCGATGGCGGCATCCGCTACTCGGGTGATATCGTCAAGGCGCTTGCCGCGGGTGCCGACCTCGTCATGCTCGGGTCGTTGCTGGCAGGCACGCGCGAAGGCCCGGGCCAAATGGTCCAATCCCAAGGCCGGCGCTTCAAGGCGTATCGCGGCATGGGCTCGATCGGTGCCATGCAGAAAGGCGCGGGTGACCGCTACGGCCAAAACAGCTCGGGCAAACTCGTGGCCGAAGGCGTGGAAGGTCGCGTGCCATATAAAGGCCCGCTCTCGGATGTGATTTTCCAACTCATCGGCGGCCTCAAGTCCGGCATGGGCTATCTCGGTGCGTCCACTCTGGCGGACTTGCGCGAGCGTGCCACTTATGTCCGCATCACTGCCGGCGGTCTGCGTGAAAGCCATGTGCACGACGTGGTCATGACCGAGGAGCCCACCAACTATCAGCCAGTCACCTGATATTGCAGGAATCGCGACTCTAACGTCTGGAAGGTGAATGGCTTGTTTCCAAAGCCGCCTGACCCCTGACTCATTCTAACATTCAATCATGCACGACCAACATCACGTAGCCGTCCTCGACTTCGGTTCGCAATACACCCAGCTCATTGTCCGGCGGGTGCGCGAGCTGGGATTTTTCGCCAAGCTGTATGCGATCGAGGATTTTCCCGCCATCGGGCAACCCGGCGCGATTATTCTATCGGGCGGGCCGCGCAGCACCGGCGAGGCGGATGCGCCGGACTTGGACTTTGAGGCGCTTCAGGGGTTCGGTGTGCCGGTGCTCGGCGTGTGCTACGGGATGCAACTGCTCAACATCAAATTCGGGGGCACGGTGGTGGCCAGCAACCGCCGTGAGTATGGACCGGCTGATCTTTTTCCCGGCGAGTGCAGCGGGTTGTATGAGGGCATCTCGCCGTCATCGCAAGTGTGGATGAGCCACTCGGATACCGTTAAAGTCATTCCTGACGGAGCCAAGGTGATCGCCACCAACCAGCATGGCACACCGGTTTCCCTGCAATGGAATGCGCGCTTTTTCGGCATCCAGTTTCATCCGGAGGTCACCCACAGTCACGAGGGCTTGCGCATCCTGCACAATTTCCTCCTGCATGCGGCCGCCCTCCAACCGTTCCGCATCGATGACTTCAAACGCGAGATCATCGAGGGCATCCGCCAACAGGTGGCGGGCAAGCAAATTGTCTGTGGCGTTTCCGGTGGAGTCGATAGCACGGTGCTTGCCGTGTTGCTCCACGAAGCCGGGGCCAAGGTCCGCGCCATCTTTGTCGATCACGGGTTGATGCGCAAGGACGAGGGCGAGGAGGTCCGCAGCAATTTCCACCGCATGGGCGTGCCCATTGAGACGGTCGATTGCGCGGAACGGTTTCTAACGGCTCTGGCCGGGGTCGATGATCCCGAGAAAAAGCGCATCATCATCGGCAACCTGTTCATCGATGTGTTTTGGGATTCGGTGGGGGATGCGGAAATGTTGGCCCAGGGCACGCTCTATCCGGATGTGATCGAAAGCGCATCCAACGCCAAATCCAAGGCGTCCAAAATCAAGACCCATCACAACCGGGTGGACCGCATCCTGGAATTGCAGGCGCAGGGCAAGGTGTTAGAGCCGCTGGCGGAGTTGTTCAAGGATGAGGTTCGCGCGCTCGGTGCCTCGTTGGGCATCCCGCACGATATTCTTCAACGCCATCCGTTCCCCGGTCCTGGTCTGGCGGTGCGCTGCCCGGGCGAGGTGCGCGAGGACAAGTTGCGCATCATCCGCGAGTGCGACGCCATCTTCATCTCGAAGCTCAAGGTCCACGGTTGGTATGACAAAGTCTGGCAAGCCTATGCCGCCCTCATTCCCGTCAAGACCGTCGGAGTTAAAGGTGACGAACGCAGTTACGAATGGGCGATTTCCCTGCGCGCCGTCATTTCCGAAGACGCCATGACCGCCGATTGGGTCGAGCTGCCCTATGCCATCCTGCGCGAGACCAGCCACCGTATCCTCAACGAGGTCAAGGGCATCAACCGTGTCCTTTACGACGTGTCCACCAAGCCGCCCGCCAGCATCGAGTGGGAGTAGTCAACCTCCGATCACCTTGAGCACATCGGCGGCTTGTTGGTCGGTGGCGGCGGCCAGATCGCGCCACACGAGTTTGCCGTCCTTGAAGAGAAACGCCTGTCGCTTGGCGAAGCCCAGCGTCTTAGGCACGCCGAAGGCGGTGATCACCTTGCCGTCCTCGTCGGCTAACAATTCAAACGGCAATTTGTATTTGTCCTTGAACGCCTTTTGCGCCTTCACCGGGTCGGTGCTCACCCCATAGACCCCAACCCCCTTTTCCGTTAGGGCGGCGAAAGCGTCGCGCAAGCTGCACGCCTGTTTGGTGCAGCCGGGGGTGTCGGCCTTCGGGTAGAAATACACCAGCACGTAGCCGGTCTGGGTCGCCGCGAGGTCCACGCACTTGCCATCCTGATTTTGTTGGGTCACGGCGGGCAGGGCCGCGCCTACAGCCAGCGGCTCGGCGCTGGCATGGGACGCAAACATGGCGGTGGCGGCGCCAGTCACGAGTCGGGCAAAGGAGTTCATGATGGGCGAAGATCGCACCGATCTGTGAGTCCGCAAGCGGCGGATGCTTGCCGAGGTCACTTTGTGGCGGCTACGGATTGTGTCCCTCCGGTGGCGGCGGGCGGGCATACTCGCGATGGCTAACCCTGCGGCGACACGCCACTGCTCCCCGTCGTGTGCGACCGAATGAAGCACCCGCCCGCCCCGCCGCGCTCGGTTGGATCCACCTCTAACTGGCATTTTACCGATGGAGGGGCATGGGTCTTGAAGTGGAGCAACTCCGGCATTGCCTAGGATCCCACGGCGCTGACTTGCAGTGTAATGCATGTCGACGGCATGCAACCGGCGAAGGGGCTTGCCATCGATTCAAACACAGCCATGAGATAATGTCGAGTCCATGGCGCCTTGGCCCCCCCCCCGCCGCGCGTCCCCTCGTATTCGGGATTCCTGACGGATCAGGAACAACTCCTGGCCCATTTCTAACGCGACAATCCGGAGGTCCGATCGGACCATCCGATTGTCGCGTCTGGTTGTTAGGGAGGCGGGGGGGGGGCGGTGCTGGCGTTGCGCCAGAACTCGAGGCGCTCCTTGATGCGTTTTTCCAGGCCCTGTTCGCCGGGTTGATAGTAGATGCGGCCTTCGGGCAGATAGGCCTGGGGGATGTGAGCGCCCTCGAAGTCATGTGGATAGAGATACTCCATGGCGGCGGGGGATTCTCCCGAGGCGGCGGCGAGTTTCTTGCGGGTTTTGGTCCGCAAATGAACTGGCACCGCCAGGGTTCTGCCATTTTCGACGTCGGCCATGGCCAGACCCAATGCCGTGTAGGCGGTGTTGGACTTGGGCGCGGTGGCCAGATAGACCGTGGCGTGCGCGAGCGGGATGCGGCCCTCCGGGAGGCCGACGAATTCGACCGCGTGATGGGCGTCGAGCGCGACGCGCAGGGCATTGGAATCCGCCAAGCCGATGTCCTCGGATGCGGCAATGACCAGGCGCCGCGAGATGAAGCGCGGGTCCTCGCCGGCATGCAGCATTTTTGCCAGCCAGTAGAGCGCGGCATCAGGGTCCGAACCACGGATGGATTTGATGAAGGCGGAAATCGTGTCGTGATGGGCATCGCCATCCGCGTCATACACCACCGCCTTGCGCTGGATGGATTCCTCGGCGACGGCCAGCGTCAGGTGGATCACCCCGTCCGCCGCCGTTGAAGTTGTTAGAGCGGCGAGTTCCAACGCGGTGAGCGCCTTGCGCACATCGCCGTCGGACTTTTCCGCCAAGTGCACGAGGGCGCCGGGTTCCGCGACGATGTTCAAGTTGCCGAGGCCGCGCTCGGTATCGGCGAGTGCCCGATGCAGCAGCGTGACCACATCGGCCACCGGCACGGGTTCCAGTTGGAAAATCTGGGCGCGTGAAACCAGCGGCGAATTGACGTAAAAATACGGGTTTTGGGTGGTGGCGCCGATGAATCTAACGACCCCACGTTCGATGTGCGGCAGCAGCACGTCTTGTTGGGCCTTGTTGAAGCGGTGGATCTCATCGATGAAGAGGATGGTTGTTTCGCCGCGCAACTCGCGCCAGGTCCGGGCCTGATCGATTTTCGCGCGGATCTCCGCCACGTTGGATTCCACGCCATTGAGCGCCTCGAAGCGTGAACCGGTGGTGCGCGCGATGACGCTGGCGAGGGTGGTCTTGCCGGTGCCCGGCGGGCCATGAAAAATCAAGGCGGTGTAACGGTCGGATTCAATCGCGCGCCGCAACAGCTTGCCCGCTGCCAGAATATGCGCCTGTCCGGCGATCTCATCCAGCGAGCGCGGACGCATGCGTGCCGCGAGGGGTTCGCGTGGCACCGGCTTGTCGGTCAATGCGGGAGGGTTGGAAAATAAATCGGACACGAGGGGGTAAGGCGGGGTTGTCTAACAATATTGAAAGGTGGCGGGCGGCATCACTTTGGCAAGCCCTTGACGATATCCTTCCAGCGGCCCTTGAAGAAGGTGGGGTTGGGGGCGAGTTGTTCGGCCGCGCTGAGGGCGCGGGCCCGATCCCCGGCCAGCCACTCAAAGGCGATGGCGCACTCATGGCCACGCAGTCGGACTTTTTCCTGGGTTTCGTTTTTGATAAGCAGCCGATAGATCTCGATGATTGAGGCCGGAGCGATATCGCCCCACTCACCGTCACGCGAGCGGCCCGAGGGGAGCGTGACTGAAACCTTGCCGGCGGCGTCGATGGCGGCGATCTTGGTGAAGGCCTCGCCGGTTTTGAGACGCCCGTCAACATTGGCTTCGGCATGCTTGAGTTCGGTTGATAGATCCCGGATGAAACACACCGCGCAATTGGTGAGTTCCAGCAGCGATTTGCGGGATGCGCCTGCGGGGTCCACAGGCAGGGACTCAAGATACGTGGTGGCGTCCTGGAAATTGCAGGCGCTGGCATATCTGGCCAGCATCTCAAGCACGGTGGCCAGCGTGGCAGGACCGGCGGGGGCGGGCGGCGGGTTGTGGCCCGGCGACTCGACTGCCTCCGGTGGGGCGGGTTGGCGGGCCTGCCTTTCCAAATCGAGTTTCCAAGCGGCGACATTGAAGGGGGCCCGTCCGCGGGTTTTCAACTCCGATTGAATGGACGTGAGCTGTTTGATAGCCCGTTCGCAGGCGTTCTTGTCCGCAGGCAACTTGTCGAACACGGGATTGGATAGCGCTTTGTGGTCAGCCAGATAATCGCCCGCGATTTTCTGATAGGCAGCCCAGATATCCAGGGGCTCCAATTTGGCGGTGCTCACGGCGGAGAAAAAAGCCTCCGCCTCGGTCAGTTGTCCCTGTTGCCAATTCTTCAGGCCGGACAGCAGCCATGCCATCGCCTGCGGCGTGCCGCTACCGGCCAAGCCATTGGTATCCGCCGCGATGGGAGGCAGGGAGTCGAGGTTTTCAAGCAGCGGCAGCAGCAATGGTTTGATCGAGGGATCGTCGAGTTGCGCGGCGGTGATATGGGCCGCGGTGACTTTCGCCTCCTTGCGGGCCTTGCCGGATTTTCCGTCGAGATAGAACATGACCACCGCTTCCACGCCGGCCCAGGTGCGGGTCGGTTCTTGGCCGGCCGCATCGTCGCGCAAACTGCCAAACAGCTCGCCCGCCTTGTGATAATCCCCATGCTCCAGCGCGCCGCGTGCTTCCCGATAGAGTTGCACAATCCGGGTGGCGTCTGCCGGGTTGCTCGACGGTTCCTCGGGGGCCGTCGGAAGGGGAGTGTCAACCACAGGAGCTATGGGTTTGACCGCCGGCTTGAGGGGATTACGGGTCATCCACCATGCGCCACCCGCCAGCACGACAAGGCTCGCTGCGACTCCTGCGCCTGTGAGCAAGCGTTCGACACGGCGTTTGCCGGATTGGCGACGCTTGGAGCCGGCCGGTTCCAAGTGTTGGGAAGTGATTCCCGTCTGCAGATGCTTCAGCGCATCATTCAAACGCGCGATCAATTCGTCGTATGACTGAAAGCGTTTGTCCGGCTCATAGGCCATCGCCCGTTCCACCACGGCGCAGGTTTGCTGCGAGATCCATGATGCGGCTGCATGCAGCGGCACCACTTTGCGTTTGGCCTCGCGCAAGATGTTGGTGGCCATGGACTCCTCATTGCACGAGGGTCGGCCCGCCAGCGCGTGATAGAGAGTGGCGCCGAAGGCATACATGTCTGAGCGGAAATCCTCGGGATAACCTTCAATGGTCTCCGGTGGCACATAGTAGGGAGTCGCCCATATTTCCTGGGCTTGCACGGTGCCGCCCTTGTCTAACAACAATGCCAGCCCGAAATCCACGATCTTGGCATTGCCGCCGCTATCTAACAAAATGTTTCCGGGTTTGATGTCACGATGGATCAAGCCGGCGGCAAGGGCGGCCTTGAGGCCCTCTGCCACCTGAATGGCAAGCGGCAGCATTTCGCGCTCGGGGATGGTGCCACGTTCATTGATTTGGTGTTCGAAATGGCCGCCGACCACCAATTCCATGGCGATGAAAAACCGCTCGAATGCGCGTCCGGTGGTGAACACCCGGACCACATGCGGGTGGCTGAAGGAGGCGGTGATGCGCGCCTCTTCCTCGAAGGCTGCAATGCGGCGAGCGTCTGCGGAATAGCTCTCGTTGAGAATTTTGACTGCCACCTCGCGATTCAAAATGTCATCGTGGGCGACAAACACCACGCTCATGCCACCAATGGCATGGCGGCGCAACAGCGTGTAGGGGCCAAACTTGCACTTCACCCGCGTGTGCTCGCCGCAGTTCGGGCACTCGACCTTGGCAAACGGGGCGACTGCCGTGACATCCATCGGACTTCCGCAGGCATGGCAATTGGCAATCTCTTCCGCACTCTCCGGCATGACCAGAAAGTTATCTGGCGATGGCCCGACTGCAATCCCGAAACGCATCAAAAACGGCAGGCTTCCATGCCTGCCATCACGGCGGGGCGGATCCCGTCACGTTGGGTTGAGGCCGATGCGGCGTGCGCTTGGCGTCGCGCGTGCGACGGGAACGGACCGGGAGGTGGTGTGGCAGCAGCGCCGAAAACAGGTAGACGATGGGATAGGCACACAGCGCGAGCAACACTCCCGAGGTGATCATGCCGAGGATGAAGCTCGCCGCGTTGAGCACCCCGACGCCCGGCACGTCGAATTGCACCGAGGCGAGAAAGCCGGGCATGGGCACGGCGAGGGAGTCGCGCATCCATTGGCCGAGGCGGAACTGGCCGAAGAGGATGGCCGGGGTGGTGAACGGATTGGAGAACCAGGTGGCGGCCACCGCGAAGGGGATGTTGGCCCGGAACCGCATGGCAAGAACCGCTGCAGGCAGCGATTGGAAAGGCATCGCCATCACGGAAAAAAACAAGCCGAAGGTCAAGCCGGCGGCCACCGTATCGCGGCAGGGGATCCATAGGTTGCGATCAAACAAGGGACGTGACAGCGCCCGCCACCAGGTGTGGCGCCGCAGTTTTGGGTGACGCAGGGTTTTGAAGGTCTGGCGGACCAGTTTGAGGTAGCGCTTTTTCATTGAAATGGGGCGGAAACCCGCGCCCAGCAATCCCGAGTGAGGGGGCGAAATGCAAGTATATTCGCTGTCGCTCATTTCAAGCGGAATGAGGTTGAGAATCTGCCTGGCAACGGGCACCATGGGCCGGGTAGCCAGAGCCTGGTTCATGCCTCCTGCCGCCCGGCGGGTTACATCCCGGCACCCGCCCGCTTTCACTCGCCCGATGCTGCCTGCCTCCGTGCCGGTTTTGAATTAGATTTTTCATGAAGCCCGATGCCAACGGTTCACCGTCGCAAGATTCCCATGGTGCAAACCACAGCCTGCCGGAATCCTATCAGACCGTGTCCGTGCCGCATGCCAAGGCCGGTTTCTGGCGGCAATGGAAGGCGTTTTCCGGGCCGGCCATTCTCATCAGTGTCGGCTACATGGATCCGGGCAATTGGGGCACCGACCTCGCTGCCGGCGCGCAATTCAAATACGGCCTGCTGTGGATTGTGGCGCTGGCCAGTTTCATGGCAGTGATCCTGCAAGTGATTTCCGCCCGGCTTGGCGTGGCTACTGGCAAGGATCTGGCGCAATGCAGCCGCGATTATTATCCGCGCTGGATGCGCTGGCCTAACTGGATCACCATGGAAATCGCCGTGATCGCCACGGATCTGGCCGAGGCGCTCGGCAGTGCGGTCGCCTTGAACCTGCTCTTCCACATTCCGATTTCATGGGCGATTGTCATCACCGCGTTTGACGTGGTGCTGTTGCTGTCGTTGCAGGGCATGGGCATGCGGATGATAGAAGCGGTCGTCGGTGTCTTTGTGCTGACCATCGGCGTATGCTATGGCATCGAGATTTTTGTTTTGCCGCAGACCCAACCGGTGTTTGCGGAAATGGCCGGGGCGCTCGTTAGGCCCGATCTGCGGCAGGCCGGGATGATCGTGGTGGCCATCGGCATGATCGGTGCCACGGTGATGCCGCACAACCTTTACCTGCATTCCGCGTTGGTGCAGTCGCGCAAGTTCGGCCGCGACGACAACTCGATCCGCACCGCCATCAAGTTCAACACCGTGGACGCCGTGGTCGCGCTGTCCATCGCGTTTCTCGTCAACGCGGCCATTCTCGTGCTGGCGGCGATGGTCTTCCATGGCAAGGATAGTGTGGTGGCGGCCGGCGGGCAGATCGTCGCCTTCACTCCCGATAGCGACTGGATTCGCATTGCCCACCTGACGCTGGCTCCTTTGTTAGGCACGGCGGCGGCGAGCACCTTGTTTGCCGTGGCGTTGCTTGCCAGCGGGCAGAGCAGCACCATCACCGGCACGCTGGCCGGGCAGGTGGTCATGGAGGGGTTCATGAACTGGCGCCTGCGCCCGTGGCTGCGGCGCTTGCTGTCACGGCTGTTAGCCGTGGTGCCAGCCATCATCATCATCAGCATTCGTGGCAGCGGCAGCGTCACTGATCTGGTGAATTTGAGCCAGGTCATCCTGTGTCTGATCCTGCCGTTTGCGATGTTGCCGTTGCTGCATTTCACCTCCTCGCGCAAGATCATGGGCCAGTGGCGCAACGGTTGGATCCTGTTGATTTTGGGTTGGGCCAGTGCGATTGTGATCACCGCGATGGACCTCTACAGCCTGCCGGAATCCCTCCATGAAGCCTGGCGCATCATCGTCGGCAAATGACCCAAACCCAAGCCTCGAATCCATGTATAAGAAAATCCTCGTTGCCCTTGAAAATGGCCCCGCCGATGAGACCATCCTGCCGCACGTCGCGGAGTTGGCCCAACATTTTGACTCGGCCCTGTTGTTGCTGCATGTAGCCGACGGCTGGGCGGCGCGCAATTTCAACAAGTTCGAACTCGCCGAGTCCGAGGAGATGAAAGCCGACCGGGCCTATCTGGAAGCCACCGCGGCCGTGCTGCGTGCCCGTCATCTGGCCGTCACCACCCATCTTGCGCTGGGCAATCCGCCGACCGAAATCCTGAAGGTTGCCGCCGGGGAGAACTGCGATTTGATCGCCATGACCAGTCACGGTCACCGCTTTGTTGGGGACATCGTGCATGGCAGCACCATCACCCAGGTGCGCCATCACACGAACATTCCCCTGCTCATCCTGCGCGCCAGGAAAATCTGAGGTTACTTGACCGGTGTCGCGTGCTCCTTGTCATTGCCACCGTGGTTGCCGTGATGCGGGCGGTAGGCCTTGAATTCCTCAAGGGTCACCTTGCCGTCGCCATTGGCATCCATCCGCTTGTGGATTTCCTCGGCTTTGGCGGGGGCCTTTTGGGCCATCGGGCCGGCCTTGAACTCATTGAGACTCAGAAAGCCGTCGTGATTGGTATCGAGTTGCTTGAAAATTTCCTCGGGGTTCCAAGTGTGGCGGAACGCTTTGAATTCCTCCAGCGTCACCTTGGCGTCGCCATTGGCATCCATCTTGTTGAAGATCACCTCGGCATTGGCAGTGTCCCGCTTGCCCCACTGGGAGGCCTTGAACTCGTCGAGGCTCAGGAAGCCGTCGGCGTTGGTATCGAGTTTTTTGAAGATCTCCTCGGCATTCCATGTGTGACGGAATGCCTTGAATTCCTCCAGCGTCACCTGTCCATCGCCATTGGCATCCATCTTTTTATAGATCTCGTCAGCCTTAGTCGCATCGCGCTGGCCCAATGGCGAGGCAATGAATTCGTCGCGGCTGAGGAATCCATCGCCGTTGGTGTCAAGTTTCTTGAAGGTTTCCTCGGGGCTTGGGCGCTTGTCGCGGCCGGCGGGTGATTCGACCGGTTTGTCTTGTGCGAACGCGAGCGAGGTGGCGACGACCAATGCGCTGAGGGTTGCGATGGAGGTTTTCATGGGGTGGGGGAGGTGTCAGGTTGCTGGCGGCGGCCCCGGACTCGGCCGCAGCATCAGGAGAAACGCCGCAAATCCGGGAATGTTTCGCTCAATGTTGACAATCTTGAAGGCGACGGTGGCACGGCCACTGTGGATCTGTGGATTTGCTCTGCCATTGCAAGAATTCAACCTCGGGATTCGGGTTCAGCCCATGTTGAGTTTGAATTCGACCTCAAAGACGGCTCCCGGCCCGGGACCGATTTCCAACTGTCCGCCGAGTTGGCGGGCGAGGTCGCGGGCGAGTTTCAAGCCCAGCGAGGTGAGATGATCCAGGGCAAAGTCTGGCGGCAACCCCGCGCCGTTGTCGGCCACTCGCAAGCGGCACCCCTGACCGTCCGCGACGGCGCGGAGTTCGACCCACAGTTCGCCGTGGCGGCCTGGTGGAAAGGCGTGCTCGAGGGCATTGGAGACCAGTTCGTTGACGAGCAGTCCGCAGGGGATGGCTTGGTCAATATCCAAGGACACGGAAAGGATGTTCAAGTGGAGTTGGACGGCATCTGGCGTGGCCAGGAGCGTGCGGAACAATTGCTGGCAGAGGCTTTTGATATAGTTAGACAGGTCCACGGACGCGAGGTTTTCCGAGCGATAAAGATGCTCGTGGATCAAGGCCATGGAGCGCACCCGGTTTTGCATATCCTGCAGCACGGCTTTGGTGGCGGAGTGATCCACCTGCCCGGATTGCAAGCGCAGCAGGCTGCTGATGATTTGCAGGTTGTTCTTGACCCGGTGATGGATCTCCTTGAGC
>JBAXPF010000045.1:0-18690 GCA_037132955.1 Verrucomicrobiota bacterium | reverse complement strand
CGGTGATCCAGGCCAATTACCAAATCTGGTTTTTCAGTTACCCATCCGGCAATCCTTACCCCGCGAGCGCCGCGTCCTTACGGCACCAGATGGATGCGATCAACTCGCGCTACCCGGATCATAAGAAAATTGTCGTCATCGGGCACAGCATGGGCGGCATGATCAGCCGGACGCTGATGACAGACACCGGCATGAAGCTCTGGGATGCCGTCTATGACAAGCCGCCGGCAGATATGCCCTTTTCCGACGAGACACGCAAGACCATGACCGACGCGCTGATTTTCAAGCACCGGCCCGAAATCGCCCGCGTGATCTTTTGCTCGCCATCGCATCGCGGCGCCGACATGGCCACCAGCTTCTTCGGACGCATGGGCGCCAAAATTATCGGCGCTCCCAAAAAATTATTGAACGGCGATACCAGCGCGCTGGCCATGGCCAAGCCGACCTCGACCAATGCCCAGTTGAAGCAGATGCCTAACAGCATCGACTTCCTTGATCCCAAAAACCGCTTTGTCAACAATCTGGCCGCGCTGCCTCTGGCCAAAGGCATTCCTTTTCATTCCATCCTGGGTGACCGCGGCAAGGGAGGCAACCTCGACCACACACCGCCCGTCAGCAGCGACGGCATCGTGCCTTACTGGAGCAGCCACCTCGACGGAGCCGCGAGCGAGCTCCTCATTCCCAGCGATCACTGGACCAACCAGCATCCCCAGGGCATCGCCGAGGTCAAGCGGATCCTCCTGCTGCATCTGGGCAAAAGCTGAGAACGATTAGAAGAGTGAACACACCCACAAACAAAAAGCAATATGCAAACAGGGATTCGGCAAGCGCCCCCCAGGGCGGCTGGAAAAACTCGGGCTGTCCGCGCTTTCGTCGAAGGCCGCGAGCCGACGTATACGGATCCCGATTTCTGATGCGCAACCTCGCGGGCTTAACAGACTAACAAATATAGGCAAGGAACAAAACGATTTGAGCACTACCTACAAATTGGACCAGATGATCAAGGTGGATGAGACGTTGTGCATCCACTGCGGCAGTTGTATCCGCGCTTGCCCCGGCGGACTGATCACCAAAGCCGAATTTCCCATCCCCATCGAAAATGGGTGGAACATCTGCATTGACTGCGGTCATTGCGTGGCCATCTGTCCCACCGGGGCCATGCATCAGCGCTCGATGGGGCCGGAGGATTGCGAGCCGATTGACATTCACATCATCCCTAAATGGGACCGCGTGCAGCAATATCTGAAGATGCGGCGATCCGTACGTGGTTATATTAAGAAACCTCTGGAACAAGAGAAGGTGCTTCAATTGTTAGATGTGGTCAGGTGGGCTCCAAACGGTGCAAACCGGCAGTTGATCCGCTGGGTCGTCGTCAACGATCCGACGAAGGTTCGCCAGGCCGCTGGGATGACCATCGACTGGATGAAAATCGTGAAGGAGAAGAACCCAGCACTCTATCAGGAAGCCAATCTGGAGACGTTTGTGGCTGCGTGGGACGGCGGCACGGACCGCATTGCCCGGGGCGCGGCATGCATCATCATGGCCTGCGCCCCAAAGGATGAGCGGACGGCCCCGCCGGCGGCCATGATTGCCATCGCCCAGATTCAGACTGCGGCGCCTGCCCTCGGTCTGGGGGCCACGTTTACCGGCAGCATCAATACCGCCGCTCAAAATTATTCCCCACTGCTCGAGTTGCTGGGGCTCCCGGAAGGCTGCATCCCGCATGGAACCTGCGTACTCGGTTACCCGGCGGAACAGTACCACCGCATCCCCACCAGAAAGCCAGTGGATGTGACGTGGCGCTGAAACACCCTTAATCCGTTAGAACAACACATTCCAAGCTCCATGCTAACGAACCTGATCCAACATTTCCTGCTGGCGTGGAGGCTTCCCCGCTGGCGCTGGGCGCTGGTGACTGCGTTGCTGGCGGACGCTCTGGGTTTCGGCGTGGCGCTCTGGCCACCGGCGCTGTGGTTGTTAGACGCAGTCACCGCCGCGGCGCTGTTCGCGTTGCTGGGCTTCCGCTGGCCGCTGCTGCCGGCCCTGGCCATCGAAGTGGTACCGGGTCTGGAGTTGTTCCCGGCTTGGACCCTGGTGGTGGCGGCTCTCGCGAGCACGGAAAATCAAAATACCTCTCATCGCAAGGTCGCTGATAGGCCGGACGCCCGACCCTTTCACGAACCAAAATGACACACAAGCAACCATGAACCCAATCGCCGCTGGCGGATTCACCGGCGGCGGTTTGAATAAACCAACCAACCCAACCAACCCAACCAATATGAAAACAACAAAACAAACAACGAATCCCTCCACAGCAAAGGTCAAGGCCGACACGGCACGCATTGATCGCCTGAAAGAACAACTCAGGAGCACGCCTAAGGATGTCGATTTCGAGCGGGTCAGGATCATGGAGGAGGTTTACGAGGACACCGCCGGTGACCAGCAGATCCTCCGTCGGGCCAAATTCTTCGCCACCCTGCTGGAGCGGAAAAAGCTGTATATCGACGACAACCTCTTCGTGGGCAGCATGGCGAGCACCGTCAACGGCATCTATACGTTTCCGGAATGGAACATTGATTGGATGAAGGAAGAGAACACCGTCGAGAAGTCGAAGACCCCGGAGGACCGGAAGGCGAACGAGTGGGCGCTCAAATACTGGGAGAAGCGTTCGTTGCGGCCCCGGACGCTGGAGATCTTCGAGAAGCGGTATGGTTTTGATCCGAAACCGGTCTATCAGGCCGGCCTCATCGCTGAGTTCTTCAGTTGGCCGGGTGGCGGCGGCAACCTGAACTACCCCAAGATCTATAAAGAGGGCCTGGCGAGCATCATCAAGGACGTCAAAGCGCGGCAGATGGCCCTCGATATGCGGTTGCCCAATGCCTCCAAGCTCTACTTTTACGAGGCCTGCCAAATCGTCATGAAGGCCATCATCCGCCTGGCTCACCGCTATGCCGAGCTGGCCCGGGAGATGGCGGCAAAAGAAAAAGACGCCACCCGCAAAGCCGAGTTGATCGCCATTGCCGAAACCTGCGAATGGGTTCCAGAGCACCCGGCCCGGAACCTGAGAGAGGCGCTGCAGTGCCACTACCTCTGTCACATCTGCGCGGAGATCGAGCAGGTCGGCTGCGGTTACTCCGAAGCCTTCCTAGGCCAGAACATGGAACCTTACTACCAAGCCGACAAGGCCGCCGGGCTCGTCACCTATGACGACGCCGTCTTCATGTTCGAGAACCTCGTGATCAAGCTCAATGAGATTGATTACTACTATGGCGAAGCGGTTGCCAAACAGAACTCGTCCGATCTGGGACAGAGCATCACCCTGGCGGGTTATACCGAGGACGGTGGAGACGCGACCGCGGAAATGGATTATGTGATCCTCGATTCCTGTGAATACCTGGCTTTGCCCCAGCCTCCGCTGTCTTGTGCCGTCACCCCGCACACCCCGGGCAAGCTTCTCGAAAAGTGCCTCGATGTCATCGGCACCGGTGTGGGCATGCCTCAGTTCCTGAACGCCGAGGTGATGTTCAAGCGGGCCTTGCATCTCTGGGGCTACACCGAAAGGAACGGCCATCTCCCAGTGGGAAAAGCCCGGCGCACCTGTGTCGGAGCCTGCGTGGGCAGCTACATCCCTTACGAAACCGGCCATCCGGTGGAAGGTCAGCCCAACCTGGGCAAGGTAATCGAGTTGGTGATGAACGACGGCTTCGATCCCCGGACCAAGAAGCAAATCGGGCCCAAGACCGGGGACCCCGAGAAATTCAAGGACTTCGAGGAATTGTATGCGGCCTTCGAGAAGCAGCTTCAATTCACCGAGGACACCCTCCGGCGGGGTGCCTGGATCGCCAGCATGCTGAACGCTGATTTCCTCCCGGTCGCCTGGCGCTCCATCCTGACCGGCGGATGCATTGAGACCGGAACCGAGGTTTGGAACGGCGGGGCCAACTACTACACGGTCGCGCAGATCTCGGTTGCCGGCGTGGATGCCGCCAACTCGCTGATGGCGGTCAAGAAGCTGGTGTTCGAGGACAAGAAGCTAACCATGGTCGAATTGAAGAAAGCCCTGGCGGCCAACTTCGAGGGAGAATACGAGAAAGTCGGGAAGATGTGCTTTGAAGCGCCCAAGCACGGCAACGACATTCCCGAAATGAACCGGCTCCTCCACCGGGTCAACGACAGTATTCTGACGGCATTCAACAATGTGGATGGCGGTGGCAACTACATCAGCAAGGACATCAAGTCTTCGCTCGACCAATACACCAAGAGTGTTCACAACCCGATGGGCATGGCGACCGGCGCGTTGCCGAACGGCAAGAAAGCCGGGGTGGCCCTCACCGACGGAAGCCTCTCGGCCATGCCGGGAACCGATGTCAACGGCCCCACTGCGCTGGTGATGTCGGCCGCCAAGAGCAATGATGCGGTGAAGTGGTGCGCCACGCACATGAACATGAAGCTCCCACCCGATCAGCTCAAGAGCCGCAAGGGCCGGGAGAATGTGCTGCAACTGATGAGGACCCTGTTCGAGAACGGGGGCTATCACATTCAGTTCAATGTGCTGGACACCGCAATCCTCAGGGAGGCGCAGAAGCACCCGGAAAAATACCGCGATCTCGTGGTCCGGGTGGCCGGTTTCAGTGCGTTCTTCACCAAGCTGCACCCAGGCGTGCAGAACGAGATCATCGAACGCACGTTGCAATCGTTCGGTAAGTGCTGAAATACAAAGGAACCGCTGCGGCGTGCCACCCCGGCGCGCCGTGGCGGAACCTTCCCGGGCCATCACCCGCAACAACCTAACAAATCATGAACACGCAAAAAAAACGCATCGCCATCATGGTGGGTGCCGGCTTTGTCCCCGGGATGAACGCCGTGATCAAGGGCGCGGCCTTGGCCGCAGGTGAATTGGGCTGGGAAGTCGTCGGTATTCGCGATGGCTTTGAAGGCTTGCTGCATCCGGAGCATTATCCCGAAGGCGGACTGGTGCCGCTCACGCCTCACCTGGTCGAAACCCTGGACCCGGCCGCCGGCAGTTTGCTCGGCCAATCGGGCCGCATCGATCCCTTTAATGTCCGCCAGCTCAACGAAGACGAAATAGTCGAGGAAGTGGACCAGTCTGATGAGTTGTTAGCCAGGCTCAAAGAAGAGAAGATTGAAGCCTTGATTTCCGTTGTGGGCGGCCAAGGGCTGACAATCTGTTACAAGCTCCATGCCAAGGGACTTAACATCGTGTGTGTTCCCCGGGCAATCGAGAATGATATTGCCTCAACCTTGGTTTCGTTCGGATTCAACAGCGCCCTCAGCTTCACCATCGAGATGCTCGACAAGGCGCGGCAGGCGGCGCAGGCGGCCCGGAAAGTTGCCGTGGTTGAAGTCCTCGGCGTGCAGTCCGGTTGGCTGGCACTGCAGGCCGGCATCGCCGCGGGTGCCGATGCGGTGCTGATTCCCGAGATTCCCTGTGATCTGCAAACGGTCGCAGCGAAGTTGAAGGAGAAGATGACCAATCGCCGGTCCTATGGGTTGGTGGTGGTGGCCGAAGGCGCGAAAATAGCCACCGCCCAGCAAACACAGGTGGAGAAGACCCCTGAGAACACGCTCAAGGCCTCGCTCTCGCCGCTGGCATCAGGTGACAACAGCACCTATGTTATCCAGCGCTCCGGCCAAGCCGCTGAGACCGTGGCCAACGGCCTGCAATTGCTCATCGCCGAGGAAACCTTCCCGCTCGTCATCGGTCTATGGGCCAGGGGCGGCGCACCCACCGCCGTGGATCGCCAACTGGGATTGGCTTATGGAGCGGGGGCCGTTCAGGCCCTGAATGCCGGACAAGACGGTGTCATGGTGGCCTTTGTTCCACCCCACATCCAGTTCGTGCCACTGGCGGAAGCGATCAACAAAGTCAGAACCGTGCCCACGGACAACGAGTTTCTGAAAACCGCCCGCTCGCTCGGCATCTGCCTGGGAAACTGAGGAACAATACTTATCCCATAACAAACCATGAACTCTTCCGTTCTCACAGGCACCGTCCTGAACATCCAACGCTATTGCAGCCATGACGGCCCCGGCATTCGCACCAACGTTTTTCTCAAGGGCTGTTCGCTGCGCTGCAAATGGTGCGGCAATCCTGAAAGCATCCGCGTGAAGCCGGAACTTTCCTACGACCCGAAGAAGTGCAAGGGCCGGGAGTGCAGCCTGTGCCTGAAGCCACCCTTCCCGCAAGGAGCCTTCTATTTCACCGAGGGCGAGGAAGGTCCCGTCAAGGTCAACTGGGACCTCACCAGTGGCTGCGACGAGTCCATGTGTTCGCTCTGTCCGACCGGCGCACTCGAAATGTATGGCAAAAAAATGACCGTGGACGAGGTGCTGGCCGAGGTGGAGAAGGACGCCTCCATCTATCGTTCCTCGGGCGGCGGCATCACCCTGAGCGGTGGTGAATGTCTGCTGCAGGCGGACTTCAGCGCGGCGCTGCTAAAAGGCGCTCACGAGTGCGGCATCAACACAGCCATCGAAACAGCATGCAATGTCCCATGGGCCAATATCGAAAAGGTGCTGCCCCATGTAGACACGATGCTCCATGACCACAAGCTCACCATTCCCGAGCGGCATAAGAAATGGACCGGCGCGGGCAACGAGCGGATCCTGGCAAACTTCAAGAAAGCCTACGAGACGTTTCCCGACATTGATTTCATCGCCCGCACCCCGCTGATTCCCGGCGTCAATGCCGACGAGGAACATATCCGGGCCGTGCTGGCGTTCATCCGCCCGCACAAGAACGTGATCGATTACGAGCTGCTGCCCTATCACCGGTTCGGCCTGGGCAAGTATGAGTATCTGGGCAAGGTCTATGAACTGGACGATTACAAAACGCCAAGTGACGAGCTTGTCAAATACCTCCGGACCATCATTGACGAAGCTTTCGGCCGCACGGAAACAAAAGACCCTAGGTGAAATTGACCTCGCAATCGACCATGCCGGGAACCCAAGAGATATCAACATGAAAGCTACTGAATTAGCCCAACGGATCACCGCGGGCGGCGCGCCTCAGGTGATTGATGCTCGTAGCGGGTTTGAGTTCCAACGCGGCCACATCCCGGGGGCCATCCATGCGCCGTTTCTCAAGATCCTGCTGAAGAGGGCGCGCTTGCCCGAGAACAAGAATTACGAACTGGTGATCACCTGTGAGCATGGCCCGCGCGCCCTGATGGCAAAGTGCCTTTTGGCCACCTATGGCTATCGCAACACAACACTCCTGGACGGGCACATGCTCGGGTGGCGAAGAGCCGACTTGCCCTTGGAATAGCAGCCGTCTTGAAATGACAATTTGAACCGTAAACTAGAACAATAACTACCCAGAATAAAATTATGAAAGTAATCATCGTAGGCGGAGTGGCCGGTGGCGCGTCCTGTGCGGCGCGGTTGCGCAGGCTGGACGAAAAAGTGGAAATCCTCATGGTCGAGAAAGGCCCGTATGTGTCCTATGCGAACTGCGGACTGCCCTATCACATCGGCAAGGTGATCGAGAAGGAATCGAGCCTGCTGGTCGCGACCAAGGAAATGTTCACCGCCGTGTTCGGCATCGATTGCAGGACCAACTGTGAGGCCGTCGCCATCAACGCCAAAAACAAGACGGTCGATCTGCGCAACACTCTCACCGGCGAAGTCACCACGGAGTCCTACGACAAGCTGGTATTGTCACCCGGCGCGCCTTCGATCCACCCGCCTCTGCCAGGGATTGATCTGCCGGGCATCTTCCAGGTCCGCACCGTGCCGGACACCCGGGCGGTAGTCGAGTGGCTCGACAAGGGTACCGATTTCCTTTCTGGAATGAGCTGCTATACCGGCATGCAACAGTCCAAGCCCACCACCCGTGCGGTGGTCGTCGGCGGCGGATTCATTGGACTTGAATGCGCTGAGAACCTCATCCACAGAGGCTTCGAAGTCACCCTGATCCAGAAACCGGACCATGTCCTGACACCTCTGGATCCGGAGATCGCGGCGCTAGTGCAGGGCCACATCAAGCGCCACGGCGTCAAGGTGGTCGCCAATGACGGCGTAAACGGCTTCAAACAACTCGAAGGCGGTGCCATCGAGGTGCAGACGGAAAAAGGCAAAACCTACCCCGCCGATGTGGTGATCCTCGCCATCGGCGTGCGCCCCGATACGAAGCTGGCAAACTCCGCAGGAATCGCCCTCGGCGAGCGCGGCGGCATCCTCGTCGATGACCAAATGCACACCAGCGATCCTAATATATTTGCCGTGGGCGATGCGATTGAGGTGAAGGATTTCATGACCGGCGAACAAAGCCTGATCGCCCTGGCAGGTCCGGCCAACCGCCAGGGGCGCATCGCGGCGGATGTCATTTGCGGCCGCGACTCCCGTTACCGCGGCACCCAAGGCACCTCGATCATCGGGCTCTTCGGTGGCGCAGCAGCATGGACTGGAGTTTCCGAGAAAACCCTCAAACGCCGTGGCGACACCGATTACGAAAAAATCTATCTCTTCCCGAATTCACACGCTGGCTACTACCCCGGTGCCAAGATGATCGGCCTCAAAGTGATCTTCCGCAAATCCGATGGCAAACTCCTAGGCGCCCAGGCGCTCGGCGAGGATGGACCGGCGGTGGACAAGCGAATCAGCGCGTTGGCCGTCTTCCTCCAGATGGAGGCGACGATGGACGACCTTGCAGAAGCAGAACTTTGTTACGCCCCGCAGTTCGGCAGCGCCAAGGATGCGGTAAACTTCGCCGGCATGATCGCAGGCAACATCCTGCGCGGCGACATGCCCGTCAGCCACTGGGAATCCGTGGATGGCGCGTTTCTGCTAGATGTCCGCAGTCCGGCGGAGCTCGTCATGGAAAGCGTGCCCGGCGCGGTCAACATCCCGCTGCCCCAACTCCGCGCCCGCCTCGGCGAACTGCCGAAGGACCGAGAGATCAAGGTGATCTGCCGTTCCGCCCAGCGCGCCCACTACGCCACCCGCATCCTGCTCCAGAATGGTTACACCGCGAGCACCCTGTCAGGCGGCATGTTGGCGCGCACGATGAAGGAAATCGCGGAAACGAAATAACCTATGAACGCAGTCATACAGTTTCTTCAGATCACATTCGGCCCATTGGTGCTCATCTTCACCGTATCGAACCTGGCAGCCATGGGCCTCCAAGTGAGAATGCCTGAGGTTATGGTGGCATTGCGGAATAAAACATCCATAGCGCTGATCTTCATCTGGGGCTGGGTGTTAGGGCCAGCGGTCGGCTATCTGATCACCCGGGCACTTCCTTTGGAGGCACCCTACGTGGTCGTGGTGTACCTTTGCAGCTTGGCGCCCTGTGCGCCGTTTCTCCAGCAGATGGTGGGAAAAGCCCGTGGCGACATGGGTTTCGCGGGAGCTTTCGTACCGCTGGTGATGGTCGGCACGGTGGTGTTGATGCCCTTGCTGGCACCCCTGTTGATCAAGGGGGTGACGATCAGCACCTCGGCGCTCGCCAAACCGCTTCTCCTGACCATACTCCTGCCGCTGATCATCGGCGCGGCAATCCGGCATTTCGCCGACAAGGGGGCAAGCAGAATCTTCCCGGCGGTCAAGAAGCTGGCCATGCTCTCCACGCTGCTGACAATCGTGTGGTGTCTGGTGATCTACGGCCGGGGAATGCTCAACACGGCAGGTGAATTCGCCCTCCTTGCAATGACCCTGTTCATGGTCGGAATGGGCCTGATCACCTATCTCATCGGCTTCGGCATGAAACAGAATCAGCGGAGTGTCATGGCGCTGGGGATGGGTACGCGTAACATTGCTGCGGTACTGGCGTCGGCTCTAGCCATTCCTAACGGAGACCCGCGCATCGTGGTGATGGTCGTCATGTGGACGTTGTGGTCGGTTGTCCTCGCGGCCATTGGGGCCAAGATATTTGCCGAGCTAGCCGGCGAGACCGAAGCGGGAGGTCAGGCATAATATCACCCGGAAGGTAACTGACAATGATTGAAGTGATCCCATTGAACTCCCGACTAACTTGGCTGTTACAGGCTGCGGGCAGAATGCCCGCACCACGTGGCCCGGGCATTCTGCCCGGAGCCCACAAACAAAAGTTACTCCCGATTCCACACCCAGCGCAGCGCGGGTTCTGGTGCTTGAAAGGAGCCCGGCGATGAACGCTCAGAACGCCTTCAGCATCGTGTGTGTGTTTTATTCCGTGGCGAATCTGGGATCCATGGGCCTTGAACTCAACCTGCGCGAAACGTTCCAGTCATTGCGCAGCGTCCGGGTTCTGGGACTCACACTCGGGTGGAGCTGGATTCTGGGGCCAGCCTTGGGGGTGCTGCTAACAAAGATCCTGCCGATGGCGGAACCCTACGCCACGGGGTTGCTCATTTTCAGTCTGGCCCCGACCGCGCCGGCTTTGCCATTGTTCATCAGAAAAGCGCGTGCCGACATGTCTCTTGCTGCCGCCATCATGCCGCTGTCGGTCGTGGGCACTGTGGTTTTGATGCCATTGCTGGCACCGCTCCTGATCCCGGGGCTGACGGTGAGCAGTTGGGCGATCGGCAAACCGCTCCTGATCACCGTGCTGTTGCCACTGGTGATTGGTGTTGCCATCAAGATGAACGCCGCACGGGTGGCGGGCAGGATTTTCCCGGTGGTGAAAAAAATCGCGGGAATCTCCACCTTGCTCCTCCTCGGTTTTGTGGTGTTCCTTCACTGGCGGGAACTCCTCAGCGCGCTGGGGAGTTTTGGTATTGCCGCCCAAGTTCTGTTCATCCTCGGCATGGCGCTGGTCTCTTATACCTTCGGTTTCGGCCTGAACCAGGCCCAGCGCAGCACCATGGCGCTGGCGGTTTGCACGCGCAATGGCAGTGCCATGCTGGTGGCCATCACGGCCTTTCCGATTCTCGATCCGAACTTGATGGCGATGATCCTATTGGCGGTTCCGGTGCCGCTGGTCGTCTGGCTGGCTTTGTCAAGTTTCCTCGGCTTCCGGGCCGGCAAGACCAGTGAGGGAGGCGCGGCATGAACTGCAATCAGGAAGGAAAAGTATGAACGCCTCACACAAAGCCACGAAGGTACCAAGCAGCACGGCGACGGCAACGGACTAGCGAGCTATCCTTATGAACCAGAACCTCCCATCGCGTCCCCCGGATCCGTTTGTTGAAGCTCTCCCGGAGTTGCAGAACTTTTCGCTGGTGCTCGGCGGACCGCTCTACCAACTCCTCCGCAAGACGCATCTCGATGACGATGTCGGGAGTCATCTCAGACACCGTATTCTCATTATCTCCGGATTGATCTGGCTGCCACTGCTCATCCTCTGCGCGATCAAGGGAACCCTGCTACGAGGCATCGACATCCCTTTCCTCGTCGATGTCGAGACCCACGCGCGCCTTCTCGTTGCAGTTCCGCTAATGATCCTCGCCGAGTTTTTCGTGCATATCAGGATGCGCGGCATCGTTGCGCAGTTCGTCGAGCGGAAACTCGTCCCGGCCGGGTCGCTGGAGCGGTTTCGCCAGGCGATCATGAACGCGATGACCTGGCGCAACTCGGTTGCCGCCGAACTCGCTATTATCGCGATTATCTTCCCTCTCGGATATTACCTGCGAACCGACACCTTCGTCCTGAAGGTGTCGACCTGGTATGCAACGGCCGGACCTAACGGAGCCACGCTCACCCTCCCCGGGCTTTGGTTCACCTGGGTGAGCAATCCGATCCTGCAATTCCTGCTGCTCCGCTGGTTGTTCCGGCTCGTGATCTGGGCGCGGTTTCTCTGGCAGGTGTCACGGATCGACCTCGACCTGATTCCGATTCATCCCGACCGTAACGGCGGCCTTGGCTTCCTCGGCGGTAGCGCGTATGCCTACTCTCCGCTGCTGGCCTCGTTCAGTGCCATGGTCGCCGGACTGGTCGCTAGCAGAATTTTTCACCAAGGCGCATCGCTCGCCGATTTCAAGCTGGAGATCGTGTTTCTCGTCGCTTTCGGAATGGTCCTCGTGTTCGGGCCACTCACGGTTTTCGCGCCGAAAATCCTTGCAGCGAAACGTCGCGGGCTGCGGGAATACGGGGCTTTCGCCGCAGATTACACGCGCGACTTCCATCGGCGCTGGCTGCTCAGCGCCGATCACGACCAAGAGCCGCTGCTTGGAACCGGTGACATCCAATCGCTGGCCGATCTTGGTAATTCCTTCGCCGTCATCAAGGAGATGAAGGCGGTGCCGTTCAGCCGCGACATGTTCCTGCAATTGCTCTGGGCGACGCTCGTGCCGTTCGTCCCGCTGGTGTTCACCATGATTCCACTCAACGAGTTGCTAGACCGGATCATCAGGGCGGCCTTCTGATTCGCATGCCAGTCTTGACACCTGAACAATCCATTAACAATAATATGAAATCCCAACTCAAACTTCTGGCACTCGCCAGTGCTCTGTTAGTTCCGGCCGTCCGGGCCGAATCCGGACCGGACATCGAACGCCCGGTGACCCCTGCGTCCGCGAACGCGACTGCCACCAATCCGGGTGGCGCGGGGAATAGCTCGGCCGATTTGGCCAAGACCCTCGCCAATCCCATCGGCGCTCTCATCAGCGTGCCCTTCCAGAGCAACTTCGATTTTGGCGGGGGCCCGGCCGGCGATGGCTATCAATTCAAGCTGAACCTGCAGCCAATCATTCCCATCACGCTCAACGAGGACTGGCTCCTCATTTCGCGCACGATTCTGCCGTTCGTGGACCAGCACGACATTTTCGGCACTTCCAGCCAATCCGGCCTGGCGGATACGGTGCAAAGTTTCTTCCTGTCGCCAGCCAAGCCAACCGAGAGCGGTTGGATCTGGGGTGCCGGGCCGGCCATGCTGCTACCAACCGCCACGGATGAATTGTTAGGCGGCGAGCAGTGGGGTGCCGGGCCGACCGCAGTGGTGCTCAAACAACAGAACGGTTGGACCTACGGCGCGCTCGCCAATCACATCTGGTCCTTCGCTGGCGAGAGCGACCGTGCGGATGTCAGCGCCACCTATCTCCAGCCATTTCTCTCCTATACCACGAAGACATCAACGACCTTCACCCTCAACACCGAGTCCACCTACGACTGGACTAACAACCAGTGGACGGTGCCCCTGAACTTCATGATCCAGCAGATCGTGAAAATCGGCAAGCAACCCATCGCCTTGACCGCAGGTGCCCGCTATTACGCGGACAAACCCGACGACGGCCCGGATTGGGGTCTGCGCTTTGCCCTCATTTTCCTGTTCCCAAAATGAAAAACTCCATTTTCTCCAAGATCCGCCTGCCGCGCCCGTTCGCGGGATTGCGAGGGGTCACGCTGGCCGAAGCCCCGCGGGACATCTCGGCTGGCATCACGCTGGCCGCCCTGATGATCCCGCTGAACATCGGTTACGCACAGGTGGCCGGCCTGCCCCCCGCGGCCGGTCTCTACGCGGCCATCATTCCGTTAGTCGTCTTCGCTCTGCTGGCCAGCTCGCGCCATCTGGTCACCAGCCCCGACGCCTCCATGGCCACCCTGGTAGGGGCCGCCCTCGTTACCTTCGCCGCACCCGGGGATCCGCTTCGCCTGCAATATGCCCTGGCGCTGGCCGTTCTCTGTGCGTTACTGTTTTTCATCTTCTGGATTTTCCGCCTGGCGTTCCTCGCCAATTTCCTCTCGCGGGCTGTGATGGCTGGCTTCATCACCGGGCTGGGCGTGGAGGTATTCACCAACCAAGTGAGGAAAATCCTTGCCGCCCCTCATGTGGTGGATGCCACCTCGGGCTGGCTGCTGGCGGCGGAGAACCTCAAGGAAACAATGGCAACCTCCGTAAATACAGAGGGCTACTTTCTGGAGGTTCTGGCCATGTTCCACTCCATTCCGCACGCCAACCTCTACTCGGTGGCCGTCGGGGTGAGCGCCTTCCTGATCGTCCGGCTGATGAAACGCTACACGCCAAAAGTCCCCGGTGCGTTGGTGGCCTTGGTGCTCCTAACAACCCTCGTCGCCGTGCTTGACCTCCCGGCCAAGGGCGTCGCCGTGCTCGGCAACGCAATTCCCTCGGGCCTGCCGACGCTGACCCTGCCTAACATTCCGCTAGCCGACTACCTGCGGCTGCTGCCGGGGGCCCTGGCCATCGTGGCCATTCTGTTATGTGAAGGCCTGCTGGTGGTCCGCAGTTATAGTAACAAATATGGCTACAAGGCCGATGGCGACCAGATGTTGTTCGCTTACGGTGCCGCCAACCTGGCCGCCGGCCTCACCGGATCCCTGCTCACGGGCAACAGCCCGTCCCGCTCGGCAGCCATGGATGCCGCGGGCGCACGCAGCCAGTTGCCCAGCCTGGTAGCGGCCGCGACCATCGCAGTGGTGATGCTTTTCTTCACCAACCTGCTGGCCTACCTGCCCACTGCAGCCTTGGCCGGGATCGTCGCCAACGCCGTGCTGTCGCTCATCGAGGTCCACGAATTCCGCGAGCTGTGGCGGATGCGCCGTTCGGAATTTTGGATCGCCACGGTCTGTCTGCTGAGCGTGCTGGCCCTCGGCCCGCTGCGCGCCGTCATGATCGCCTTTCTCCTTTCGGTTATCGACGTGATCCGGCGGGCATCCTGTCCGGTCACCGCGGCGCTCCTGGAAGCTCCCGACGGCAGCCACTTCCTCCCGGAATTCGACGGGATGACCGCCGGCAGTTCCGGTTTGATGATTTACCGATTCGGCGCTCCGCTCTACTTCGCCAACGCGACCCTGTTTCTTGACGACGTCGAGCGATTGGTCACGCAAACACCCACCCCTGTCCGTTGGTTTGTGCTGGACGCGCAGGCGATGGTTGACGTTGACACGACCGGCGCGGGAGTTCTTAGACAGGCGATCATCCTGCTGAAAAAACAGAACATCACCTTCGCCGTCAGCCGCGCCGACCGTGCCTTCCGCTCGTGGCTCGAACGGTACGATCTGATAGAACTGATCGACCCAGATCGATTCTACCCGACCAACCGGCACGCCGCTCAGGCGTTTCGCCAGTCTGCCGGGAGCGCGACTACAAGATCTGACTCGAGCGCTGCTGATAAGCGTGACGAAGTAGACACCTGATGGCATGCCCAATCGGAATAAAGTACACGCTGGTCATCTCAGATTGAAACTGCAAATACCCCATTATGAAACGCAACACCCCATCAATCGTATCACGCCTCATCCCTGCGGCTCTCTGCGCCGCGCCACTGCTCGCAAGTGCCGGACAAACCGTCGCCGAACCCACCATCACCGCTGCGGCACCCAACCCATGGGAATTCCGGATCACACCGCTCTACGGTTGGCTCACCGCGCTTGACGGTAGCACCGGACCCGATGAATTTGCCACCGACGTGCATGAGAGCGCCGGTGACGTCCTCGAAGTGGTCAAGATGTATGCTTCCCTCCAAATGGAAGCCCGCTACGACCGCTGGGGTTTCCTCGCCGACGGTTTCTATGCGTGCCTGGGCAACTCCGGACAATCCACTGGACCTTTGCACGAGAATGTCGATTTCAGCCTCAAACAATTCCTCGGTGAATTCGAGGTTCTCTATCGGGTTTGCGAAAGCCCGGCTCACTTCGTCGATGTGTACGCGGGAGTGCGCTACAATTGGCTCAAACTCAATCTCGACGTCTCGGGAGCATTCAGCCGCTCGGCATCACCTGAAAAGGGCTGGACCGATCCCATCGTCGGCCTCCGTGGCCAGTGGAACATCAGTGACCGCTGGTATCTCGCCGGCAAGGGCGACATCGGCGGTTTCGGAGTTAGCTCGGATTTCACATGGAACATTCAGGCAACCGTCGGCTACAACTTCACCAAGAGTTTCTCCGCCGAGGTCGGCTATCGCTACTTTGACACCGACTACAACCGTGGTGGATTCATCTATGACATGGCCGAGAAAGGGGCCCTGATTAACTTCATCATCAAGTTCTAACCACCCCTGCCTTGATACGAAAACCACAGCGCTTTCCCGGGCATACGATGAATACGTGTGCCGCCGGGCTTGCCATGCTCGTAACGCAGGGTCCCGCATCAGCCGAGGAAATCCCTGGTCAATTGTTCGATCATCTGGGCAAGCGCGCCTGGCTGGAGAACTACGATCCCACGCTCGTCAGCAGCCGATTGGTTTCGGAGTTCAGCTACGAAAGCCAGGACAACGATCAGAATTTCTGGAAACTGGAAACCACGTTGCGGTGGGGGATTCCCATTCGCGACGGCCTCGCGCTCGGGATGCAGGTGATGGTTCCGGTGAAGTGGAATGAATCTCCCGCCTCACAGGAATCCGGACTCGGCGACCTCGAACTCCGCACCGGCATCGTCGGCCGCATCTCACCCACCGTACGCTACAGCATCGGCCTCAACGCCGCGTTCGACACCGCGTCCGATCCGGCCCTCGGCGACAATGCCTTGGTCCTGCGCCCGATCCTCGCCTTCCGCTGGGATGCAAGTGAACGCATCAACCTCGGACTCAATGTCGAATACAACTTCACTCCCTACGATGCGGGCGATTATGACCAGAGTTCACTGGAACTGAAGTTTCCGTTGGTGTTCAAAATCAACGATGACTGGGCTGCCGCAATCACCTACAAACCGAAGTGGGATTTTCTAGCTGATTCCGTCCGCCACCGCGCAGAACTCAGCGTGGCCCGCACCTGGGGGGCTCGGAACCAATACGCATGGTCTTTCGCTGCCGAGGTTCCGCTCACTTCGGAAAGTTTCAAATTCAAACTGACCACAGGCATCAATTGGTATTTCTAGCAAAACCAACTGTCATTGTCCAACCCTAACGAACCATCATCGCGATTCCGGATCGCCCCTTTGTGCCAAGCTCTCCCGCTCTCCGAAAACAAAACAACAATAACACCATGAAAACAACAATAATACCCGCCCTCGCTATCCTCTCACTCGTGTCCTGTAATACGACGCAGACAGCCGCCACCGGCACCGCCACCACCGTCGGCCATGCCGCGCAAGGTGTGGGCAGAACCGCAGTGACAGCCGGCACCGGTGTCGCCCATACCGTCGGCGGCACCGTCGCCACCGCCGGCACCGGCATCGCCGAAGGGGATCTTCATAAGGCCACCGTTGGCACGGTGAAGACTGCCGGCAAAGGCACCGCCACCACCGCCGTCAGCACCGGCAAGAGTCATGTGAAAACAACCAAGGGCGTGGTCAAGGACACCGGCAAGACAGTTGAGGACACCGGCAAAGCAGCCAGTGGTCAGTAGTTTCTGGCTCGTCCAATCCACCCGGAAAACACCTGCCGTTCCGGGTGGATGCGCGACCCCCGACATGATCGCATACCGTTGCGTTGGAATATGGCCTGGAATCCAGCATTCTGTTATGATGATCTTTCGCTGGCTGGTCTTTTCGTCACTCGTTCTTGTCGTCCAGTGCACAAGGCTGGATGCTGCGGACGTTGCGATCACCGATTTCTCTGACCGCACGGAAATCGCAAAACACCTCGAAACATCCCGCAGAGAACTCCGTGAGTTCCCCGCAGATTCGGTTCCCTCAGTTCGCGAGATGCTCCAGCAACTGGAAGCACCACCTGCCCTAAAGGGCAGTAGACAGCGCTGCGGCTTTTTTGCGACCCTGCACCTCCTTCGATGAGCGGCAAGAGCCGCCCTCCCCACAAGCCCCTTCCTAGCAGTCAGTAAACACAACTCCCTACCAGTCATGAAGTCACGAGGCCCTCAATTCAAATTCTCCAGTCAACCCTTGCGCAGCGCTATCGCCATTGTGTGCGTGGCATCACTCGCCCCAAGCTCGTCCGTGGTGTTCGGCCAGGACGCCCAGGAACCGGCGATGACGACCACGACGACCACGACGACCACGGCGGCGGCGGCGGTTCCGAAGATTCCGGGCGATCAGCTGGATTCGCTGGTCGCACCGATCGCGCTTTATCCCGATCCGCTATTGAGCCAGACGCTGGTGGCTGCGACCTATCCGTTGGAGATCATCCAACTCCAGCAGTGGATGGACAGGAACAAAACCTTGAAGGACAAGGCCCTGGCGGATGCCGTGAAGAAACAACCTTGGGATCCAAGCATCCAGGCAATGATCGCGGTGCCTGAGGTGGTGCAGCGCCTGGCCGGCAATATCCAATGGACGACGGAACTCGGGAACGCTTTCCTGGCGCAACAAAACGATGTGATGGCCGCCGTCCAGCGCATGCGCGCAAAGGCGCAGGGCACGGGAAGCCTGAAGACCAGCGGGCAACAGAAAGTCGAAACCCAGACCGTCGACGGCGGCCAGCAGGTGATCATCATTGAACAGGCCAAACCGGAAGTGATTTACGTTCCCTCATACGATCCGTTGGTGGTTTATGGCGCGCCCGTCTACCCATATCCGTCCTATATCTATCCGGGCTACGTGCCGGGAGCAGGGCTGGCGTTTGGTGCCGGGCTTGTCCTGGGAGCCGCATGGGGCGGTGGCTGGGGCTACCACTATGGCTGGGGCCATAGTTGCGTCAATGTCAACTACAACAACAACTACATAAGCCACTACAACAACGTCAATCATATCAATGGCCAAGGCAATTGGCAGCACCAACCGGTACATCGCGGTGCCGCTCCGTACGGCCCCGGCGGAGTTGGTGGCGTTGGCGGAGTTGGTGGCGTTGGCGGACCCGGCAGACCCGGCGGGGTCGGTGGTGTCGGTGGGGTTGGCAGGCCCGGTGGTGTCGGTGGTGTCGGTGGTGTCGGTGGTGTCGGTGGTGTCGGTGGGGTCG
Organism: Verrucomicrobiota bacterium; assembly: GCA_037132955.1. GTDB lineage: Bacteria > Verrucomicrobiota > Verrucomicrobiia > Verrucomicrobiales > Akkermansiaceae > Luteolibacter. The sequence continues at coordinate 4 of JBAXPF010000045.1, read as the reverse complement.
GTGG
>JBAXPF010000044.1:0-18887 GCA_037132955.1 Verrucomicrobiota bacterium | reverse complement strand
GGTCGGGGGTCAGTTGTCCGTGGCAGGGATTGATCGCCCATGGGTAGGTGATCCCGCACCCCTTGGGAAGCGCAATTTCATCAGGGTCTGCTGAGAAAAGCAGAGGTAGGCAGGAACATCAGGGGCGGGCTTCGTTGGAAGAAGACTGGCGGCGAGACGCCGCCGACACGGCCTGCGACGGGACGTCGCAGCCACATGCCGTTCACGCGCCAAGCCGCTTGCGGTCGGCTAACAATTCGGTGAGAAAGGCGGCGGGCGGCCGCTCGGTGGTGGCGATGCGATAGTCCACATGCAAGGCGCCGCAACGGGCGCGAAAGCCGTTGATGGCGGCGCCGATGGCCTCGCGGTAGGCGCGGCGGATCAGGGCGGCATCGGCCTCGAGGCGCTCGCCGGTTTCCATGTCGATGAAATCGGACACGCCGTCGAAGGGCAGGGAGAGTTCCGCCGGGTCGAGCACGTGGACGAGCACCACGTCGTGGCCGCGCCGCCGGAAATGCGCCAGCGCGCGGAACACCGCCTCGGGCGCGTCTAACAGGTCTGACAACATCAGCACCAAACCGCGGCGGGCCATGCCCTCGGCGAGGGCTTCCAAGGCCTTGCCGGTGTCGGTGCGACCGGACGCTTGGTGGGAGCCGAGGGCTTCAAGGAAATTTCTGACATGGCGGTTGCCGCCCTTGGCCGGCAGCCAGTGGCGGACGTGGTCGTCGTAAATGACGAGACCGAAGGAATCCTGCTGGTGGTGTGCCAGATAGGCGGCGGCGGCGGCCAGTTCGCGGGCGAATTCATACTTGGTGCTGAGACCGGAATGGCGGAAGGCCATCGAGGCCGAGGCATCGAGCACAAGGTGGACGCGCAGGCTGGTTTCCTCTTGGAATTGTTTGATGAAATACCGTTCGCTGCGGCCGAACAACTTCCAATCAAGGTGGCGCAGACTGTCGCCTTGGACGTAGTCGCGGTGGTCGCGGAACTCGACGCTGGCCCCTTTGAGCACACTCGAATGGCGGCCGGCGCGCCCGCCCTCCGCCGTCCAGCGTGACCCGAGCACGAGGGGGTCAAGCCGCCGCATCGTCTCGGCTGATAGAAAGTCACTGAATGATTTCACCTAACGAGTGCGTGGAAGAGGATGTTGACGCCAAGGGCGGTGGAGTCGGCGGCTTCATAGCCGATGGCGTAGGGTGCGGGTGCCTGTTCCCAGCCTGCGGACAAATCCCGCGGGCAATAGATCACGGCGGTGGCGCCATTGATCTGGGCGGCGAACAATTCGGGGGTGGTGGTGGCGCGCTTGTCGAGTTGCGCGGCGAGCGCCGGACGGACCTTGACCGTGCCGACCTCGTTAGGTTGATGGAGCAGTGAGGCGGTGGGGGGGACCGGCAGCAGCGGGTGGTCCGGCAATACCTTGGCCATTTCCGCGCGGAAGGCGGTGTCAAAGGTGGAACGCCCGTCACCGGCCTCGGCGAACAGGACTCCGCCCTTCATCAAGAACTGCCGCAGGTTGGCGCGCTCGTTTTCACCCAGCGTGAAATCCGTGGTGCCTGTCAGATAGAGAAGGGGTGTTTCAAACATCGATGCATCGGTCAAGACCACCTCCCGCCATTCAAAGGCCACCGGCGCGCCGGTGGCTTCATTGAACTTGCGCAGCAACATCGGCATCGCCGCGGGCCGGGTCTTCCACGGGCCCGCGTGCGCCACCCATCCGATGCGCAGGCTGCCCGCCTTGCTGCCGCCGGCATCCGCGAGTTCCACGCTCTTGCCCGCGCTGCGGCCGGCTTCCTGCATGGCGGTCACATAGGATAGGATGTTGGCCCCGAGTCGTTGCGCGTCCGCATCCTCGTAACCCCAACTGTCGTGGCGGTTTTTCTCCCAACCCATCGCGATGTCAAAGCGCGAGATGATGATGGCCGTGCGGTTGTCGATGTCCACGCCGTCGATCCACGGGAAATTGTCGCTGACCACGCCGTCGCGAATGGCGCGCTCGCGGTATTTGACCTGCTTGATCTCGTTGTAGGCGCGGAACAACGGATGGTCGAGACGCAGCCGATAGACCGGGCTTTCCGGCAGGATTTGTTGGGCCGCCTCGACCGCGGACTGATAGAAATCAGGGTGGCCGACCAGCGCGTTGAAGATGACGGTGCCGCCGTTGCGCAGGTACTCGCGCAAGCGGGTGGCCTCCTTGGGATCGAGTTTGAACGGCTTGTAACCGGACCGATAGAGCACCGGGTTTTCGCGCGGGTTGGTGGAGATTTCCGCCCAGGTCTTGATGTTGGACGTGAAGCTTGCGCCCATTTCGCCGCTCATCCATTCCAACAGTTTTTTCAAATCGTGCGGCGTGCGCGCCCAGTCCTCGGCATCGTTGGTGCGGATCTTGGTGAGCAGCACCGGCGGTTGCGGTGGATTCTTGCGTTCCTGGCGTTTTTGCGGCACCACCGGATAGGGCAGGGGAGGCATCCCCTCCGACGACGAGACCTGGGCCGGTGGCGGCTTCGGTAGTTCCATGGGTGGGGGGTCCGGCGGTTTGGGCGCGGCCACGGCCAGCAGCGGAAAAACCACCAACAAAATGCCCGGGTGAGTTGTCATGGCTGGAGAGATGATGCGTTGCCTTGCAAAAAACGAAAGCCTGAAGATTTAGAGGTTGTGGAGCACGTGTCCGATACCCTACACCACCGGCATGCCAAACGCGACCCCAACCCCTTCCGCTCCCTCCCTGTTTGACCTCACTGGAAAAAAGGCCCTTGTCACCGGCGGTGCCGTTGGCATCGGCCGTGCCTATGCCATCGCCCTCGCGGCCGCGGGCGCTGACGTCGCCATCGTCGATATCGACGACAAGGTCGGCCCCATCACCGCCAAGGAAATCCAGGCCATGGGCCGCGACGGTGTTTATATCCGTTGCGATGTGACCAAAGCCGACCAAGTCCAGGCAATGGTGGATGCGGTCGTGGCGCGCTTCGGGCGGCTTGACATCGGCGTCAACAACGCGGGCATCGCCATTCTCGGTGCCGACGCCACGCTGGAGCAAAAAGACTGGGACAAGGTCATCGCCGTCAATCTCACCGGCGCATTCCTGTGCTGTCAGGCCGAGGCCCGCCAGATGATCGCCCAACAAACCGGCGGCAAAATCATCAACACCGCCAGCATGTCCGCCACCATCGCCAATTGCAACGCATCCTATGACGCGTCCAAGGCCGGCATCGTTCACATGACCAAAACCCTCGCCGCCGAGTGGGGCACCTATAACATCAATGTGAATTGCATCAGCCCGAGTTATATCCTCAGCCCGATGCATGCCTCCACGCCCACCGTGGTGCGCCAACGCATCCGTGACCTCACTCCGTTAGGGTATGTCGAACGCCCCGAGGACCTGCATGGCCCGGTCGTTTTCCTTGCCTCCGATGCCAGCAACTATGTCACCGGTCATGACCTGATGGTCGATGGCGGCCACACCCTCAACGCCTGGCTCGTCCCGCTCGGCCGCGTGCTGCCCCCGCGCATTTCCCCGGAACAGGAAACCGTCCAACTCAAGCATGACCTAACAGTCATGGGCCTGCCTTTCGATGCCGACGGCATCAACGCTGACCTCCACCCGGAGATCGCCGACGTCTTCAAGGCCGCGTTTAATTTGTAGAGGCCACGGCAAACGCCGCGGTTGGTTTTCGTGGCTGCGGCGTCCCGCCGCAGGCCGTGTTTGCGCCGTCCCGGCGCAAGCAGTAGCTGTGGCTTCCAGCCGCAGGGCACATGGATCGCGGATAGGGGATCGCATCTCAATCACGCAGGTCTTGCATCGTGAGAATCGCATCAAGGAGCGTGGGCGTCCCGCCAGGAAAACAGGCGTCCCGCCTGTTAGGGAAGACAGGCGTCCTCTTGCTAGGAAGACAGCGCGTCCCGCCTGTTAGGGAAGACAGGCGTCCCGCCTGTCCGCCGATAAAACGACAGGCTGGAAGCCCGTCGGCCCTGACAGGCGTCCCGCCTGTCCTCCTGCCAACCTGCCAGTATTGGGCGTCCCGCCCACGAAAGCAGGTCCGCTCAATACGGCTCGCTAAAGCACGAAAAATTGAGGCAGGAAGATGGAGTGCCACAGTAATCACCGCGCATTTTCCTGCACTGCGGGCTTGCGTTGGGTGCCGATTGTGGCAGGCTCCGCGTTATGTCAAAACGTGTTCTTTGCCTGTTAGTTGATGGTTTCGAAGAAACCGAAGTGGTCACGCCGGTGAATTTGCTGCGGCGTGGCGGTGTTGAGGTGGTGTTAGCGTCTTTGCATGGCGGCGGGGTGGAGGGGCGCGGCGGGATCCGGCTTGAGCCGGACGCGGACTTTGAGGAAGTCGATCCGGCCACCTTTGATGTGCTCTATCTTCCCGGCGGCCCCGGGGTGATGGAATTGCTGGGTGACGGGCGGGCCACCCGGTTGGCGGCGGAGTTTCATGCGGCTGGCAAAACCGTGGCCGCCATCTGTGCCGCGCCCTTGATCTTGCATGCGGCCGGGTTGCTAGAGAACCGGCGCTTCACCGCGCACTTCAGCGTGCACGGGGACTTGCCCGGCGTGCTCGATGAACGCGTGGTGGAAGACGGCGGGATCGTCACGTCGCGCGGGCCGGGCACGGCCACCGACTTCGGTCTGGTCCTGGTGCGCAGGTTGGCCGGGGATGCTGTGGCCCGGGACGTCGCCGCGGGAATCATGGCGTGAACTTTTTCGTGGTGTTTGGATGGGGGGTGTCTAATCTTGTGCGGAGGGTGGTACCGTGAGGGAGTTGCCCAATCCGATAACACCCCCTATGAACACCCTGTTGCGCATTCTCACCGCGATCTTCATCGCATCGCCTGCCGCCCTGCCTGCCGCAGACAAACCTAACATTGTTCTCATCCTCATTGATGACATGGGCTATGGCGACGTCGGGCCGTTCGGTTCGACGCAGAACCGCACTCCCAACATCGACCGCATGGCCAGGGAAGGCATGAAGCTCACGTCATTTTACGCCGCGCCCGTCTGCACCCCGTCGCGGGCGCAGGTGCTCACCGGTTGTTATGCCAAGCGGGTGTCGCTGCCGAATGTCATCTTTCCCGCATGTCCCATCGGCATCAGTTCCCAGGAACACACGGTGGCCGAGTTGATGAAGAGCGCGGGTTACGCCACGATGTGCATTGGCAAATGGCACGTCGGCGACCAAGCGGAATTTCTTCCAACACGCCATGGCTTCGACCACTATTTCGGCTTGCCTTACTCCAACGACATGGGCGGCAGCGAGAGCGGCAATGCCCAAAATGGCAAGAAGCCGCCGCTGCCGCTGGTTCGCGACGACAAGGTGATTGAAGTGGTTTCGCCCGCCGCGCAGGACCGCCTCACCGAGCGTTACACCGACGAGGCTGTCAAGTTCATCACCGAAAACCAGACCAGGCCGTTTTTCCTCTATCTGCCACACACCGCCGTGCATGTGCCCATTCATCCCGGCGACAAGTTCAAAGGCCGCTCGGCCAACGGTGCCTTCGGCGATTGGGTCGAGGAAGTCGATTGGAGCGTGGGCCGGATTCTCGACACCCTGCGCGACCTCAAGCTTGAATCTAACACGCTCGTCATCTTCACCAGCGACAACGGACCGTGGCTCACCCAAGGTAAAAATGGCGGCACCGCCGGCCCGTTGCGGGGCGGCAAGGGCGGCACCTTTGAAGGTGGCATGCGTGAGCCGACCGTCGCGTGGTGGCCGGGCAAGGTGCCCGCAGTCAGCACCTGCGACGCGGTGGCCGGCAATATCGACTTGTTGCCGACCTTCGCCGCACTGGGTGGCGCGAAGTTGCCGGAGGGGGTGAAAATCGACGGCAGGGACATCGCGCAGATATTGTTAGGCAAGTCGCGGCAAGCGCCGCGTGAGGCGCATTACTATTTTTCCGGCAACCGTCTGGAAGCAGTCCGCAGCGGCCCGTGGAAGCTGGCCATCGTCGGGCAGTCGGAAAACATGGGCGGCGGCAAATCCAAAGCATCAGTCATACCGGCGCTCTACAACCTCGACACCGACATCGGTGAAACGCGCAACGTGGCCGCAGAGCACCCCGACGTCGTCGAACGCCTGCAGAAATTCGTCACCGCCATGGACGCCGACCTGGGCGTGACACAAGTGGGCCCGGGGGTGCGTCAACCGGGCCGCGTCCAGCAACCGGTCGGGCTTTATCTGGCAGCGCCAGCGCCAGCGGGAGCCCCGGCACCTGCGCCATAGCATAGCCCGATGCCAACGATCCGATTATTCTTCAACGTAGGTACGTTCGTTAGAACGCGGGGTGTTGGACTCCGCAACCCGGTGAGCCGCCGCCATTGCCCGCCCGCGTTGTCACCAACGCGCCTACTGAGCCGCCTTTTCTGCCTCTTGTGTCTTGCGTCTTCAAGTCTTGCGTCTTTGGCCACGCCCAAACCTAACATCGTATTCATCCTCGCCGACGACCTCGGCTACATGGATATTAAGACAAACAACCCGCAGACGTTCTACGAGACACCCAACATCAACCGGCTCGCGGCGCGCGGGATGCGCTTCACCGCCGGATATGCGGCGTGTCCGGTCTGCTCGCCCACCCGTGCCAGCATCATGACCGGCAAATACCCGCCGCGCACTGGTATTACCGACTTCATCGGTGGCAACCGCCCGGGCAAGTTGCTGCCCGCGCCCAATAAGAACCATCTCGCGCTCGACGAGGTCACACTGGCTGAAGCCTTGCGCGCCAGCGGCTACACCACTTTTTTTGCCGGCAAGTGGCACCTCGGTGACGGTGAGTATTCGCCGAATGCCCAGGGGTTCGGGCCAGGCCTGTTAGGCAAGGGCCAGTTTTACTATCCCAAGTCGGACGCGCCGCCACCCGACCCGCGCGACGATCCCAAAACTACCGACCGCATCGCCAACGAAGCCGTGCGCTTCATTGATGCCCACAAAAATCAGCCGTTTTTCGCCTATCTGCCGTTGCTCGCCGTGCATATCCCGATCGGGGCCAAACCTGAGTTGATAGAGAAATACCAGCGCAAGCAGGCGCCGCCAGACGCCTGGGGCAGGGAGGGCGCGAGCAAGCTGCGCCTGGTGCAAAACCATCCCGCCTATGCCGGCATGATCGAGCAGATGGACTCCGCCATTGGCCGGGTGCTCGACGCGCTGGACCGCAACGGACTGACCGAACGCACCATCGTCGTTTTCACGTCCGACAATGGCGGGTTGGCCACGGCCGAGGGCCACCCGACGTCGAACCTGCCCTTGCGTGCCGGCAAGGGCTGGCTCTATGAGGGTGGTATCCGCGAGCCGTGGATCATCCGCGCGCCAGGGGTTACCCAACCCGGCAGCATTTGCGCTACCCCGGTGGTCAGCACGGATTTCTATCCGACATTATTGGAGCTCGCGGGCCTGCCGCTCATGCCGCAACAACACGTCGATGGCGTGAGTCTGCTACAGTTGCTCAAGGGCGTCTCGCTGGAGCGCGGGCCACTCTACTGGCACTACCCGCACTATGGCAACCAGGGTGGGGCTCCATCCGGCGCCGTGCGCGACGGCGATTGGAAACTCATCGAGTGGTATGAGGACGGGCGCTGCGAGTTGTTCAATCTGCGCGATGACCTCAGCGAGAAAGTGGACCGTGCCGCCGACAATCCCGCCAAGGTCAAGGAACTCCGCGACAAGCTGGCAGCCTGGCGCAAGTCGGTGCAGGCAGTGATGCCCACACCCAACCCCGCGCCTAACGGCAAGCCCGGCCCGCAAGGCACGGGCCGCCAGCCACAGTAACGCGAATTAGGGAGCACCGGCATTCTGCCCAATACTGGCAGACTAACAGGAGGACAGGCGTCTCGCCTGTCAGGGCCGACGGGCGTCCCGCCTGTCGTTTCATGGGCGGACAGGCGGGACGCGCTGTCTTCCCTAACAGGCGGGACGCATGTTATCCTATCAAGAAGAGCTAAACCGACTGTTGTGGACGACCCACCGTCAGTGTTCGGCAATTGAGCAGCCATGAACAAGACCGAATAACCCAGATGACACGACAAGAATGTCGTGACTCCTTATCATTCTTCGCCTAATCTCCGGTCCATCGCCATGTCACTCCGCCTTTTCCTCATCTTGTGTCTTGCGTCATCAAGTCTTGCGTCTTTGGCCCAAGCCAAGCCCAACATCATTTACATCCTCTGCGATGACCTCGGCTATGGCGACATCCAATGCCTCAACCCGCAACGCGGCAAGATTGCCACGCCCCATGCGGATCGTCTTGCGGCGCAAGGGATGGCATTCACCGACGCTCACGGCGGGTCGTCGGTGTGCACGCCGACGCGCTACGGCATTCTCACCGGTCGCTATGCGTGGCGCACGCACCTGCAATCGGGCGTGCTCGATGGCAACAGTCGTGCCCTCATCACCCGCGACCGGCTCACGGTGCCGGCATTTTTGAAACAACACGGATATGCCACCGCGTGCATTGGCAAATGGCACCTCGGCATGACCCTGCCCGATGCCAAGCATCTAACCGACCCCATCCAGGATGGCCCGATCACGCGCGGCTTCGATTCCTTCTTTGGCATCAGCGCCTCGCTTGACATGCCGCCGTTTGCCTTCATCGACAACGACCGCTACACCGAGGCGCCCACCGCCACCAAACAATGGATTCGCAAGGGGCCCGCCGCACCGGGCTTTGAAGCGGAGGATGTGCTGCCCACGCTCACCCGCAAAGCGCTCGAGGTGATCACCCGCCAAGCCGCGGCCAAGCAGCCGTTTTTCCTCTATCTGGCGCTGGCCTCGCCGCACACGCCGATTGTCCCGACGAAGGACTGGCAGGGCAAAAGTGGCCTTGGCAAGTATGGGGATTTTGTCATGCAGACCGACTGGGCGCTGGGACAGGTGATGGCGGCCGTCGATCAAGCCGGCATTGCCGCCAACACGTTGCTCATTTTCACCAGCGACAACGGTTGCTCACCCGCGGCGGATGTCGCCAATCTGGAAAAGCAAGGGCATTTTCCCAGTGCGGATCTGCGCGGCTACAAGGCTGACATCTGGGATGGCGGACACCGCATCCCGCTCATCGTCCGCTGGCCGGAGGTCACCAAACCCGGTAGCAAATGCGGCCAACTCACGTGTCTAATAGATTTATTGGCGACCTGTGCCGGGATCCTCGGCGCCACCTTGCCGGACCCTTCCGGTGAAGACAGCGTGAGCATCCTGCCATTGTTGCAGGGGCTGGACAAGCCGGTGCGGGAGGCCGTCGTGCATCATTCGATCAACGGCATGTTTGCGCTGCGCCAGGCCAACACCAAACTCATCTTCGGCGCCGGCTCCGGAGGCTGGAGCAAGAACGACGGCGACAAGGCACCGCTGCAGTTGTATGACATGAGCCAGGGTCTGGGGGAACGTGAAAACCGGCAAAGCAACGCCCCGGCCGAGGTGGCGCGCTTGACCCAGTTGATGGAAAGATATCTAGCCGATGGCCGCAGCACGCCCGGACCGCCGCAGAAGAACGATGTTGCCATCAAGTTGAGGAAATAACCACCGCCATGTCACTCCGATCATTTCTCCTCTTGTGTCTTGCGTCATCAAGTCTTGCGTCTTTGGCCGCAGCCAAGCCCAACATCATCTTCATCCTTGCTGACGACCTCGGCTACGCGGACCTGTCTTGTTATGGAGCGGACAAGATCAAGACGCCGCATCTCGACCGTATGGCAACCGAGGGCGTGAAGTTCACCGACTGCTATGCCACCGACTGCTATGCCACCGGTTGCGTGTGCTCGCCAACGCGCGGCTCGCTCAACCGTGAGGGCTTGCCGTCCGCCATCCGTGAGGGTAACTGGAAATTGCACCTGGTGGCACCCGTGATGAAATGGGCCGGCAAACTGCCGCCGGAGGCATTGTTAGAAAAATCCCGCTGGAGCCTCTGCCCTGGCTGTTTGATCTGTCCAGCGACATCGGTGAAACCCGCAACGTCGCGGCACAACACCCCGAGGTGGTTGCCAAACTGCGCGCCGACCTCGGGCAGACCGATGCCACACTGACCCGTGAGGCCCGGCCGCTCTTCAAGAAGGGGAGGTGAGTTGTATCCTACAGCCACTTCTTGCGGCGGAAGAACAGATACATGGCGACGACCACGGCTAACATGAAAATCCACAGGCAGACATAGCCGTAGCGGGTGTGCAACTCGGGCATATTGAGCCAATGCTCGCCGTCCTTGTTGTCAAAATTCATGCCATAGACGCCGACGATGAAGGTGAGGGGAATGAAGAACGCGGAAATGACGGTGAGCACCCGCATGATTTCATTGGTGCGCATGCTCACGGCGGATAGATAGAGTTCCAGCAATCCGGCGCTGAGTTCCCGGTAGCTTTCAATGAGATCCATGATCCGCACCGTGTGGTCGTAGCAGTCGCGCAGGAATACCCGGGTCGGGGCCGCAATGAACGGGCTTTCGTCGTGGAGCAGCGAGTTGAGCAGATCGCGCTCCGGCCAAATGGCACGGCGCAGTTGGATGAGCGTCCGGCGGTGGTCGTGCAGGGTGGCGACGCATTTGGCACTCGGTCGCTGCAGCATCTCGGTTTCAAGGTCTTCGAGCGCCTCGCCGAGGCATTCGAGGATCGGGAAACAGTGGTCGATGATGGCGTCCAACAGGGCGTAGGTCAGATAGTCAGGTCCCATCTTGCGGATCCAGCCCTTGCCGCTGCGGATCCGTTGCCGGATCGGCTCCAACACGTCGCTCTCCGGATCTTCCTGGATGGATAACAAAAAACCTTTCCCCAGAATCATGCTGATTTGTTCGCCAACCATCCGGTCGTCATCCCGATAGACCATCAGCGCGACGATGAACAGGTGGTTGTCATACGGTTCCACTTTCGGGCGTTGGCCGGCGTGCAGAATATCCTCGAGGGTGAGGGGATGCAGTCCGTATTTCTCACCCAGCGCCTTGAGCGCGTCGAGGTCGCCCAAGCCGTTGAATTCGATCCAGTGGACCTTGCCAGTTCCGCCATTGACGTCCGGGAGTTCAGCGACGCTGCGGACGTTGTGCTCGGTGAGCGTGTCGGCATCGTATTCCATCCAGCGGATCGCGGGCGGGCTTGCCTCACCGGGCGCGAGCGGCGTGAGAGTGGCGGGCGGAGTGCCTGGCAGGGAGTGGCGGGATTTGAACATCGCAGGCGACACGCTAGCAGATCGTATCCGCGATGGGAAGCGCAGATAGCAGTTACGGACTTCAGTCCGTTCTTAGAGCAGGAAGAGCGGACGGTAGTTACGGACTTCAGTCCGTTCTTAGAGCAGGAAGAGCGGACGGTAGTTACGGACTTCAGTCCGTTCTTGAAAGAGGAAGAGCGGACTGAAGTCCTGCACTACGTTATTTTGTGCTGGGATTGGCCGGCAAATCCGCGCAAACATCCGTGCATGCGACGCCTAGCACGTGGGATCTTGCTATTGCTGGCCGCGGTTCACGCCACTGCGGCACCGGCCCCGGTGACAAAACCCAACATCGTTTTCCTGCTGGCCGATGACCTGCGGCCGGATTGCCTTGGAGTGCTAGGCCACCCCATCGTCAAGACCCCGCACATCGACAAGTTGGTTGCGCAGGGATTCATCTTCCGCAACGCTTACGTGCTCGGCTCCAACTCCGGAGCCGTCTGTACGCCCAGCCGGACCATGATCCAGACCGGACGGAGTTATCTGCGCGATCAAACCCGCGGCACTCCGACGCTCGCGCAGACGATCAAGGCAGCCGGCTACGCATCGATGCGCAGCGGCAAGTATGGCAACGGACCGAAGAAACTCGATGATGAGTTTGACTGCAATGCCGATGGCAACAATGCCGGGGGCAACGCCGACAACCTCATTCGCTTTATCGGCGAGCATGCAGGCAAACAACCGCTGTTTCTCTATATGGCCTCGCACGAACCCCACGACCCGCAGTTTGCCACCGATGAGTTCTATCGCATGTACCAAGCGAAAAACATCCCGTTGCCGGTCAACTTTCTGCCGTTCCTGCCCTTCGACAACGGTGAAATGACCGTCCGCGACGAGCAAACGCTGCCGTGGCCACGCACCAAGGAAAGCGTCACCGGCAAGCTGGCGCGCTACTATGCATCCACGTCTTATTGGGATGCGCAGGCGGGCCGGGTCATCGCAGCCCTCAAGCAGACCGGTCAGTTCGATCACACGATCTTCGTCGTCGCCGGTGACAACGGCTTGTCGTTGGGCGAACACGGCTTGCTCGGCAAACAAAACCTCTATGAGTTCGGCGGCATGCACGTCCCCTTGATCTTCGCCGGACCGGGCGTCCCGAAAGGTGAAACCAAGGCGTTTGCCTACTTGTACGATGTCTATCCAACCCTTTGCGAACTGGCCGGCATCGCCGTGCCCGCAGACCTCGATGCCACGAGCCTCGCACCGGTCATCACCGGCCGCCAGTCGCAAGTGCGCGACTGCCTGTTCACGGCCTACAAGGATTGCCAGCGCTCCATCCGCGATGAACGCTGGAAGTTGCTCCGCTATCCGCTCATCGACAAAACCCAACTCTTCGACCTGCAAGCCGACCCGCACGAGATGACCGACCTGTCCGCCAATCCCGAACACGCCGCGAAAGCCGCCGACCTGACCGCCTTGCTAGAAAAGGAGCGGCTGCGCTATGGCGACCAGGCCCCGCTCAAGGTCGCCACCCCGCAACCGGCGGCATGGACACCTCTCGGCAAAGCCGCCAAGCCGGCAAGGAAGCTCAAACCCGGGAAGAATAGGGAGCCGGAGATCCGCGGGTTGAGGGTGTGGAGTTGGATCGTGGCCCGCCTGCGCGGGAACGTAGTCTAGGACTTTAGTCCGGTCTTCCTCTCCATAGTTCGTTCTTGTAGAAAAAAGACCGGACTAAAGTCCTGGACTACTTTTCTTGTAGAAAAAAGACCGGACTAAAGTCCTGGACTACTTTTCTTGTAGAAGAAAGTCCGGACTAAAGTCCTGGACTACTTTTTTTGTAGAAGAAAGTCCGGACTAAAGTCCTGGACTACTTTCGAGACCACGCTATCATTCATCCCGTCATGGCCTTCACGCCATACAATCCAGACGAAGCCGTGCATCGTCACCGGCTTCACCTCCCGCACTGGCGTCAATGGGGGCGCAGTTATTTCATCACGACACGTCTCGCCGATTCATTGCCCTCACACGTTCGTGAACGGTGGATCCAACAACGCAACATCTGGCTGGCCGAGCATGGACTCCCATCAGATGCGGATCCCGAGCAACTTGCCGAGGCTGAGGGTATAGCCTTTCATCGTGAATTCACCGCAAAATTCCACGAACTCCTTGATGCCGGGCATGGGGAGTGCCTGCTGGCCCGGCCCGAACTGTCGGCCATTCTCGGGGAGATCATGACCTCCGGCCACGGGACGTCCTATCATCTCGATGCCTGGGTCATCATGCCAAATCATTTCCATGCTCTAGTCGAACCCATGGCAAGCGTCACCCTCGGTCAAGTGATGAAGGCATGGAAGGGGGGCAGTGCACGAAAAATCAACCAGTCCAACAACCGATCGGGCAGCCTGTGGCAGGCCGAGGCATTCGATCACATCGTGCGCAGTGAGGCACAGTGGGAGCATTTCCGTCGCTACATCGCTGATAATCCCGCCAAGGCCGGATTGTCTGATGGGTATGTCCTTGGTTGTGGAGACCGGGCAGGACTGACTCGCGCTGAGTTGTTTGATTAATGTAGTTCCGGACTTCAGTCCGGTCGTGGAGAAGAAAGAACGGACTGAAGTCCGTAACTACTTTTGTGAACGCGATATTTGAACTTGGAATGGACTGAAAATTCAAACATACAAAGGCCGCGTGAAATTGCCCCAGTTTGTACTCTTCGCATTATGCATCGTCACACCGCTGCACGCTGCGAATGTCGCTGGCCCGAAGCCCAACATCCTGGTCATTCTCGCCGACGACCTGGGGTTTTCGGACATCGGTTGTTATGGATCGGATATCGCCACGCCGCAGTTGGACCGGCTTGCCGCCAATGGCCTGCGCTTCACCCAGTGTTACAACACTGCCCGCTGCTGGCCGACGCGCAGCGCCCTGATGACCGGTTACTATCCGCAGCAGATTCACATGGATCCGCCCAATGGACGCCTGCCACAATGGACGCGCACGCTGCCGCAGTGGCTCAAGCCGCTGGGCTACCGCAGCTATCATTCCGGTAAGTGGCATGTGAACGGCGCGCCCATGGTGGTGGAGGATGGCGGATTCGACCATTCGTATGTCCTGCATGACCATGACCGCAATTTCAATCCAAAGGACATTGCTGAAGATGACCGACCGCTGCCGCCCGTGGCGAAGGACAGCGGTTATTACACGTCCACTGTCTTTGCCGATCATGCAATCCGCTGTTTGAAAGAGCATGCCGAGAAGTATGCTTCCCAACCGTTCTTTTCCTATCTGGCGTTCACCGTGCCGCATTTCCCACTGCAAGCCCCGCCGGAGGATATTGCCCGTTACCGCGATCATTACCTCAAAGGCTGGGACCAGGTGCGACAGGACCGCTGGCAGAAGCTGCACGACACCGGGATCGTCAACTGCGCTCTGGCGCCGCTGGAACCGGCGTTCACGCCGCGTTACCTCGTGCCCGGGGTGCTCAACAAACTCGGCCCTGGCGAAATCGAGCATGCCGTCCCATGGATCGAATTGAGCGACGCGCAAAAAATCTATCAGGCCACGAAGATGGCCATCCATGCCGCCATGATCGACCGCATGGACCACGAGATCGGACGCGTGTTGGATCAGGTCCGCGCAATGGGTGCCTGGGACAACACGATCATCCTGTTTCTATCCGACAACGGCACCGACGCCTCGATCCTGGTCCGCGGCGATGGCAATGACCGCGATGCCCCGCCCGGATCCGCAGCGTCCTTCCTGTGCCTCGGGCCCGGGTGGTCGAGCGCGGGCAACGCCCCGTTCCGCCGCCACAAGATCTGGACCCATGAGGGCGGTATCTCCACGCCGCTCATCGTGCATTGGCCCAAGGGCATCACCGCGCGCGGCGAACTCCGGCACGACGTATGCCATGTCATTGACTTTGTTCCTACATTGTTAGGACTCGCCGGAGCCGAGCCGGAACTGCCTGCAGGCTCTCCGCCGTTTCCCGGCCGCAGCCTGGTCCCGGCGCTTGCCAAGGACGGTAGCGTCACTCGTGACAACCTGTTCTTTAACCATGAAGGAAATCGCGGGCTGCGCGTCGGCAATTACAAGGTGGTGTCCGCCCGCGAAGGTCAAAACGCTTGGGAACTCTACGATCTAACAAACGACCGCTGCGAGCAGCACAACCTGGCCGCCGCCCAGCCCGACCGCATCCGCGACATGGCCGCGCGCTGGCAGCAGTTGCAGGACGAGTTCACCCGCAACGCCGGCCCGGCATTGCCGGTGCCAAGCGCCAGACCATCCGCCCGCAAGATCCCGCCCGAATCTACCAGGTAAACACCAGTCCTTGGCATAGACGACATGCAGACATCCATATCATTCCTGCGGTTTCTTGAGCATGCGCCCGGCAATGGCCTTGAGATCTTCCACCGGGATGGCGAAGCTTTCGGCGCGGTCGGCGCGGGCGATGTTCATGCCGATACAGCGGCCGTCCAAGTCTAACAAAGGACCGCCGACGATGGATTTCGCGCCGAGGATATCATGTTGGAGAATGCGCGGGAAGCCGCTGCGGCGTTCGGAATAATCGCCGCTCATGGCATCATTGCGGTTCATTTCCTCGGTCATCTCATTGCGTGCCATGAGGCGCACCTCGGCGTTCATCTCCTCCTTATTGCGGCGGTAGGTGAGCATGGCAGTGCTGCCCGCCTTGCGGTCCTTGAGGATGGCGGATAACTCTTCAAGCTTGCCAACCGTCTTGCCGTCAATGGCGAGAATGACGTCGCCCTTTTGGAGGCCGGCCTCCTTGGCACCGCTCTTGTCCTGAACATCGGCGATTTCCAACTCCTTGACGTCCGGCTTGAGTTTCACGCCGAGGGCACCGCCGCCGGCGGTGGGGATTTCGCGGATTTTCGCGCTGATGATGCCGGCGAGCACGCGGCGTTGGGTGCGGGTGCTCGCGCCGTTGGCCACCACCCAAGTCCCTTGCGGCACGGCGCTGGTGGGCGCGTAGGTCACCGGGGTCAGGCCGCTGGCATCAATCTTCAAATGAGCCACGTCCCAGCGCGGGTCGATGTCGAGGAGGGTCACCTCCGGGTATTTCTTATCGTCCACCACGACGCTGAGTTTCTTGATTTGCTGCAGCTCGCTGGCTTTCGTTAGGATATCTCCATCGGGCGAAATCACCACGCCATAGATTGCTTCGCCGCGGCCATCGTAAATGACGGCGCTGGATTTCTGGATGACCAGGCGTTGCGGTTCGAAGGCGGCCAGCACGCTGGCACCGGTGGTGCGATAGGCGGTTTCCAAGCTTTGATCGGCCAGGGTGCGGGCGCTCAGCGCGAGGGCGAGGGCAGGGAGAAAAAATTTAGCGTGCACCGAGTTTGAGTTTGAGGGTGAGGGGTTTGTCCGCGCGGAGGGCATCGATTTCGAGTGCATCGCCTTCGGCCATCTCCTTGAGCAGGCCTTGGAATTGTTCGCGGGTTGTCAGCTCGGTGCCGTTGAGTTTGAGCAGGACATCGCCATCTTTGAAGTCGGCTTTTTCGGCCGGCGTGTCCTTGCCCACTTTGGTCACCGTCAGGCCGCCTTCCTTGCGGGTCTCGGTGGCCAGGCCGAGGAAGCCCTTGCCCTTTTCGGGTTTTTTGACAAACGGCCCTTCGCCGATGAATTCGCCTTTCACCAAGCCGTCCCAATGCTTGAGGAAGACCTGGATGGGCACGTGCATGTTCATGGGCAGGTTGGTGCCCACCCGCGAGTGGATCCCTATCAATTGCCCTTGCAGGTTGAACAAGGGACCACCGGAGTCACCCCCGATGAGCGTGCAGTCCGATTGATAGGTGCTGTCGGTCATGCGCACCAAACGACCCAAACGCACCACCGAGCCGCGCTCCTTGTCGAGGCCGCCGGAATGGCCGAGCGAAAAAACCCAATCGCCCAGCCGCGTCGAATCGTTGCGGTCGATCTCGGCAAACGGGAATTTTTCCTTATCGATGATTTTGACCATGGCGGCATCGGTATCGGCGACGACGCCGAGGGACACCGCCTTGAATTTGCGACCGTCTTCGAGGATGACCGAGAGGTCCTTGTTGACGCCGCCGGAAACATGCGAGGCGGTGAGCACCAGACCCTCCTCGGAAACCAGCACGCCGCTGCCGCTGCCTTGCGCCAATTCGATGCACACCGTGGCATTGCGGGCCTTGCCCAGCGCATTGGTTAGAGTGTTCTGGATGGTTTCCAGATCCTTGCGGTTTTCGGGGGCTTTCTTATCATTCACGTAGGGCCTGGCCGATTCGGCGGAGGCGCCGCAGGGCAACAGGGCGGTGAGCAAGCAGGCGAGCAGGTGTTTCATCACGTGGGAAGAGCGACACCCTAGACCGATCCCGTCTCACCTGCAACCCCGGAGGTTTAACCCTGGTCGCCGACCTCGCTCAATGGCGCCGCCAGGTTTCCGCAAGCTGGTCACGCTGGGATGGTGGCGGCAGGGCAGTTCGCGAAAAGCCGAGCACCGCGCCGACACCCGCGGCATGGCTACCGCCGAGGCGGGGTTCCACGACGAACTCGGGGAATCGATAGGTGGCACGCCAGCGCAGCCATGCTCCAAGGCCCAGGGCAAGGACGAGGGCGCCGGCAAGCAGCAGGCCGGGGAGGGCGAGGGGTTCGGCGATGGGCCGCAGTTGGGTCCATCTTTCGGCCAGAGACGCGGGCTTTTTCGGCTGTTTGGATGCGCGTGGCTGGGCTGGTGGCTGAGTGTCATCGCCGGGGTTGCCTCCAACGAATTGCTCCATCCAGTAGCTGCGGATCGCCAATTGAACGCTGAAAACTTCCAGTTGGTCTTGCGGGCTGGATTTTTCCATCGCTTGCATGATGGCGCTTTGCAGCGTCCGGCGTTGCAAAGCCGCCGACACCCGCTCCGTGAGCAACGGGCTGAGGTGCAGCGTCGCTTGTTGGGGCGCGCCCAGATAGTAGTACACCAGGATGGCCGGGCGCCCGTCGGCGAAGAACCGCTCCATCAATTCCTCTTCGCGCACTTCTCCCGGGATTTCCTGGTCCTTGTTGAAAACATAGATGTAAAGGTCGATCGCGGAGTCCGCCGCGTGCCCTTTCAAAAAGTTCAGCCGCTCACGGGTACTCCGTTGGTCTAACAGATGCTGCGGATCGGTCAGGAAACTCTCCGGGCGGGCATCGAAGTAGGCCGCCAAATACTTTTCGGGAATCGCCACCGGTGGTGCCGGGGCTTCGGCCAATTCGCCTGCCGCGGGCTTGATTTCCTCGAGCGGGGCGGGTGCGGCGGCCTGCAGCGGGTCCGCCTCCGCATCATCGGTTAGAATCCGCGTTCCGGGCAGCCAGCCGGATTTTTCCTGGGTCTTGCGGGCGGACTCGTCCCAAGCCGGCAGAGGCGCTTCGCTGCGTGCCGGTGCGGGCGTGCACAACCCGCAGATGGCGAGTCCGAGACATGCCAAACGTTTCATGGTGGCGGCTGTGCAGGGTTTGGGGTGATCGCTTTGGCGGTTTCCGCGTGGCGCTGCGGGGTTTTGCCATGAGCCGGTGGCAACAGTTTGCGTTCAAAGCCGGCGGGATTGCGTCGGGCTTGACGGCTGCGCTTGCGCAACACGATGGCGAGTTGCTCGATGGCCTTGACCATGCCATCGGCATAGCGTCCTTCCAACCAGCGGGAATGGGCCCGCCAGAGGCAGTCGAAGGTATCCGTCTCTTCAAGGAACGGATCGAGCAGGTAGCCGAAACTCATGGCGGCGGTTTTGGATGCGGCATCGAGGGTGATGAGGATGCCTGCCGCGTTGGGTTGGTTCGGTGGCAATTCCT
>JBAXPF010000043.1:0-18892 GCA_037132955.1 Verrucomicrobiota bacterium | reverse complement strand
ATCGGCAAAAACATCGTCGGCGTCGTGCACTCTTGCAATGGCTACGAAGTCACCGACATGGGCGTGATGGTCCCTTGTGACAAGCTCCTTGCCAAGGCCCGCGAGATCCATGCCGATGTGATCGGACTCTCCGGCCTCATCACGCCATCACTTGACGAAATGGTCCACGTGGCCAAGGAAATGCAACGGTCCGGATGCACCGTCCCGCTGCTCATTGGCGGCGCCACCACCTCCGCCGCGCATACCGCGGTCAAGATCGCCCAACATTATTCCGGGCCCGTGGTGCATGTGCTGGATGCCTCGCGCTCCGTGCCAGTCACCACCTCGCTGCTGTCCAAAGGCCAGCACGACGCCTTCGTCGAGGCTAATCTAACAAAGCAACAGCAACTCCGCGACACCTTCCTCGCCGGCCCGAAAAAGGCCACCCTCACACTCACCGAGGCCCGCGCCGCAAAGCCGGATTTTGATTGGTCCACCTACACGCCGCCGGTGCCGGCTTTCCTCGGGACGAGAGGCTACGGGCAAAATGAAAGTGGTCCGGGCATGTTGCCCGGAATGGATCTCCGCAGCTTGGTTGCTTACATCGACTGGACGCCGTTCTTCCACACTTGGGAACTGCGCGGGGTGTGGGATGCCCAACGCGGTGTGCTCAAAACCCAAAATGCCGCGGCCGCCGCGGAAGCAGCCAAACTCCATCAAGACGCACTGGCCTGGATCGAGCGCATCATCGCCGACAACAGTTTCACCGCCCGCGGCGTGTATGGATTTTTCCCTGCCAACTCGCTAGGCGATGACCTCATCGTGTGGACCGATGACTCGCGCAGCGTGGAACGGACCCGCCTGCACACCTTGCGTCAGCAAATCCAGAAGGATTCCGGCAAGCCCAACGTTGCGCTGGCCGATTGGGTGGCACCCTGTAGCGGCGATCATTGGTCGCCGCAACTCCAACCGCAACTCCAACCGCAACCCCAGCCGTCCTTCAGCTCACCGTCCAAAGCCATCGCCAGAAGAAATGCGGGGCGACTTCCTCATTGGCAACAGGAGGGGGCCACTTATGCCGTCACCTTTCGTCTGGCTGATTCGCTTCCGGCCTCTGTCGTTAGAGATTATCAAAAGGAAAAATCAGAATGGCTCACGAAAATCCGTCTGGCTGAAGATGCCGGCGAAGCCGCGATGGCCGATCTACTCAAGCGCGAACTCGAAAGCGTCTATCACTTGCACACGGAAAATGCGCTCCATGCGGGACATGGCGAATGCTGGATGAAACGACCCGAAATCGCCCGTGCAGTGCGTGATGCGTTGTTTCATTTTGATGGCGATCATTACCACCTCGGCGCTTGGTGTGTCATGCCCAACCATGTGCATTTGATCATTTGTCCGAAGACGGGCCATTCGCTGTCAAAAATCATGCAGGGAATCAAGTCCGCGTCGGCGAAGGCGGCGAATGACATGTTAGGTTTGAACGGCACGTTCTGGCAGAAGGAGTCCTACGACCACCTGATCCGGGATGAGGATGATTATTGGAACCAGCGGGCTTATATCCTGCGCAACCCGGCGCGACTGACGGCTTGGGAGTTTGTGGGAGAAGGCGCATCGCGGGATAGCTCGCGGCGGCCGGTGACCGCCGCTACGGACCACCTCGGCGGGTTCGTCGTGGCCATCCACGGCGCGGATGAATTGGCCGCGGAATTGGATAAGGCCCACGATCCCTACGGCTCAATCATGGTCAAGGCCCTCGCCGATCGCTTTGCCGAGGCCTTTGC
Source organism: Verrucomicrobiota bacterium (assembly GCA_037132955.1). GTDB lineage: Bacteria > Verrucomicrobiota > Verrucomicrobiia > Verrucomicrobiales > Akkermansiaceae > Luteolibacter. Next base: position 17,129 of record JBAXPF010000043.1, on the reverse strand, counting down.
CGAGTGGCTCCACCATCGCGCCCGCATCGAGTGGGGCGTGGAATCTCCCGGTGAACTCACCCACGACCAACTCATTCACGAAAACTATCGTGGCATCCGCCCGGCTCCCGGCTATCCGGCGCAACCCGACCACACCGAAAAAGCCATCCTCTTCGAGTTGCTCGATGCCTCGGCGGCCACCGGAGTCACTCTCACGGAAAGTTATGCCATGCACCCGGGGGCAGCGGTGTGCGGCCTGTATTTTTCCCATCCGGACAGCCATTACTTTGCCCTATCCGAACTGCAGGCGGACCAACTCGCGGACTACGCCATGCGCAAAAACAGGCCCGTGGCCGAGGTCGAAAAATGGTTAGGTCCGTGGCTGGGATACACTCCATAGCCCTGCCGTCACAGCCCCTGCCAGCGCAGCTTCTGCCGCAGCGCCTGATAGAACGAGTGGTCTTCTAACAACAACAAGCGCATGGATTTCGCGGATTTCCGCACCTCGATGCGGTCGCCCGGATCAATGCGCGTGGTGTCCCGCCCGTCCACGGTGAACAGCATCGGCCCGCCATCCGCCGCATCCGGGGCAATCTCCACCACCGAATCATCCGATAAAATCAATGAGCGCTGGCTCAAACTGTGCGGACAGATCGGCGTGATGACAAACACCGCCGCCGACGGCTCGATGAGCGGCCCACCCGCAGACAACGAGTAGGCAGTCGAACCGGTGGGAGTCGCCACGATCAAGCCGTCCGCACGGTAATGATTGAGCAATTCACCATTGACCGTGGCACTCACCGAAACCAAACGCCCGGTTTCACCACGGGCCAGCGTGACTTCATTGAGCGCCACAAACGCCGCGTCCGCCTTGCCCGCGCGGAAAATCGTCACTGCCAACAAGGCGCGCACGCTCGTCGTGTAGCGCCCTTGGGTGATCGCCGCCGCGAAGGTGTCGAGCTCGGAATCGGTACAGCTTGTTAGAAATCCCAGTCGGCCGATGTTGATGCCGGCCACCGGCTTGTCGAAATCGCCCAACCGTGAGAGCACATCCAACATCGTGCCATCGCCGCCGAGCACGGCGGCCACATCGACGCGTCCGGCAAACTTCACGGCCGGGATGCCGCCGGCCTCACCCGCCAGGGCCGCCGTTTGCAGATCCATCACCCAGCGGCAGCCCCGCGCCTCCAGCGCGCTGCGCAACGCGAGCAGCGCTTGGAGCGCCCCGGCCTTTTGCGGGTTGGCGAGGATTCCGACGGTTAGCATCCGGCGAGTCTATAGCGTGGCATGCCCGGTTTGGCAAGCCCGAACATCGAGCTAAGAACATCCAACATTCAGCACTCAACTAGAAATCCCCCTGTTCTTTGCGCTCTTTGCGGTTGCTCCCCTTGTCCGCTACGGCGCGGCTCACTCCTCGACGTCGCGCTCCTGCTTCTTATGTTCCGCCACGATCTTCGCCTCCAACTCGTGCGGCACCTCCTCGTAATGATCGAACTGCTCACGATGCCGGCCCCTACCGGCCGACAAGGCGCGCAACTGGCTGGAATATTTGTAAAGCTCGGCCTGTGGCACTTGCGTGACCACCACCTCGAAGCGGCCCTCCGTCTCCATGCCCATCACCCGGCCGCGACGCCCGGACAAGTCGGCCATCACCGAGCCCACGGCGTCGGAGGGCACCTTGATACGCAGCAGCATGATCGGCTCTAACAAGCGTGGTGTCGCCTGCAGGAACGCCTCATTGAAGGCCGCCTTGCCGGCAATTTGGAACGCGATGTCCTTGGAATCCACCGGGTGCTGCTTGCCATCATAGAAATCCACTTTCACATCGGTGACGGGGAATCCGGCATAGGGGCCGTGAGCGCTGGCGGTCTGCACGCCCTTCTCCACCGACGCGACGAACACGCGGTCCACGTTGCTGCCCACCAGCGAATTGGTGAACACCACACCACTCTCCACCGGCAGGCTTTCCACGCGCAGCCACACCTCGGCGAACTGCCCGGCACCGCCGGTTTGTTTCTTGTGCCGGTATTTTGAATCGCCCTGACGCTTGATGGTTTCGCGATAGGACACCCGCGGTTCCACCAGTTCCACCTCCACATTGAAGCGGCGTTTGAGTTCCTCCGCCACGATTTGCAACTGCAACTCGCCCTGGCCGGAAACAATCGTCTGACCTAACGAAGGGTCAAAGTGGAATTCAAATGTCGGATCCTCCTCACGCAACACCGACAAGCCCTCGCCGAGCTTGTTCAAGTCCGCCCGCGACTTGGCCACCAGGGCGCCTCGCGTGTTAGACGTGGGGAAGGCCACCGTCGGCAACACCACCCGCCGCGACGGTGCGCACAAGGTGTGGCCGGTCAGGGTGGAGCGCAGCTTCACCACGGCCCCGACGTCACCGGCATGCAAGGCCCCCACCGGCTCGCGGTGTGAGCCATTCACCCGATACAACTGGCCAATGCGTTCGGCCTCGCCGCGGCTGGCGTTGTATAGTTCGGTGCCGGTGGTCACATCGCCGCTATACACACGGAAATACGACAGGGTCCCGACGTGCGGTTCGTGCATCGTCTTGAACACATAGGCCACCGTCACCCCATCATCCAAAGACACCGTGACTTCGGCTCCCTCGGGCGTGGCGGCTTTGACCGTGGCGCGATCCACCGGCGATGAACCATATTGCGCGATGAAATCCATCAAACGGGAGACACCGACGTTTTTCGCGCCGGAGGTGGCGAAGACCGGCACGATCAAACCCTTTTGCACGGCATCATGGACATGTGCCCGCAGCTCCTGCTCGCTCAGTGTGCCCTCCTCGAAAAACTTTTCCAGCAACGCATCCTCGGACTCGGCCACCATGTCGATCAATTGCCGGTGGAGTTCCTGCACGCGTTCCCTGAGTTCACCCGCGGCGGGTTTTTCCTCGTAGCGACCGCTACCGTCTTCGGCGAAGGTGATCACCTCGGAGCGCATCACATCAAGCACCGAGCGAAAGCCCGGACCGGCATCCACCGGCAAGGTCATCGGAAACACCCGCGCGCCGTAATGGTCCCGCGCCTCCTCCAGGGTCTCATTAAAACGCGTGCGCTCCCGGTCTAACATATTGATCACCAGCAACTTCGGGATCTCATAATCCGTGGCCGCCGCCCACACCTCGTCCGCCCCGGTTTCCACGCCATTAACCCCGCTGATGACGATCAGGGCGAAATCCGCCACCCGGATGGCGCTCAACGGCTCGCTGACGAAATCCGGCATCCCCGGGCAGTCAATCGCGTTGATTTCCCGGCCCAACCATTCGGAGGTCAAGACGGTGGCATGCACCGATTGGCGATGCTCCTTCTCATCGGGATGGAAATCCGAAACCGTATTGCCCTGTTCAATGGTGCCAGCCCGTTGGATGCGCCCTGCACACACCAGCATCGACTCGCATAACAAGGTTTTGCCGGTCGCGGTGTGACCGACTACAGCGAAATTGCGGATTTCTGGCGCACGGAAGTCTTTCATATGGGCGGTGTTGGATTGATTTGAGGGGGATGATGGCGCGTTGCGTCCATCCATTGGCATTTGAGCAATTCCCCCCTTCCCCGTCAACATCCCTGTTGCGCGCGCAAAGCCAAGCGCACATTTAGGCAAAATCCGGTCACTCACCTCAAAACCGCACCCTCCTGCGCTCAATCCGGGAACACGATCGCGCGGTGGCCGTCGATGATGGTCCGGTCGTGAACGTGGAAGCGAATCCCCCGGGCGATGGCAATACGCTCGCAGTTGCGGCCGAGGCGCACCAGATCGGTCGGCGTGTGAAAGTGCTGCACGCGCTCGACCTCCTGTTCAATAATCGGTCCGGCATCCAGCTCTGCGGTGACGTAGTGACAGGTGGCACCGATGAATTTGACGCCGCGCTCGTAGGCTTGCTGGTAGGGATTGGCACCGATGAAGGCGGGCAGAAAACTGTGATGAATGTTGATAATGCGGCCGCCGTAGTCCCGGCAGAAATCGTCCGGCAGTATCTGCATGAAGCGTGCCAGCACGATGAGTTCGACGTTCTGGCTTTCGATGAGACGGCGGATTTCTCCAAAGCCCGGCCCGCGTCGCTCGCCGTCCATGTCGATTTGATGGAACGGAATCTGTGAGTGTTCCGCAATGGGACTGCAGTTGGCGCGGTTGCCGATGATGGAGGTGATTTCGATAGGGAGTTCACCGAGCTCGGTGCGCCAGAGGATTTCGTTCAGGCAATGGTCGGTCTTGGTGACCAGCACCGCAGTGCGCATCCGATAGGGCAAACGCCGGAAATGCCAGTCCGCTTGCAACGAACGGCCCAGCGTGCCAAAACCATCGATAAAATCCTGGACATCGACGTCGAGATCGAGCGTTTCAATTTCCAAGCGGGCGAAAAACTTGCCGCCGAGCTCGTCGGAAAACTGGTTGAACTCCACCAGATTGCCGCGATGGCCGGCGACGTAGTTAGCAATCTTGGCGACGATGCCGGGTTGGTCGTGGCATCTGAGTTTGAGGATAAGGCCGGGGCGTGACATGTGTCCCGATTGTGCGGGCTTTTTCCGCCGCCGTCAATCCCCGGGCTGTGCCCAGGAGCGGCGATCTCCGAATCGCCGTTGCCCATGTTGAGTCAATGCGGAGAGAAAATCCGCCGCCTATTGCCTCCCCATGGACGAAGGGCGATTCGGAGATCGCCCCTCCTTGATTTATTGTCATGCGCCTACGCCCCTCGCCTATGGCCGCAGATCCGGGCGGTTGGTGCGGGTGCGGGTCAGCGCCTGCTGGTGTTTCCACTCGGTGATTTTTCCATGGTGGCCGGAAAGCAGCACCTCCGGCACGACCCTCCCTTGGAACTCGATCGGGCGGGTGTAGGCGGGCGCTTCAAGCAGGGACGGATCGGAAAACGATTCCACCTCGGATGAACGATCATCGCCGAGCGCGCCGGGCAACAGGCGGATGATGGCATCACACACGACCGCCGCCGCCAGCGCTCCATTTGTTAGAACATAATCCCCTATCGAAAGTTCCAGATCCACCAGCGCCTCGATGACCCGCTGGTCCACGCCCTCGTAGTGGCCGCAAAGAATGAGCAGATGGGATTCTGCGGCGAGTTCCCGCGCCAGCGCTTGCTTGAACGACCGGCCCTGCGGCGTCATCAACAGCACCCGTGTGGCGGGCCCGCGCAAGGCCGCCACTGCGGCAAACAAGGGCCCCGGCTGCAAGACCATCCCCGGCCCGCCACCACAGGGTGCATCATCCACGCGCCGATGCTTGTCCGCGGACCAATCCCGCAATTGATGCGCCCGCACCTCGACCACCCCCGCCGCCCGCGCCCGCTGGATGATCGAATCGCTCAAGGGGGCCAACGCCACCTCCGGAAACAACGTCACAATGTCAATGCGCATGCCCGAGCTTGACCCATCCCGCCGCGCAGGGGAATCGGAAAATCCAGCTAAAAAAACGCCCGGACCACGTGAGCGGGCCGGGCGTTGGTGAAAGAAGGTTTTCTAACTGAAAATCAGGCTTTGGCGGCGGCCGGAGCGGCGCCCCCTGGGGTGGCTTCCAGTTCATCAGCACCTGACCCTTGCTTGCCAACGTGGGCAATGACCACCTCCGCAGCGTGCGTGGCCCGAACGCCTTGCGGGAAGATCACATCCGCAATGTGCAGGGAGTCCCCCTCGGCGAGATGGGTGACATCAAACTCAAGGACCTCAGGCAGATCATTGGGCAAACAGGTGATTTCGAGGGCGTGGATGTATTGTTCGAGAAGTCCGCCAGCCTTGACGCCGATGGCTTCACCGGTGAGGTGAGCCGGAATGTGCGCGGTGATGGGCGTGTTCTCGTCAATCGCTAGAAAGTCCGCATGCAGGGCATGACCGGAAAGCGCGTCGTGATGGACGGCTTGGAGAAAGGCGAGACGTGTGCCGGCACCTTCGATGTCGAGATTGACCAGGATGTTTTCCGAACTGCTCTTGGCGAGCATTTCGGCAAAGGTCTTGGCATGCACCTTGAGGTTTTGATTTTCGGTGCCGCGCCCGTAAATGACGGATGGCAGCCAGCCTTCGCGGCGCATTTGATTAAGTCTGCCGGAGCCGGTGCGGGCGCGCAGGGCGGCTTTGAGGGATTGCTTGTTGGCCATATCGGAGAGGGCGTTGGGGGTGTTGGGGGAGGATCCGGGGGATTGTGCCTTCGGGCTTGGAGGGCGACTCTATAGCGGCCCGCAGCCCGCTTGTCAAAAATTTGTTCGCAAAACATCAAACTGGCCCTCAAACCTCAAACAACGAGGTCACCGACTGACCGTCACTGATGCGCCGAATCGCCTCTCCCAGCAACGGCGCCACGCTCACCACCCGGACTTTTTCCCCGGCTGCCTGCGGCACGGAGTCGGTGGTGATGACTTCTTCAATCTCGGAATCACGCAACCGTTGGTGACCGAGGTCGCCCAGAATCGCGTGCGAAACGCCCGCAAAAATCCGCCGCGCCCCATGCTTGCGCAGGATTTCGGCTGCAGCCTTGAGGGTGCCGGCGGTCTCCGTCATGTCGTCCACAAGCAACACATCCCGGTCCTCCACCTCCCCGATCACGTTCATGGCCTCCACCCGGGTGGCGCTCACGCGGTGCTTGGCGACGATGGCCAACTCCGCGCCGAGAGCATCGGCGTAGGCGCGGGCCATCTTCACCCCGCCTACATCCGGCGAGACAACGGTGAGGTTAGTGGTGTCGGGATGTTGCTCACGCAGATGATTGATGAGCACGGATTTGGCATAGAGATGGTCCACTGGAATATCGAAAAACCCTTGAATCTGCGGGGCATGGAGGTCCATGGTCAGAACCCGGCCGACCCCGGCAGAGGTCAGCAGATTGGCCACCAGTTTGGCAGTGATGGGCACTCGCGGCTGGTCCTTGCGGTCCTGCCGGGCGTAGCCATAAAACGGCATGACCGCCGTGATACGTCCGGCGCTGGCGCGGCGGGCGGCGTCCACCATGATCAGCAACTCCATGATGTTGTGATTGGTCGGCGGGCAGGAGGGCTGGATGATGAATACATCGGCACCGCGGATGTTTTCATTGATTTTGACAAACGTCTCACCATCCGGAAAGGCCGTGACATGCACATCAGCAAGCGCTTGTCCAAGGGTTTGAGCAATGCGCTCGGCAAGCGCGCGGTGGGCGGTTCCAGAGATAAGTTTCATAGGCAGAATGGCGGGGCACCCGCATTGTTGACATTCACATGGCTCTCGGCAATACTTTGCTCGCAAAACCCCTCCAAGAAATGTCAGATGGCCGCACGCACCCATGAATCCGCCCGCACCCGCTCATAGCGTCCCTTCTGCTCACGGGCAATCTGGCATGCGGCCGGCAGCGTGGGCCGGGGTGGCTCTTGCGCTGCTCGTCCTGCTGTGGTTTTTCGCCTGGGTCCCGCGCTTTGGTCCCGGCCGCGGCTGCTCCGCGCTGGGTTGGATTCACAGTGCTTGGAATGGCGAGAATGATTACGAGCACGGGCTGGTCTTTCCGTTTCTCATCACGGGCTTGATCCTCTATCGCTTCAAGGAACTTCGCGCTGCGGTGGACAATACCAGCGCTTGGGGCTTGGTGGCGGTTTGCGTGGGGGCGCTGTGCTATGTGGCAGCCTATCGCACCCTCCAACCCCGCATTGCCGTGGGCGGCCTGCCATTCCTGCTGTGGGGCTCGGCTTGGTATCTGTGGGGCTGGCGAGTAGCCAAATTGCTGGCCTTCCCGCTGTTTTTTTTCTGGCTGGCCATCCCGCTGCCCAGCTTCCAACAAGCCACCACCCATCTGCAATTGCTAGCCACCTCGTTGGCACACCTCGGGGCCGGTTGGTGCGGCGTGGAAACCTACACGCAAGGGACGGACATCCTGCCGGTCACCGGCAACTGGGCACCCTTGAGCATCGCAGGCGGGTGCAGCGGCATTCGCTCGCTCATGGCGCTGCTGATGATCTCAGCCGCTTGGGCCTACATCGCCAGAATTACGCTGTGGAAAAAGGCCCTCTTGTTCCTTTCCGCCGTGCCCTTGGCCATCATCGGCAACGCGTTGCGGGTGACCTCAATCTTTGTCATTGCTGAATATGGTGATGCGAAGTGGGCCCGCGAAACTTGGCACGATTGGTCCGGCCTGCTGCTTTTCTATCCATTCTCACTGACGCTCCTGCTGTGCTTTCACTCACTCCTTGAGGGCGGATTGCCGTGGAAACACCCTCAACGCAAACAACTCAGACGCATCCTTGTCACCCCGGCGACACCTCCCCCGTCTCCTGAAGCATGAAGTTTCCCCCCCTCATTTTGCCGCTGTTTCTGGCCGCCTCCCTCAGTTCGATTTATGTCCTGCCACGGGCCGGTGATGTCGCCCAATCCGCCATCAACATGACCTTGCCTGCCAATGTTGGCTCTTGGCACTTTCAAAACATCCCGCCCACCGAAGCGGAAATCGGCACCCTCGATAAGGACACCCGCTTTGCCAAGGCCATCTGCTTCGCCCCCCGCCCCGGCGAATACGCGTCCGATGGCAAGAGTATCCTCGACCGCGCCGACCTCTCCGTCGTGCTTTCCGGCTATGATCTCAACAACTCGATCCACCGCCCGGAACGCTGCATGCCCGCACAAGGACACAACATCCTCTCTTCCAAGAAGGTCACCCTCAGGCTCGCCAATGGCAAAGCCATCACGGCGCGCCGTCTAAAATCCGTTCAGACCCTCACCCATTCTAACGACCGAAAGCAAGACCGCCAATTCGATTGCCTTACCTACTATTTCTTTGTCGGCCATGACCGCGTCGAGTACGATCACCTGCAACGGACGCTCTCGGACATCAGTGACCGCCTGGTGCGCGGCATCGACCAGCGCTGGGCCTATGTCTCCATCTCCATGTGGTTTGGAAAAATGCCCTGGATCGAAAATCCCGTCACTGAACAAGAGGCGGATGAAAAACTTCAGCTCTTGCTGTCCCACTTTGCGGAACAGCAAATCCACTGGCAGCAAATCACTAACTGAATGGATTTCCTGCCAAGCCTTGGTTTAGATGATATGCGGACCCAAAGTCAGGACTTGCCGGGTTCGATTTTCGCGCCCTTGAGAAATTGAATGAACTTGTCCAGGTCCTGGCGGAGTTGCGCATGGTCTTCGGGCGTGACGCCGGCGGGCAGCGGCGACCCGGTGCGGTCCAACAATCCGCGGGCTTTCAAAAACAATCCGAGCGCCTCTGCCGGCCGCCGCTCGTTCCAAATCCGTTCCGCTTTCATCCGCAAATGCCACGCCTGCAGGAAGTTGATGCCGGTGCCACCCCACACCATGGCCGCACTCTCAAATTCATCCTCAGCCTCCCCATCCCTGCCTGCCAAGCTCAGCAACACCCCCAGGCGCTGTGCAATCCCGATTCGCAACACCCTCGCCTCTTGTTCCAACGGTGCCCCGGATGGGAACTCGCAAGCCTTCACCAACGTGTCACGTGAACTTAACAAAACATCCAAGGCCTCGCCGTTTTTCTGTCTGGCTAACAATCGCTCGGCCTTGAGGCGCAAATAGGCCGCCTTTGAAAAGCCCCCCCTGAACCCGGCTTCCATCCCTCCTTGCAGGCGGATCGCCCGCTCGAATTGCTCCAGAGCGGCGGCATCCTTACCCAGCATCCCTAACAAATTGGCCCGGTTCACCACCGGTTCGGGGTCAAACGGGTTCAATGCCGATGCCTCGCGGTAGTCTTCCAAGGCGAGTTTCACTGCGGCTTCATCGCAGGTTCCCTGCGGTGATTTCATCGATTGCTGATGGTATAACTTCGCACGCTCCAGCAAAAACTCCTGCAATGGCCAGAGCCGGATCGCCTCCGTGAGAGCCGCGATCCTCGCCTCCGGGGAAATCTCCGAGGACTTTCCATACACATCCGCCCACCGTGCCGCGCTCACCCGCGAGCCCGTCCAACCCATCGGCAACACCAATGCCGCGCAGCTCAAGGCCACCGCTGAAACCACCAGCGGCAATGCCAGCGACTTGCCATTGGTGATTTTCCCGCCATCCCCGGCATGCGCCACCCTGCCCAGACAGAATCCAAGCAGCAAGGCACCGGGCATCTGGTGAAAAACAAAACTGAAGTTCGATTGCACCAGAATCCCCACAAGCCCCGCCAACCCGCCCAGACACCACCCATCCGCACTGGATAATGGGTTCTTGGATTCATCAAACAGGGCCCGGACCACGGCAGCCACCCCAAGGGCACCCATAAACAAGACTAACAATCCCGCCCCGGTAATCCCGTAGTCTGCCGCTGCCTGTAGGATTTCATTGTGAACCTGCTCCGGTCGGTAGGTTCCCGGGCCATACATGCTCATCTCCCAAAACCGATAACATTCCCAACTGAAACTTCGGCTGCCTCCTCCTGTCCATGGGTGCTGTCCAATGCATGAGCCCGCGATCCCGGTCAGATAGAGCCGGGTGGTGTTGTCCATCAGCGCATCAATCCCGGGTGCTTGCTGTCTCACCTCCTGGGCATCCGACCATCCCCTGAATAAAAACCCAACCACCACAAATCCTATCAGCGGCACCGCCACAATCGCGGGTGCGAACCAGCGGGCTCCCTGACGCTTGCCAACGATCAAGGCCATCACCGCAAACGCTCCCAATCCGGCCGCCGCCCCGCAAATCCCGCCACGCGACCGGGTGCAGTAAACCGCCACCATCCCCGCCACCGCGATCAACCCCCATATCAACCGCTCCAGCTTGGAGTGACGACTCCCTACGGCAGCCCCCCCCACCAGGCATGAGGCCCCTATCAGAAAATTCGCGCCATAGTTGTAATGCCCGAAAAATCCGGATGGCAACTTCACCACGCGCGCCGCCAGCACAGCTGCCGCCTCCGGCTCCATCATCTGCCGCGCCACCATCACCACGCTCGCCAGCACCAACAACGCCAACCCCCAGAGAAACACCCGTTCGGCGGGCGCCTGCTCTTGCATGGCACGCATCACCACAAAGCCTCCCACCACGCCAGCCAACAATAACAAGTCCGCCATCCCCTGCTGTGCCACCGGCGATACCCATGCCCGCCAGGCAAACCATGCCACCACCAAAACCCCGAATCCCACCAACGCCATCAGCCCGCCACCCGCAATACGCGACCGCCGCCGCCAATACTCCGGCACCGCCGCCACCACAGCCACTCCCAGCGCCAGCACTGAGGGGCCCCATGTCCAGCAACTCAATTTGGGGCCCAGCAAAACCGCCAGCCAAATTGACACCACCAGAAAAAACGATCCGACAGCGGCCATGATGTTAGATCAGCGTCTGTTCACTTCGCCCCCGTGCCTGACAGAACCGCGGGAATGGTCCTCAACAAGATGCTGAGATCCAGCCACAATGACCAATGATCGATATAGTGCAGGTCCATTTCAACCCAATCCTCAAACCGGCTGATCTTATTGCGCCCGCCAACCTGCCACTCACAGGTAATGCCCGGCTTGACGCTCAGGCGCCGGCGGTGAGCCATCTCACTAAACGCCTCAACCTCATACAAAGGCAACGGACGGGGCCCCACCAAGCTCATGTCACCAAGCACCACATTGATCAACTGCGGCAGCTCATCGATGCTCCTCCTGCGCAACCATGCCCCAAAACGGAACACCCGCGGGTCACGATCCAACTTGAAGACCGGTCCTTCCATCCGATTGCCATGGTCCTCCTTGATTTTCTTCAACAATTCCTCGGCATTGGGCACCATCGTCCGGAATTTCCATATCCGGAACGGCTTGCCGTAACGCCCGGCACGCATCTGTGAGAAAAATACCGGAGCCCCCGGACTGGCCACCCGCACCCCAATATAAGCGATCAACCACAGCGGCGACGACACCACTATCAGCAACCCCGCACCCACCCGGTCCATCACCGACTTGACTATCAACTCCCACGTCAGCTCGGGCGTCGAGCGCAACACCAACATCGGCTTTACTCCCACCACATCAAAAACCGGACGCGCAATCCGCGTCCGTATGAACGATGCGGAGATCCAGGCTTCCACTCCTTGCAACTCGCAAGCTTCCACCGCTTGCGCCACCTTCTCGAATTCCGCGTGTCTCGCCACAAACAAAACCCTCCCCACCCCTTTGCCATTGAGCAGGACAAACATCTCCTCCACCGCCCGGACGCTCAGATCAAAGCGTTCCACGATGTTCCAATCCGCCGTGACTTCCGCATCCAATTGCGCCAGCCACTCGTCGATATCCCCCCCGCACCCGGCAATGATGACCTGTTCCTTCGCGGCGGCATCATTCCCTCGCCTCTTCAGCCAATAGAACGTCACCCGATCCCTCGCCAGCAACAACACAAACACAATAAACAGCCCGATTCCCAGGATCAGGCGCCGCGCATCCATCCACCTTGCCAGCACTGCATAGACCCCGACCAGCAATAGGATCACAATCAATGCCTGTAACAATTGTCCGACAGCTCTCTTTGTCGTCTTTTGCCGCAAGCGTTCGTAAAAACCGAAATGTTCCAACAACAGGGGCGTGAATGGCACACATAGATAGAGAAACCAGTTCATCGGGCCCATCCACTCAGCAGCGATGCTGCCCCTTCCCAACATGCCAAGCACCGCCTCGCGCAATTGCCCGGCAATGCAAAACGCCAGCCACACCAGCAGCGCGTCGCCAAGCTGGAATATTTGAATGGTAAGTGACTGTTTACGGCTAAGAATCATGTAAAAATCGAGAAAATGGCCATCCAACCTCCTGACCGGGACATAACGCAATAATTCTGGATTCTGCAAGCACTGATAGAATTTCCCTGAGCCCTACCCCTGCCATTTCCCGAGTCTGCCCCGCCATCCATCGCGAGCGGCACCCCACATCAGCCGCAGGCGTGGCCTGCCATCGATCCACACCGTGGCCAGTGCATACGTGACCGCCATCGCCATGGCCCGCCAGCCCCCTCCCTGCTGGCGCTTGAGCCACACCATGTTGCGTACTTTGTAGTAGAGCTTCCAATCCGCCAGCCCACTCTCGAAAAAAAAGTTCTTTTTCCGAAACCGCCAATGGACGATGTGTTGCGGGCCTGGGTGGTCCATCACCGCGTGCCTAACGGCTTCCTGCACAAATCCGGCCTGCTCGATGCGCCAAGGATACTCCTCATCCTCGCCACGAATAAACAACTCACCGTTCACCCGACCCACTTTCTCGCGTACCGCGCGCGACACCATGGCTCCCGTCCATATAATCCGGCTCCGCACAAAATCCCCCTCGGGCATCTCCTCCAACGACTCAACCAAACGCCAGCCTCCTTTCCCGTCAGCCACCTGCAAGGGCCAGGTGAAACGGCCTGTCTCCGGGTCGATTTGCAGCGCATGCCGCACAACATGCGGATCCCAGGGTTTCGTCAGAATGGCGGCCAAGGCCTCCGGCCGCGGCCACGAATCATCGTCCAGGATCCACACCGCCGCAGCACCCCGACCAAATGCCAACTCCATGACTTCCTCCACCCCGCCGGCGTTGCCGCGGTTATCCCGCATCCGGTGCACTATCAACTCAAACGGCAGTCCGCTTATCGCCTCCAACCTCTCCACCGTGTCGTCACTGGATACATTATCAGCCACCACCACCCATTCCGGCACGCGTGTCTGCGCGGCCAAGGCCTTCACGCAGTTCACCGCCACCTCCGCCCGATTCATCGTTGCAAACACGACGGCTATGGGGAGGTCATGGGTCATGGATCTGAAAGTCTAAGGTCTGAAGGTCAAAAGTCAAAAGTCGGATAAGCATCGTGCTCCTTCTCAGTGTGATCCGTGGCAATCAGTGTGTCAGTGGTCTCTTTGCCACGAATTATGGGAATCCAACAACTTGCTCACCCATTCGTCAAAAACGAGGTCCTTAACTGCGTTCTGTCTCGTCGACTTTCAGACTTTCAGACTCTTCCGCACCCCCTTCCACCCCCGCGCCACAATCCACAACCCCCCATCTATCAAACCGTTCAAGTAGGGATCCTCAAACCATGTGATGCCATAGGCGCGCCGGATCGCCCGGGACTCCACATGCTGCCGCTCGGCGGCCAGTATCGCATCCATCTCCCGGGTTCTTCCCAAATGCCGCTGTGAGGCATTCGCCCCGTGCAGGCGGAAATCCGCCACTGCCACTGGCTCATGCTCAAAAGTTTTGCCGGCCGCCGCCAACCGTGCGTAGAACTCCCCGTCCATCACATAACGGAAATCCTCCCGCAAGCGATAACCTTGATCGATCACGGTAGATCTGCGGTAAAACGCCGCAGTCGATCCCACATAACAATGATGATGCACATGCACGAATGCCGACCACCCAGGCACCTTCACCCGCCGCATGAAATCACCTGCCTCATTCACAAAATCCCAATCCCCATACACCACATCGGCGGCGGATCGCCGCAAACGCTCTAACATCTCAGCCAGCGCCCCCGGCTTGAGCCGGTCATCAGCGTTCAACCACATCACCCAGTCGCCACGCGCCCGCTCGAAGCCCTTGTTGATCGCTTCGGACATCCCTTTGTCGGCCTCTTGCACCCACACCACATCCGGAAACCGCGACGCCACCTCGGCACTGTCATCGGTGGAGCCACCATCTATCACAAAGTGCTCGAACGTTACCCCATCCTGCCCGCCCTCACTCAAGGAGCGCGGGCGTCCCGCCCGCGTCTCTTCCATATCCCGCCCGACTCCCTGCGCGCCTACGCTTCGCAAGCACTCCTCCAGAAAGCGCCCGTAGTTCAAACTCGGTGTGATAATAGTGAAGTCCATGATAGCTCATCCTCTCCTAACCGCCACATAGGACTTGGGAAAAATCCAGAGCAAGCGCTCCGTCCAGATCTCGCAGTCCGGAAACAAGGCCTGAAACTCCGTTCTCGTGAGCAGGCGGGTATGATCAGCGACGGATTGAAGATCCACCCCCGTGTAGCCCACCACGCTGATCCAGCGCGCCAGCGGCACATGCCACGCGGCTGGAAACCAATGGATGAACAATCCCATATAATGCGGTTCGACCGGACAGGCCCGCGCCGGGCTTTGGATCCACAAGCGACGTCCCACCCGCCGCATCTCCGCTGCAAACCTCTGCTGATTGGTCCAATCCCCCACGTGCTCAATCACCGAATTGGAAAACACAATATCATAATCCTGATCGCCGAATTCCAGCGCCCTTCCGTCGCCTTGAAAACACCTTATTCTCGGCGACTCTGCCATCTCCGGGGGATCTGCCGGCAGCAGATTAAGCACATCCACCGCGCCAATCACATGCCCTCTCCCCTGCCAGTCAAACGCGAAGCCACCTACATCCAAAACCCTGTCCGCCAGTGTGGGTCTGATGCACTCCATGAACCGCACCCACCGCCGCTCCCGCCACCGCTTCCACAGCCAATGATAGACCGGCAGCAATGTCTCATAACGCATCTTATTCATAGCAGATTCAAGCGCCACTTGTCGATCCAACCGTCAGAAAAGACCCAATTCCAACTCCCCTTTGTGCAACTGACTTAACTTCGGCGCAGCCGCCGTCATTTTGTAAAGATTACATTGCCGTTAGCGCCGTAGCGCAGCAGCTTGGGAAAACGCTGAAACAGCCTGCTATCCAAACGCTGCACCGCTCGCGAAACAACCCCAAACCGGTCTGACAGCGCCTTCATCGGATAACCGAGCAAATTGAACACCTGCACTTCACATTTTGTGAACCCTTTGCTCATCCCTTCCAACTGCGATATATACAGGTTGCTCTCGTCGCCCAATTCATAATACGCCATGCGCATCCCCCGGATCGCCGCCACCATCAAATTGTGACCCAATGGCTCGAATATAAACACAAAGCGCCCACCGGGCTTGAGCACCCGCAAGACCTCATGGCACAACCTGCCAGTATCATGCGCCAGGTGGTGCAACGCCGCCTGCCCCCACACCAGATCAAACGATTCTTCCGGGTACGCCGACAGATCAAAAGCATCGCCGGCCACATAGGAAAGACCGGGCAGACGCTTCACCCACTCGTCAATCTCCGGTCCCGACGCCGCATAACGATCCAGCCCTATCACCTCAGCGGCCGGAAAAGTCTCGGCAACCCGGCCCGCCAACTCGCCTGCACCGCCACAAATCTCCAACGCCCGCCTGCCGCTCAGGTCAATGCGACAAAGCTCGCCGTAGCCGGCCTGAAATATCGGAAGGTCGGACGGTGAATGACTATGACTCATCACTGACAGCATCGCTTCCACGCGGAAGTCGGGCACGGGCACGGCATATGATAATTGTACTGGCATGTTGATTGATCTATCTAACTTCTGACTCGCGCAAAGATATCCCCGAAAAGCTGGTTTTCACCCTCAAACTCATCGATAACCGCCAGCATGGATTCCAGGCTCCTCCATCGCGGCCTGGAAAACCGCATGCTCTCGCCCCAAGTGAGGTTGAATTCATAGTCGCCTAACGTGTCCAGACGCCTCAAACACACGCGTGCATTCTCCGGCAACTCCGGCGTCCACTCGATGGAGAGCGCGGCCACCGCATGCGACAATCCTGCCAGCACCTCGGATTCGTACCCCTCGACGTCTATCTTGATAAACTGTGGCATGCCATATTCCGCAATGAGCTGATCGAGTGTCATTACCTCCACATCCTCCACACGATCCCAGCGCGCGGAGGCAAACCGGCCCGAACCCATGGTCCGGTCAATAAACGCTTGCGACAATGTGGAAAGCACATGATCGGGTGAGACGTGCAATCTCGCGTGACCCGGTTGCCTGCCCACGGCGGCTTGCACCAAATGAACCCTTGGATCAATACCAAACTCTCTCCGCAACCTCCTGCAACATCCCACCTGCGGCTCGACTGCAACCACCTTGCAACCCAGATTGCGAAAACAACGGGTCCGGTTGCCGAGATTGGCGCCTATATCAAAGCACAGATCATCCGGCGTCAGAAAATCCCGGTAGAAATGACCGAACATTTCCATCTCCCTGCGCTCGCGCGGCCCCCGGCCAAGCCGCCAAGCCACGGCAGGCGGTGTTACTGCACGGATGATTCGCCGGATATTCATAAGCATTCTCCTCCGCAAGACTCTCGCTGGGTTTGGGGTTCGCGCACCATGCTCCCGCCCCACCCCAGCAGCGCAAAACACACATACATCAGTCCGCAGCGCTCACTCATGAAACAAAAATCAA
>JBAXPF010000042.1:0-19214 GCA_037132955.1 Verrucomicrobiota bacterium | reverse complement strand
ATCCATCCCCAGCCTCGCCATGAGTCACGGCATCCACTCCACCGCCTCCTCCAAGTCGCATTTTCATTCATGCAAACAAACCCATTATCTCGCAGTTGTCAACAACATAATGGCTGGCATTATAGTTATTCAGTATTCAAACTCCCCCAGCCGCACAACCATTTCATCCCTGATGGGCCCTTCGTGATGTTTGCCGCCCTTGCCGTTAATGACGCGCCGCAGCCCGCCAGAAAGAGCTAACAACCTTCCCGCTTCTCACTGCGGCCGTGGCCGGATATAGATCAGCAGGACGCCCGGCGCCGGCAGGGCCTGCGTTATTCTAACGGGCGGGCCGGCCTGCAGTTCCTTACGGACCGGTTCGAGGTTGCGCATTTCATCCAACACGAAAAGTTCGATTTCGGATGGGCCTGCCCATGGCAGGTTTTTGATTTCGGTGGTCAGCTCGCTGGCGGGCGATTGGTAATTGCTGAGCAACACCGCGAGTTCCCGGGCATCGGGACGGAGGCCCGCGAGGGCGTGAAGTTCGTCCGGCTTGCCGCCATCGACGCGCACCCGCAGCGGATGATCGACCAAGGCCTTGAAGGCGAGAAACGCGTAGTATGGTTTTTTAGGCAGGCCATAGGTGGTGAACATGCCGAAGAAGCTGGTGTCGCCGCTGTAGTAATTCATCATATCCACCGGGGTGTCCTGCATCGCCATCAACATGCAGGCGTCGTAGGCGGTGGCATGCATGCTGCCGACCCCGGCAAAGAAGCGGGTCATTTGTTCACCGTCGCGGCTCCAGAGTGGGTCCATTTTGCCGCCCGGCAGGTAGTTCCACTCATTGAAATGCAACTCGGTCTTGGTGAACCCGTAGGCATCGAGCAGGCGGCGCAGGGCTTTGGCGACGGGCACTTCGGCGCTAGGCGTGAGCGCGTATTGATGCCAGGTGAAGAAGTCGAGCGGCGCCTTTTCCAGTTTGACGTAGTCGAGGAAGCCGCGGACGAACTTGGGGATTTCCAACTCACCGTCCTTCATCACCAGGGTGCCGGCGGCGGCGGGACCGCCGATTTTGAGCGCGGGATAGCGGGCCTTGATCGCCTTGGAGGCGGTGCCGTAGAGCCGGTAGTAGTCATCCTTCTTGCCGGTCCACATCATCTTGCCGATTTCCACTTCGTTCCAAATTTCAAAGTACTCGATGTTGAGCATGGGGCCGTTGGCCCAGCCTTCGTTGTAGTGGCGGATGATACCGAGGCAGATCTTGGTCCATTGCTCATAGTCCGGCGGTTGCTTCACGTAGTATCTGGCCTTGGAAACTTCGCAACTCTCACCGAGACGATACATGATCTTCGAGCCGACATTCGTGATGGTTTGCAGATACTCATCGGTGGTCGCAAAACGGTAATTGGCCGGTGAGTCCGCATCGGCCTCGAACACCGGGAACAGCGTGTGGACATCAACCACATCGCCCCGTGGCCAGTTGGCATCGTGAACACGGGTTGCGGGAATGCCGAGCGCCCGGTGGTATTGCGAGAGATCCACCGTGCCACCCAGACACAAGGGGCCACCGTTCACGCCGTGCAGCGCCTTGATGGTGCCAGACTTTTGGCCGGCATCCACGCTGAGCACCAACGGGGTGCCCGCGGCTTGATCCGGGGCGGAGTGCGAGGGCTCGCGTTGATAGAATTCCGTCGGCTCGGCTTGCACGGCCGTGACGCCGGCCCAGCAGAGAGTGACCAGCAGACAGAGAGTGAATATGGGGCGGAGTCTCATCGGGATGCGTTTTTTAGATTGGTGGGGGGAGGGGGAGGAATGATGGGTCGTTGGCCCGGAAAATCAAACGCGGGCATGGCGGTTGAAAACCCCGCCGCAGCTCGATGCCGCTATTTACGGGCCTGGCCCGCGACATCCAGGCGCTGCACGCCGTGGCCCATCGGGAATGGCGGATCTCCCACCCCGCTGTGCCAGACGATTTGCTTGTCGCGCGAGACTTCGAGAAACGCCACCTTACCGCCGGCGTTGCAGATGAAGACATTTCCGTTAGGCAAGACCTGGATGCCGGCAAACCAGCGGATGCCCATTTCCGGAATCTCCGAACCTAACAACGACCACACGGTCGTGTCTGCGGCGTCCACTTCCACCACCGACTGCTGGCCACAGATCAAGGTGTTGCCATTGTCCAACCGCAGCGCCGAATACGGCGCAAAGTCCACCTTGATCTCGCGGGCCATGGCCCCGTCTGGGAGGTATTCGCGCACCGCGCGCGCACCTTCCTCGGCCACCAGAAAATGTCCGTTGGGAAGTTGCCGGGCGTTGCGGATGCAACTGTGACCCGGCTTGTTGCGCAACAGGATTTCCTTCACGACCTGCCCGGCGGGATTGACAATGAGCAACTTGCCCTGGCTGGCGGCGCCGACCAGGGTGTTGCCATCCGCGAGTCGCTGACATGACCACACCTGGCCGGTGGTGGTGAATTGCCACACAACGCGTTTGTCCGGGCTGACTTCCATGATCCCGCTGGGGTTGTCATCCGCCTTGGTGTCGTATTTCAGGTTATAGCAAAACAAGACGTTGCCGTTGGCCAGGCGCCAGACGTCACGGGACATCTCCGCCGGATACTCCCATGCCACCTTGCCGTCGCGAGCATACTCGATGATCTTGTTAGCCCCCTCCGCCGCATAGAGCAAGGGCGGAAACACGCCCTCCTCCGCCATGCCCGAACCCACCCCCACCCATCCGATCATGAGCCCAAGAGCCATGCCGCCATACCCGAGTCTGTTGTATTGCCGCTGCATGGGTTGATTCCATAAGCCGAAATCCAGCCCACGGCTAGTAAATATCCGGTTGCATTGGCGGCCGTTGCTGACGAGATTGCTGTGATGGCCGTCATTTCAAACCGTGCGCGACAAACCGAGTTGCGGGCGGAACTCGAGCGGGCGCGCATCCTCCACCACGACATCCTTGGCCAGCGGGAAATCCGCCTCTATCCGCTCGAGGAACGCGCGGCCGGCGACGAATTATCCCGCTTTGGCCGGGAGTTGTGGCAGATGCCCAACATGGATGGCTATTTCGACCGCGGCCACCTCGCCAACTTGCGCCTGTTCCAACACCAGGCCGAACACGGCTTCGCCACCCTGCCTAGCGGCGGCATCCTGGAGATCCTGTCCATTCCGAGCCTGCCGGACGAGGTGATGGGGTTTCACATTCTAACCGTATATGACCCCAAGGACGCGGCCGACCAGGGCAAGGTCATCGGTTACACCATCTGGTCGTTGGAACGGGGCCACGCAGGCTTTGGCCATGCCGAAGCGGTGCGCATGGCCTTCGACATCTTTCCACCCTATCGCGAACATCGCTACCGCAAGGTGGCATTCACAAACCACGACGTCTACAACATTTCCCGGCGCATTCTCTACCGCTACCGGCCGCACCAGTTTCTGGTGGACGCCCGCAGCCAAATCAGCGAAACCCACACCGGCCGCGTCCTCAAACGCGCCATCTACTACCTGAAACGGGGCTATTATCCCCCCGACCAAAAACCCCTCGCCGATTCGTGCCTGGACCGCCTGACCCGCCACCAACCGGTCAGCCCGCGCACGCTGCGCCGATTGCTGCGCGTCAGCCAGACGCCATTTTGGATTTACCCCGTCGCTAGGTACACCCGCTAAAATTTCCAGACAGACCGGTGCGCCCGTGTCGTTCCCCATCCGCGGGATGTGACCATTCCGCACCTTAGCCGATCCCATGAAACCTCGTCTTCCCTCCCTCGTTGCCGCATGCTCCATTGGCCTGAGTGGCATCACTTGCGCCGCCGCCCTCAACTTCTGGGGGGGCAGCCCGCTTGATGTCAAGGCCACTGATGCGGCCATAACCTCCCTCACCTCGAAAATCCTGGAAGGCTCGCAATTTGCCCATCAACAACTCAACGCCGAGTTGGCAGGCAAGTTTCTCGACCGCTATCTGGATGCGCTCGACGGCGGCCACATGCTTTTCCTACAAGCTGATCTGGAGGAATTCGCGCGTTTCCGGTCGTCGCTTGCCGAGGTCACCCGCAATCAGGGCGACTCCAGCCTCGCTCACCTCGTTTTCAAACGCTTCCTCGAACGCCTTGATCAGCGGGTCACGTTCACCACTGGGTTGTTAGAAAACGCGGCGTTCGATTTCACTTCCGACGAGTCCTTCGCATACTTCCGCAAGAACGTCCCGCGGCCAGCCGATCTAGCGGCAGCGCAAACCCTGTGGCGCCAGCAATTGCGCTATGAATTCCTGCAGGAAAAGCTCGCCGGCAAGAAGGCGGCAGACATTGTCAAGACCCTGAGTCGTCGCTTGACCCGGAGTGCCGACACGATGCGCAAGTTCGATGACAAGGCCGTGTTGGAAATCTATCTTGAAGCTCTTGCCCAAGTTTATGATCCGCATTCGGATTACATGGGCCCGCAACAACTCAAGAGCTTTGAAATCGCCATGAAACTTTCTCTCATTGGCATCGGCGCGACGCTGCAATCAAAGGACGGCTATTGCAAGATCACCGATCTCATTCCCGGTGGTCCTGCGGCCCGCAGTGGCAAGATCAAGATTGGCGACCGGATTGTCGGAGTCGCCCAGAATCCAGGTGACGAGTTCACCGATGTGGTGGATTTGCCACTGTCCCAAACCGTCGAACACATTCGCGGCAAGAAGGACAGCACCGTTTTCCTCAGCATCATCCCTGTTGATGCCGCTGACGACAGTGTCCGCAAGACCCTCACCCTCGTGCGCAAGGAGATCAAACTGGAAGACCAACAGGCCAAGGCCCAAATCATCGATCTGCCCGTCGGTGACCACACCCAACGCATCGGCGTCATCGATCTGCCCGGCTTTTACGCCAGTGATGACAACGGTACGGACACCCCGACATCCGCCACCGCCGATGTCACCCGTCTTCTAACAAAGCTGACGCAGGAAAACGTCACCGGCATCATTCTCGACCTGCGCCGCAATGGTGGTGGCTCACTCAAGGAAGCCATCGATCTAACCGGGCTGTTCATTCCGTCCGGACCGGTGGTGCAGACACGCACCCGTGAAGGCCGGTTGGAAGTTGGCATGGACCACGATGACAAGGTTGCCTATGACGGACCGTTAGTGGTGCTGACCAGTCGCTTCAGCGCCTCGGCCTCCGAGATCGTGGCCGGGGCCTTGCAGGATTACGGCCGTGCGGTCATTGTCGGTGACAGCTCGACCTTTGGCAAAGGCACCGTGCAAACCATCGTGCCACTGGCCAAGGTCATGCAGGGTGAAGGCCTCATCCCGGACGCAGACCCAGGGGCCTTGAAAATCACCATCAGCAAATTCTATCGTCCCAGCGGCAAGTCCACCCAACTCGAAGGCGTCAAGGTCGACGTCGTCATCCCCTCGCTCACCGACCTGCCGGAAATCGGCGAGGCCGATCTCAACAACCCGCTGCCATGGGACACCATCCCGGCTGCGCCCTTCGTCGAATCCAACCGCGTCAAGCCGGCCCTCGCCGCCCTGCGCACGCGCTCGGACCAACGCATCGCCAACGACCCGGACTTTACCGGCTTGAAGACCGACATCGAGCGCTTTCGCAAAGCCCGTGCAGACAAATCCGTCTCGCTGAATGAAGCCACGCGCCAGCAGGAGAAAGCCGAACTCAAGGGCCGCGTCGAAGCCTCCAAAAAAGCCCGCCTTGCCCGCGCCACGCCACCGTTGGCAGCCTATGAGGTCACGCTCAAGAACTTGTCCCAACCGGGTTTGGGCGCTCCGGTGAAACCCAAAGCGCCACGCATCGACCCGGATGCCGATCCGGAAGCGCTTGCCGAAACCCCGGCCGCTCCCGCCGACGACCTCATCCTCCACGAGGCGCAGAACATCCTGATCGACTACGCCGGCCTGCTCAAGGAACCGCCCGCGGTATCGCAACGCTGAGCTTCTCACGCGGTCGGGCCAGCATGCCCGGCCTGCACCTTTGAGATGCAGGAGTCCCAGACATCCTGACTCGGGATATTTGAGCCTATAGGACCAAGGTCCCATAGGCAGATGGTGGTAAGCACGCTTTATTAGCGTGCGAGGAAGGCGTGGCCCACTGGGCCAGCTTTCCCATGCATGCTGGGCAGAGAGCCCAATTCCATCCACCTCCGAACCATGTTTATTCCCTCACCCTCGACCCGGAATTCATTATTGAGCAATCAAAGCGAGGTGCGTTCGAGCGGAGCAGGATGGCTTGTCACATTGAGCCTGTTGCTGTCGCTATTGCCGGCGGCGGCCCTGCCCCCGATCCGGCAGACGTTCCTGGTTCCATTTCCGGAAACGGATCTCCAGACGTCGCTCAAGGCCATTGATACGACGGGCACCGCGGTGGGAAACCAGATCAAGTCCACCATTTCGATCGTGGTGCCGACGGCCGGTACCCTCATTGTGTATGACCAATGGGAAGACGGCTATGAAGCGGATCCGGCCAATCCCATCCAATCCAGCACCCAAATCTGGGGTGACGGCAATCCGGCGAACGGGTATCCTCCCGGCTATCCAAGCGATATTCTGCCTGCCGGCGCAGTGATCAAGTTGCAGAACGTCGTCAACCTGCCGCGCAGCGCCGCCACCCTTGCCTATGACGGGCGGGACCGGATCTGTGCCACCGCCGCCATCGCAGTGACCCGTGCCGCCTGGGCCACCTCCCCGGGCACCGTGCTTTGCACCGCCTCGGAAGTTTACGACACCTACAAATTCGGCACCGCGTTCAAAATTCCGGTGGGGACCAACTCCGGCAGCACGCAACTTTTTGAATATGCGTCCCTGCACATCATCGCCTCGCAAGACAACACGTCGGTGACCGTCACGCCGGATCCGGCCGTCCCGGGAACAGTTGTAACCAAGATCCTCAATCTCGGCGATTCCATGTTCGTCAACGGCGGGGTCAAGGCCGGCGCGTTAGTGGCAGCGACCAAACCGGTGCAGGTGCAGGAACTGACCGGGGATATAGGTTCCAACTATGAAAGCCGTACCTTTGCGATCCGGCCGATGAGTCTGTGGGGGTCGAGTTATTACGCACCCGTGGGCACCACACTGGCTGCGGAAACCCACAACATTTTCCTCTACAACCCAAATGCCGCGGCCATCACGGTGACCTACGAGACATCCAGCGGCACCGGAACTTTCAGCGTGCCGGCCAACAGCAACTATCAGTTCGTGATGCCAATGAACTCCGGCGGACATTTCTATACCGCGGCCGGCGAGTTGTTCTATGCCGTGGGCACCAACGACAGCGGTGGTGCCGCAACCTCCAACCAGACTCATGACTGGGGCTACGCGCTGCTGCCCGAGGGCTACCTCACCACCGGCATCATCGTCCCGTGGGGGCCCGGATCGGATACCACCGGAGTCAATACCAAGCCCGATCAAAATGGCAGTCCGGTGTGGGTCACGCCCACCGCCAATACCACGGTCTATGTCAACTATTCCGGCAACCTCACCAGCGGGGCCAACACCGCACCTAACAACGCGAAATATGATATCGCCTACACCGTGGCCAAATGGCAGTCGATCCGCATTTATGACGCCGCGGACAACGACATGACCGGTGCGCGGATTTTCACCACCGACGGCACCCGTCTGGCTTCCGCCTGGGGCGAGGATCCCTCCAAGGCCGGGCCGGGCAGTCCCTATCTGGATCTTGGCACCACCATCGTGCCATTTCCGCAACCGGCCATGACCAAGGCTGCCAAGCTCGTCATTGACGTCGGCAGCAACGGCCAGGTCGATGCGGGCGACACCGTGGAATACACCATCCGCATCGCCAACGAAGGCGTGGTTGATCTGGAAAACACCATCGTGCTCGACACGCTGCCAAGCTCCGTGACCTATGTGGCGGCAAGCACCACGGTGAATGGAGTGGCGGTGACGGACAACGCCTTGCCAGCCACCAAGTTTCCGGTGGATGAATCGGGATACACCCTGTCTGCCATTCCGCCAGGGTCTTATAGCGAGGTGAAATACCGGGTCACCGTCAATACGGGCGCCACCTCCATCCTCAATCTGGCCACCACCACTGCCGGCGGCGAAGCCATCACGGCTTCGACCACCACCAATGTGCCCGCCGGGGCGACTGCTCCCAGCGTGGTGTTCACCGATGCAGTCGGGACCACGGTTTCCACCTATCCGGCCAACGGCGGGATCTATCTGAAACTCACCGACGCGGCGGCCAACACCAACGCCACCACGCTCCAGACCGTCACCGTGCTCGTGCAGGATCCCAGCACCGGAGATCTGCAAACGGTCACTCTCACCGAAACCGGGGTCAACACTGGAATCTTCACCAATACCTCCCAACTGCCATCGTCCACCACCTCCGGAGCCGGCGCGGAAGATGGCACGCTCTACGCGCTGCCCGGCAATGGCCTGACCGCAAATTACACCAATTCGGTGACCGGCCTCACTGCCACTGCGGCGGCTGCCATCGTGGCGGCCACCCCGGTGAAAAAACTCTATCTGAGTGATCCGAGCCAGACCTTGGACCGGGTGGATCCGGTGGCGACCGCGGATGGCACCACCACCACCACGGCGGCTCTGACCGCCAGCACTTCCACCATCACCGCGGTGGGTACCGCAGCGTCTGCCAACGCGGGAAACGTCTCATCCTACTCGTTCAGCTATAACTCTGGCACCACCGGCAGCAACCGGATCCTGATGGTCGGTATATCTTATCGGAACAATAGCAGCCAGACGGTTTCAACCACTGGCGTCACCTATGGCGGAGTGACGATGACTCAGGTGGGCACCTCCAACGTTCCCTCCAACACGACTTCCGGGCGCATGTATATCTATCGTCTGCTTAATCCACCAACGGGAGCAAACTCGCTGGCCGTCACCTGGAGTGCCGCTCTGACAAACTCTGCGGTCATCGGAGCTGTCACCTATGCCGGTGTGGACCAAACAACGCCTACCGGCACATTTGCCGCGGGCGGGGCCACGTCAGGCACGCCAACGATTGCCGTGGCATCGGGCACTGGCCAACTTGTTTTCGGTGTCATCGATGGCAGATCGACGGCTGCATACACGACAACCGGCACCAGTTTGTGGTCGGCCATGCCAGTTTCAGGACAGACGGCAGGAGCGGCCCAATCCTCCACCGCAGGCACTTCAACCGTCACTTTGACTTGGGCCGGGACCGGCACCGCAAGCAGCGCCCGCTGGACAGCCGGCGGGGTGTCGCTGAAGCCCGCCGTGACTGTCAGCGCGCCGGTCACCTTCACCCAGGCACCGGCGATGGCCAAGGCGTTCATCATGCCGGCGGGCGGCACCCTCAGCCTGACCACTTATCTATCAGGAATCACCGGCACCATGCCGGCGAGCCCAGCCGTGACCGCCACGCTCAAGAAAGGCACAACCTACGCGGGGGCCACCACGTTTGCCACACTCACCAGTCCCACCTATGCGGGAACTTCACCTACGGGCACGCTCACATGGAGCGGACCGCTCGCATCTGCCACCACGGTGGCGGTCGGCGAGTTTGTCTATCTGGATATTGCCAACAACCAGAGCGGCGTGAGTTTTGCCATTGATTACGACAGCGCCACCAAGCCCTCCGCGATCAGCCTGCCGACGTCCACGGTGATCACGGTGGACTCTTTTGGAATTTATGACGCGCCCTATCCGGGAGGCTCGCTCATCAGCGGCGTCAACAATGGCAAAAAGGCCTATTTCCGCGTTGTTGCAAGCGATCCGTTCGGCGCCTATGACATCAAGAGCCTTGACATCACCCTCACCAATCCCTCCGGCGGCACGGCCTCGGCCAACCTCACATCCACTGTGGCCAGCACCGCCAGCAGCAATACCTATGAGTATGTGTGGACTGCGGGACCGGCCCTTGGCGGCTATTCGATCACGGTGAAGGCCAACGAAGGCACCGAGGGGATCAACGCGACTTCGACCACCCCGCTGCAGGTCACCCAGTTCGACCTCGGCACGCCGAGCACCACCACCTTCACCGATGCCTCGGGTAATCCGGTCACGAATTACACCACCAGCGGCCTGGCCTACGTGCAGGTGATCGATGGAGACAAAAACACCGATCCTCTAACCGCCCAGACAATCACCGCGGTGGTCACCACCAGCAGAGGTGACCGGGAAACCGTTACTCTAACGGAAACCGGGGCGAACACCGGGATTTTCCGCAGCGGCGCGATCACGGTCAACACCAACACGGTGACCCAAGGCAACAACGCGCTCAACATCGTTGCCGGGGACAGCCTGCTGGTGACCTATGTGGACGCGGTGGATGCCACGGACACGTCGTCGGCCAATGCGGTGATTGCCACCGCCTCCACCGCCAGCGTGAGTGTTTACAAATCCCTGCTCAGTCCGGCGTCCGGGCGGGTTTTGGTCGGCGGCACGGTCGTTTACAACCTCCAAGTGGCCAACACCGGCACCGGGTCACTGGCGACGGTTGCACTGTCCGATGCCTTTGACAGCACGAAATTGGCGTATGTGAGCGCCTCCACAGCACCTGATTCGACCGGCACGGGCACTCTGGGCTGGTCCATCGTCGACATGCCAGCCGGGCAAGTGCGCAACATCCAGGTGACCTTCACGGCGCTGGTCGCGGCGACCACCAGCAACTCCGCCTCCGTCAGCGGCACGGCCGCCGCTGGTCCCTCGTCCGCCAGCGTGATCATCGACAACCCGCACGTGAGTCTTACCAAGACCTTGCTGACACCGTCGAGCGGCCCGGCCTACAAAGGTGACAATGTCACGTTCCGGATTGTGATCACCAATGACGGCAGCACCAACATCACCAGTCTGCCGGTCGGGGATAACTTCAGCGGCCGGTCCTATCAGTTTGTGTCGGCCACCACCACGCCCGACGCCAGCGGCAGCGGTTCGCTGCTGTGGAATAATGTGGGGCCGTTGGCTGCCAGCGCCACCAAGACCATCGACGTGACGATGCTGGTGACCGGCGCGGCAGCCCCCGCGGCCAACACGGCGGATGTGTCCTTCGCGGTGGATGCCAATGGCAACGCCTTGGCTCCAGTGACCAGCACCGCCTCCATCACGACCTTGGCGGGAACCATCGGCAGCACTATCTATCAGGATAAGAACAACAATGGCGCTCCGGACAGCGGTGAGGGAATCGCCAATGTGACTGTCTTCGCGGACCTCAACAACAACGGCGTGCGGGACGCCGGCGAGCCGTTCGCCGTCACCGATTCCACCGGAACCTATCAACTCTACAACCTGTCGCGCACGGCTTACACCGTGGTGGTGGACACCTCCACCCTGCCGGCGAATCTAACGAAGCAGGTCGTCGACCCGGACGCCAGCAAGGATAACAAAACGAGTGTCACCCTGACCACGTTGGCCATGGACAACACCACCTGCAATTTCGGCTATCAATATCCGGCGGTCAGCGGCACTGTGTATGACGATGCCAACGGCCTGAGCGATGGCACGGTCAACGGCACCGGCACCTATGCCGGCGGCTTGCTCTACGCCAACCTCATCAGTTCCGGCAATCTGGTGGTGCAGGCCGTGGCGGTGGCGTCGGGCGGGACTTATACTTTCCCGAATGTCACTCCCAACAATTACACGGTGGTCCTGAGCACGACCCAGGGCACGGTTGGCGCGAGTGCCCCGGCCGCCGCCCTGCCTACCAACTGGGTCAACACCGGCGAATATCTCGGCAGCGGCAGCGGCAGCGATGGAGCGGTCAACGGCAGCCTCGCGGTGGCGGTGGGTGCCAGCGATGTGACCAACGCCAACTTTGGCATCGACCAACGACCGACGGCCGTTGCAGCTTCCCTCTCCTCGATCAACAATACCGTTGCCCCGACCTTGGTGACGGTGCCGACGCTCAGCGGGACCGATCCGGAAGGCAGTGCGGTGACCACCCTGATCATCAAGACCTTGCCCATCAACGGCACGCTGTATTACAATGGCTCGGCGGTCACCGTGGGGCAGACGATTAGTTCCTACAATTCGTCACTGTTGAAGCTCGATCCCACCGCCAATGGCGTGGCCGCCGTGACCTTCACCTATTCCGTGGTCGATGCGGCGGGAGCTGAGTCGTCTGCGACCGCGACCGTGACCATGAACTTCATCGCACCG
Organism: Verrucomicrobiota bacterium; assembly: GCA_037132955.1. Classification (GTDB taxonomy): domain Bacteria; phylum Verrucomicrobiota; class Verrucomicrobiia; order Verrucomicrobiales; family Akkermansiaceae; genus Luteolibacter. The sequence continues at coordinate 7,136 of JBAXPF010000042.1, read as the reverse complement.
TCCGGCAACGTCAGCATCGGCGGCACCGTGTTCGACGATGCCAACGGCCTGACTGACACCACGATCAACGGCACCGGCACCAACGCCGGCGGATTGATCTACGCGAACCTGGTGAACAGTTCGGGAAATGTTGCGGAAGTCGTGGCAGTGGCTGGCAATGGCACGTATAGCTTCGGCTCGATTCTTACCACCGACCGGGCAACTTACACTATCCGACTGAGCACCACCGCCGGCACGGTCACCACCCCGGCACCCGCCGTATCATTGCCAAGCGGCTGGGCCAACACTGGAGAAGGCGCCAACTCCGGCGGTGATGGCGCCATCGATGGCAGCATTTCCCGGACCATGACTGGCAGCAATCTAAGCACCGCGAATTTCGGTATCGAGCAGTTGCCGGACAGCGGGACGGCGATCGCCCCCGGGCAGCCGAATCCGAACGGAATCATCGCGGTGAGCGCGAGTTTGTTCAGCGGCACGGACCCGGACGGCACGGTGGCCAATCTGCGCATCACCGCGTTCCCGACCAACATCACGAGCATCACCATCGGAGCGAACACCTACACGTCCGCTCTCGCAAACTTCCCGTTGGCTGGGGTGACGGTGCCCACCAACACCAGCGGCCAACCAACGACAGCCATCAGCGTGATCCCGGCCACCGGCACGGTGAGCGTGGTGATCCCCTACGCGGTGCTTGACAACGCGGGCAAAGAAGACCCAACCCCGGGCTCGGTGACCCTTCCGTATACAGGCTACAGCATCAGTGGCAATGTCTATGACGATGCCAACGGCGGTACGATTGGCGGCACGGGCACCAACGCGGGTGGCACGCTCTACGCGAATTTGATCAACGCCAGCAACAACGTGTCCCAAGCGGTTGCCGTGGCGGCCAACGGAAGTTATGTGTTCAACGCGGTCAATCCGGCGACTTACTCAGTGGTTTTGAGCAGCACCTCGGGAACGATTCGAGCCGCAGCACCGGCGGCCGGGCTGCCTTCGGCGTGGGGCACCACCGGCGAGGGACCCGCCACAGCGGGGACGCTTCCGGTTGATGGCATTGTCCTCGGGGTTACGGTGACTGCCAGCAGCGTGAGCGGTGTGATCTTTGGCATCGACCGGATACCGACGGCCAATGCCCTGACCGCCGCCGCCCAAACCAACCCTGGCAGCACGACCAAAGTCGTGGTCCCGACCTTGGGCGGCAGTGACCCGGAAGACACATCGGTGGCAACCTTTGTGGTCAAGTCGCTCCCCAGCAATGCCACGTTGTACTACAACGGCAGCGCGGTGACCGTCAGCCAGGTCATCACGAGTTACAATGCCGCGCTGTTGGTGTTGGACCCGAACGACGGCGCGCTGACGGCGAGTTTCACCTACGCGGTGCGGGACCTCGCCAGCCAGGAGTCGGCGGCGGCGACGGTGAGCATGCAGTTCACGGATATCAGCATCACCGGCAATGTGTATGACGATGCCAACGGTCTAACCGATTCCACGGTCAATGGCAGCGGCACCAATGCCGGGGGGTTGTTATATGCCAATCTGGTCAACGCCAGCAACCTGGTGACGCAGTCGGTACTGGTGGCGGCGGATGGCAGTTATGGTTTTACGACCGTGGCGCCGAACGCAAGTTATGGGGTGCTGCTCAGTTCCACTCAGACGCTGGTGGGCGGTGTGGCACCCGCTGCGGTGCTGCCTGCCGGTTATGTCTATACCGGCGAGCACCTCGGCAGTGGCAGTGGCAACGACGGCACGCCGGACGGATTGCTGGCCGTGACGGTGACCACCAGCAGCGTGAGCAATGCCAACTTCGGCATCGAGCGCCCACCCACGGCCGCTGCCGTGACAGCGGCCTCGCAAGTCAACCCGGCGGGCACCACCCAAGTGCAGGTGGCCGCGCTCAGCGCCACCGATCCGGAAGACGGCACACTCACCACTTTCATCATCAAGACCCTGCCATCAAACGGAATTTTATATTATAATGGCACGGCGGTCACTGCCGGTCAGACCCTTAGCAGCTACAATGCCTCGTTGCTCACGGTCAATCCGAATGACGGCTCGATCACGGTGAGTTTCACCTACAGCGCGCTGGATGCGGCGGGCAAGGAATCGAGCGCGGCCACGGTGAGTTTGCCGTTCGTCGCGGTGGGCATTGCAGGCACCGTGTTTGATGATGCGGACGGCTCAATGGTGTTGAACGGCACGGAGGTCGGCACTTATGCGAGTGGCACCTTGTCGGTTAATTTGTTAGACACGACGGGCACCACCGTGGTGGCCACCACCACCGTGGCCTCGAATGGCACTTATGCATTTGCGACGCTGGCACCCAACACCACCTACATTTTACAACTCTCGAGCGTGGCGGGAACGCCCGGCGGATCCACCCCGGCAGGGACCCTGCCCAGTGGGTGGGTGACCACCGGCGAGAACGTCAACGGCACACCGGATGCCAACCCGAACGGCCGCATCGTGGCCGTGCTGGTGGCAAGCACGCTGAGTGGCCAAAACTTTGGCATCGAACAAACACCCAACACCAGCAATGTGAGCGCGTCGGCACAGACCAACCCAGGCGGCACGGCTACGGTCCAGGTACCCACACTGGTCGGCAGCGACCCGGAAGACACCTCAATCACCAGTTTCCAGATCACGAGTCTGCCGGCCAGCGGCACGCTTTCCTACAACGGCACGGCGGTCACCCTCAATCAGGCGATCACTAACTACACGCCGTCATTGTTGCTGGTGAACCCGATCGATGGGGCGGTGAGCGTGAGCTTCACTTATGCGGCGATCGACGCCGCCGGCAAGGTGGATCCAACGCCGGCAACCGTGAGCATGGAATTCACCACCTTGAGCATCAGCGGCACCGTGTGGGATGACGCCAATGGCAGCGCCAGCGGCGCATTCACCAATATCTTTACCAGCGGCGAACATGGCACCGACGCGGGCGGCATCCACGCCAACCTCATCGACAGCACCAGCCATGTTGTGATCGCCACCATGCAGGTCAATGCCGACGGCACCTATGCGTTCACCGGCCTCAACGGCAACCAGAGCGGTCTGAGCATCAACCTCACGCCGGTACCCGCCAGCCTCGGGTCGACGTCCACCGCCAGTCTGCCGAGTGGTTGGGTTGCCACCAGTCCGTTGGCGCAGGCCTCGTTCAACCTGGTCACAACCTCCCTCACCGCCAAGGATTTCGGTATTGAGCAACCGCCCATCGCGCAAGGGGGCACGCAGGCCAGCCAGCCCAACCCGAATGGCACTGTCAGCGCCACGGTGGATTCCACGAAATTTGTGGGCAGCGATCCGGAGGGCTTGGTGGTGAGTTATGTCATCACCGCGATGCCGGTTAACGCCACCAGCATCACCCTCAGCGGCACCAATTATACTTCCATCCCAAGCGGCGGAGTGACCATCGCGGCCGAAGCCGATGGCACGTTGCTCGCCGGAAAAATCAGTGTCGATCCGGTGGACGGCGCGGTGATGGTGCCGATCCTTTTCAAGGTCAGCGATGCGGCGGGCAAATTCTCCGGCGAGGCGACGGTCAACGTGCCGTTCGGCTTGTTGACTCTCAGCGGCCGGGTTTGGGACGACGTCAACAACAGCGCCGCCGGGACGTTTTCCTCTATCCAAAACGGCACGGAAACCGGCACCAATGCGGGCGGGCTGTATGCCATCCTGGTGAGTGCCGCCGGCAACGAGATTGCACGCACGGCGGTGGGCGCGGACGGCAGCTATTTGTTTGGTAGCGTGACGCCGAACCAAACCGGGGTGAGCGTCTGGCTTTCCAGCAGCGCGACGACGGTGGCCTCAGGTTTGCCGGCGGCCGGTTTGCCCAGTGGCTGGGTCAATACCAGTCCCTTGAACCAAGTGGCTTTCGATGTGGTCACCACCAGCATTGCGGGCAAGGACTTTGGCATTGAGGAATTGCCGGACAGCGAGTCGGCAACGTCGGTCGCCCAGGCTAACCCGGGCGGCACCACCAGTGTGGTGCTGAGTTCGAGCTTGTTCCACGGCACCGATCCGGACGGCACCGTGGCCTCGCTGCGCATCACCACCTTTCCGACCAACGCCACCAGCATCACTATCAACGGGACGACCTACCCGACACTGGAGTCGCTGGGTGGCGGGGTGAGCATCCCGACCAACACCAGCGGTTATCCGACCCAAGTCATTAGCGTGGACCCGGTGAGCGGAGCGGTGAGCGTGGTGATCAGCTATGCGGCGATCGACAACGCGGGCAAGGTGGATCCGACGCCGGGAACTGTCACCGTGCCCTTCACTAACATTTCTCTGACAGGCACGGTGTTCGACGATGCCGATGGTTCGAAGGTTCAAAACGGCAGCGAGGCGGGCACCTATGCCGGTGGCGGCTTGTACGTCAACCTAGTAGACCCGGCCGACAATGTGATCGCCACCGCCACGGTGGGAGTTGCCGGCACCTATAGCTTTATCAACGTGCCGCCGAACACGACCTATGAACTCCAGCTCACCACCCACCAAGGCACGGTGAGTAGTCCCGAACCGGCCACTGCTCTGCCATCCAACTGGGTGACCACCGGCGAAAACGTCAGCGGCACGGTGGATGGCACGCCTGACAGCGTTGTGGTGCTCGCCGTGGGTACCAGCGATGTGGCGACCCTCAACTTCGGCATCGAACAACTGCCTAACACTTCAAGCCCAACACCGACGATCTCCGCCAACCCCGGCGGCACGACGCAAGTCCAGGTGGCCACGCTGGCTGGCACCGACCCTGAGGACCCCACAGTGACGCGCTTCAAAATCATCACCTTGCCCGATGCCGGCACGCTCTACTACAACAACGCGGCGGTAACGCTCAACCAAGTGATCGAAAGTTATGATCCGGCACTGCTGAAGGTCGATCCGAATGACGGCGCGGTGACGGTCATTTTCACCTATGCGGCGGTGGATGCGGCGGGCCAGGTGGATCCGACCCCGAGCCCGGTCTATATGACATTCACTAACATCACGTTGGCGGGCACTGTGTTCGATGATGCCGACGGATCCAAGGTGCAGAACGGTTTGGAGGCAGGCACCTCTGGCGGCGGGTTGTACGTCAACTTGCTCAACGCGGCGGGCACCAGCGTGGTGGCGAGCACGACGGTGGCTTCCAATGGCAGCTACAGCTTTGCCGACGTCGCGCCCAACACCAGTTACACGCTGCAATTGACGCTCCATCCAGGGACACCCGGGCAAGCCGCACCGACCACCGAGCTGCCAAGCGCGTGGGTGAACACCGGTGAAAACGCCGGCGGCTCGGTGGATGGCACGGTTGATGAAAAACTGAGCGTGGTGGTGGTGGACGGCAGCGTGGCTGCGCAGAATTTCGGCATCGAGCAGTTGCCTAACAGTGGGACGGCGTCGGCATCCAGCCAGGTCAATCCGGGCGGCACGACGAGCGTGGCGGTGAGCGCGAGCTTGTTCAGCGGGACCGACGCGGACGGGACGGTGGCCAACATCCGCATTCCCACGTTCCCGACCCATGCCACCAGCATCGTGATCGGCGGCACCCAATACACGGCCTCCGGTTTCCCGTCGGGCGGGGTGACCGTGTCTTGCAATGCCAGCGGAGAGCCGAGCCCGGCCATCAGCGTGGATCCGGCGGACGGGGCGCTGAGCGTGGTCATCAGCTATGCGACGATCGACAATGCAGGCAAGGAAGATCCGACGCCCGGCAGTGTGACGCTACCGTTCACGTTATCGATCAGTGGCACGGTGTTTGACGATGCCAACGGCTCGCAGGTCCAGAACAGCGGCGAGCCGGGTACCAACGCCGGCGGCGGCTTGCATGTGAATTTGTTGGACGCCACTGGCACCACGGTGGTGGCCACCACCACGGTGGCCAGTGATGGAAGTTATGCATTTGCCTCGGTGGCGGCCAATACCACCTATGTGCTGCAACTCAGCAGCGTCCAGGGCGTGCCCAGCAGCGCGGCCCCGGCGACGAGCCTGCCCGGTGCTTGGACCACCACCGGCGAAAACTCCGGGAACACCCCCGACGGCAACCCCAATGGCAAGTTGCAGGTGGTGGTGGTGGCGGCCAATGCCAGCGGCCAAAATTTCGGCATTGAGCAAGTGCCGAGCAGCACCGATGTGAGCGCAAGCGCGCAGGTCAACCCCGGCGGCACGGCCACGGTGACGGTGCCGACCTTGGTCGGCAGCGACCCGGAAGATACCACGGTCACCCGTTTCAAAATCACCAGCCTGCCGGGGTTTGGCACACTCTACTACAATGCTGTGGCGGTCACTCTCAACCAAGTCATCAGTGGCTATGATCCGACCCTGCTGAAAGTCGATCCGCTGGATGGCGCGGTGACGGTGGGCTTCGACTACGCGGCGGTGGATGGTGCCGGCAAGGCCGATCCGACCCCCGCGGCCGTGACGATGGTGTTCAACACGCTGAGCATCAGCGGCACCGTGTGGGACGACGCCGATGGCAGCGCCAACAATTCCTTTGCGGGTATCTACACCAGCGGTGAAAGAGCCACCGATGCCGGCGGCATCCATGCCAACCTCATCGATAGCACCAATCATGTCATCGCCAGCGTGTCCGTCGGCCTCGACGGTACCTACGCGTTCACCGGCCTCAACGGTAACCAGATCGGCCTGAGCATCAACCTCACCCCGATACCGGCCACCCTGGGAAGCACCTCCACTGCCAGCCTGCCGAGTGGCTGGGTTGCCACCAGTCCGCTAACGCAGACGACCTTCAACCTGGTCACCACCAGTATCACGGCAAAGGACTTTGGCATCGAGCAACCGCCCACCGCGCAAGGGGTGGACGTGCCCGGCCAGGCCAATCCCAGCGGTTCCACCACCGTCACGGTGCCATCGGCCAATTTCCAGGCCTCCGATCCCGAGGGGGCGGTGGCTAGCTACGTCATCACCGCCATGCCGACCAACGCCGACCACGTCGTCATCAGCGGCACCACTTACACGAGCGCCGGCGGCAGCGGCACGACCGCCTTCCCCGCTGGCGGGGTCGCCATTGCGGCGGACGTCGACGGGTTGCTGCCCTCGGGAGCGATCGCGATCGATCCTGCCACTGGCACCGTCACGGTTGAGATTTTCTTCAAGGTGAGTGATGCCGCCGGTAAATTCTCCAGTGTGGGATTCCTATA
>JBAXPF010000041.1:0-19218 GCA_037132955.1 Verrucomicrobiota bacterium | reverse complement strand
TGCCGACCGCAACTATGTGTCGCCCTCCAGCGCGCGCGGCGGACACTCCATCGCCGCAGGCCGTCCGGCGCAGGATCTAACCGAACCGGAGTGGGGCTGCCACGACGGTTTCAGTTTCGTCCTCGTGGTCCAGCCGGTGCTGGATGCGCGCTGCGTGCGCTGCCACGACGAAAAATCGACACTCGACCTGAGTGGCGACCGCAGCGATTACTTCAACGTGGCTTATGAGAATCTGGCGCGCCGCGGGACGCAGGCAGAGCATGGAGGCGACGCGCAGGGTGGGATGGCCGGGTTTGGGAAAAATCCTTACACATCATGGATCCCGACTTTCAACGGCTGCGAATCCAATATTTTGCAGGTCACACCCAAGGCCTGGGGTTCGCCGGTCAGCCGCCTGGCAGAAGTTGTGACCTCCAGCCATCCGGATGCCAATGGCAAGCCACGGATCGCCCTGAGTGCAGGCGAGCGCCTGCGGATTTTGATGTGGATTGATCTCAACGTGCCGTTCTATGGCACTTCGCAGTCGCGCCAACCCGATCTGCGCGGTTGTCGCCAGATCCTGCCGAATGGTTTGGATGGAGTGTTGAAGGATGTCGCGGCGCGGCGCGGCATCCAGTTACCCAGGGCATTCTATGTGCGTCTCGACCATCCTGAAAAAAACCCGTTCTTGGCAGTGCCGCTCGCCACGGGCGAGTTCGCATCGACGGATGATGCGGACTACCAGCGGATTCTGGCCTGTTTCGCCGGGGTAGAGGAGGCACTCGCTCAACGCAACGACGTCGATTACCGCACGGTCATCCAGGCGTGTGAAAGCCCGTGAAGTCTTCCTTCAGCACTTCGCCCTTGTCAGCATCATGTGGGCCATGTTAGCTCTGTTTCCTGTCAAGCCATGAACCACGTCGAACGCTTCCGAGCCGTTATTAACTTCCAACCCGTCGACCGCCTGCCGCGCTGGGAATGGGCGATGTGGTGGGACCAAACCATCGCCCGCTGGCACGGCGAAGGATTGCCGCGCGATTTGAAATTCAGCCAGGTCTTCGACATCGCCCAACACTTCGGCCTCGATCCCTATCAACAATATTGGTTCAGCACGACCGACGCCACTATTGAGGCCACCCAACATCATGTCGAGGGCATGGTCTCGACCATGGACGACTACCTGCGCATCCGGCCTCAGTTGTTTCCCGACCATGGCGCGTCGATCGCGGGCATGGCGGCATGGGCGGAACGGCAACGCCGCGGCGAGGCGGTGGTGTGGTCCACTCTCGAGGGGTTCTTCTGGTTTCCACGCACCCTCATGGGCTTCGAAAAAATGATGTATGCTTACGTTGATGAGCCGGAATTGCTGCACCTGATCAACCGCGATTTGCTAGACTTCAACTTCCGCTTGCTCGACCGGATGTTCGATATTTGCGTGCCGACCTTCATGACGATCGCCGAGGACATGAGCTACAACAATGGACCGATGATCTCGCAGAAGACCTTCGAGGAATTCGTGGCGCCCTACTATCGCGAGTTGATGCCGCGCCTGCAGGAGCGTGGCATCCCGTTGTTCATGGACACCGACGGCGATGTCACGTTGCTGGTGCCGTGGCTCAAGGCACTCGGCGTGCAGGGCGTGTTGCCGTTGGAACGCCAGGCCGGCGTGGACGGAATGAAATTGCGCCAGCAGTTCCCGGACCTGTTGATGGTCGGCCATTTCGACAAGATGACCATGCCGCACGGCGAGGCCGCGATGCGCGCCGAGTTCGAGCGTTTGGTCCCGTTGATGAAGTCCGGCGGCTTCATCCCCAGCGTCGACCACCAGACTCCGCCGGGAGTCTCTCTTGAAAATTACCGCATCTACCTCCGCCTGTTGGAGGAATTCACCCGCTGTTAGGCGGGTGCGTGCGTGAGCACGCGTTTCCTTGGTAACGCGGTGCCCGCTATCAGAAACCACCGGATTTGTCTCCGCCTGCTAGAGGAACTCACCCAGAGAAGAACGGATTGTGCACGAACTCTTCGCCGACGGTGGTGAGCGGGCCGTGGCCGGGGCAGATGACGGTGGTGGCGGGCAGGGTGAGGATTTGTTCGCGATTGGTGCGCAGCGCATAGGGATAGGACACGCCACCGCCGCCCATTGAGCCGGCAAACATGGCGTCTCCAACCACGGCCACCGGCAGGGCCAAGCCGTCGATGACATAGGTGATGCCCCCGCGCGAATGGCCCCAGGTCAGCCGGGTGGTGATGCGCAACGCGCCGCAATGGAACGTCCGGCCAGCCGCGAACGGCGCCGCGCCTGCCAGTGGTTCGCGCTCGCCGACGAACGTGGGAGCACCGGTGTGTCCCTTGAGCCGCTCGAGATCGAGAATGTGGTCGGTGTGGGTGTGGGTGAGCAGGATCAGCTTGAGGGTGAGTTTCTCACGTGTTAGAAAATCCACCATGGCGCGGCAATCCGCACCGGTATCGAACGCGACGGCCTCGCCGCAGGCTCGGTCAAACGCGAGGTAGCTGTTGACGGTCATGTCCGCGTAGGGCGTGTTGAAGCACGCCAGGCCGGCGAGCGTAACGGGTTGTGGGTGCCATGCCTGACGGCCGAGTGCGGAGAGCGCTTCCGCACCGAGGTGGAGCACCGGTGCGACGGCACGCGCGGTGGCATCATCGCAGTGGCCATCCCGCAGGCTGGCGACGGCGGCGGCGGTCACGCCCGCTTGGGTGGCGACTTGCCGGTCGTTGAGTTGGAGGCCGCGCATGGCCTTGCCGACGATATCGGCGACAGTGTCTTCGAGCTGGATGGGGGGCATGGGAGCGATGGGTCGTGGGAACCTCATCGAGGTTGCAAGGGCGAATGTCAATGTCAAGGCAGCTGCATGAAATATCAAGGAGGGGCGATTTGCCTGATGAATTCCAATGAGTCAGTGAGGCTATCTCCTCCCGCAGGCGCGGGATCCGGTTCCGAATCGCCCTTGCCCATGTTGAGCCAATGAGTGGAGGGAAATCCGCGTCCCATTGTTTCCCTCATGGTCAAGGGCGATTCGGAGATCGCCCCTCCTTGAAAACGTCCGTCAGATATTGGCATCATGGGGTCGCTCGGACATGATGGTCATGCGCCCTGTCAAGGCGCACGGCGGATTTCCGGCGGATTTCCGGCTTGCTGAATTGCCCGGGCGGTGGTTGTCTTCGCCAGTCATGAATTATCGCTGGTGGAACGCATTGCTTTGGGGGAACTCCGTGGCCTTGGCCTGGATGTGGGGACTTGGGCTGTTTTTCAGTGTGCAGATGGCCTTCATGTTCGGCTTGAAAGGATTGCTCCTGTTCGCCATTCCCAATGCCATCGGCCTGATGCTGTTTGGTTTTCTCACCCAGATTGTCGCCAAGAGCCATGCCGGCGGTCAGGAGTCGCTGGCGATTTTCTTCGACAAGTTCGCCAAGCCGTTCCGGCTTATTTTCTATCTCTATCAGCTATTGGCGCTCACGCTCACGGTGTTTGCGCTGGTGCGCTATCTGTTCGTGCCGCTGCAACTCGCCTCGGGCGGGCTGTTCGCGATCTATTTGTGCCTGATCGTGTTTGTTATTCTGGCCGCGGGGTGCCTGTTCGGGGAGGAGTTTGGCATCCAGAAAATCAAACTCAGCCACACCCTGATGGGAGTGTTGCTGATAGGCTGTGTGGGTGTGATCCTGTGCGGCCTCAAGCCGTTGCTGCCAGTGAGCTTCACGTGGTGCGCGCCGTTCCCCGGACAATGGACCGGGCCGACGTTTTGGGGTTATGCGATTCCGCTCACCGTGGGGTTGCTGGTCGGGCCGTGGCTCGATCTCCAACACTGGCAACGCGCGATCCAGATCCATCGGGAGAAAACCTCCATCCGCACCAGCTATTTTTTCGGCGGCGGCATTTTCTTCCTGCTGCTGATGTTCCACGGGTGTCTCGCGTTGTGGGTCATGGGCAAGGAGGGTGCGCCGCTGTCCGCCGTCGAGGCACGCGACGGCTTCAAGTATGCCCATGATCTGGTCACCCGTTATTTCATCAGAAACTATGACGCCGCCGGCCCCTGGATGCCGATGGCTTACTTTTCATTCCTCTCCATCTGCGTGCTGACCACCCTGGACAGCGGCTACATCGCGCTCAAATGGTTTCTGGGAAGCAATGTCGAAAAGAGCCAGAACATGCTCATTTCGCTCATTCCCAAACAAATCATCGGCTCGCCTATTCCGAGTTTTGCGGTGATCGGTTGCGTCACCCTGGGGGGGATTTGGGCCAGGCTCGAATTGGAGTACTTCATGGTCGCCTACGCCTCGTTTTTCGTCGGCTATGCGGCCTTGGCCATTGCCCGCTGCTTTGTGCCCAACTCGCAACAACCGCTGCCGCAAATCCGCATGTTCTCGATGGCCAGCATGTCCATCGTGCTGTTCGCATTCGGCTACCTCAATTCGCAGACCCCGCTACTTTTGTTAGGCTCGCTGTTACCCCTGATCTATGTCATCTGGCTGGTGGTCAACACCGACCTGCTGCGGGTGGTCCATGAAAAGGCCGGGGAAGTCATGGAAGCGGCCTCCGAGATTCCGGCCATCCGCGCGATGACCCGTGCGGCCACCGCGGTGACCGGCGCGGATGTCAAGGCTCCCGAAAACGACCACGCGCTGGCGGGTCACTTCGAGGGCAAGTGGTTTGTCTACTCGATGATTGCGACCTATGCGGACACCAACTCGGTGGGCAACGTCTATTTCGGCATGTATCCGATGTATGTGGGCAAGACCCGCGAGTTGTTCTTCAATGTGACGATGCCGGATTTCGATTTGAAAACCACCAAGTTCTATATCCTGACCCGTTCCTTCGAGCACAAGTTCGTCCGTGAGGCGCGCGAGTTTGAAACCATCACGGTGAAGATCCGCATCGCGGAATACAACCGCAAGTTCTGCACGTTGGAACACCAGATCTTCAACTCGGATCACGCGCTGTTGGGCAAGGGCAAGCAAAGCCTGTTGTTTGTCTCGGCCAAGGACTACAGCCTGTTGGACATTCCGCCGGAAGTTTACACGTCGTTCATCAGTTATGCCTGACGCCGATGTTCAGGCCTTGGCGAGCGCCGCGCGGTCGATGCCCCGCAGCGCAAACACCCGCACAATGGTCTCCTCGATCAGATTGTTAGGACAGGACGCACCCGCCGTGATGCCCACCGTCACCGGTTGGTTGCCTAGCAAGAGTTGTGAATACGCCGAGGCGACTTCCTCCCCGCGCTGCAGATCGAAGTGGACGATTTCTTCCAACGACTTGATACACGAGGCGTCCCGGATGAAAAACGTCGGCAAGCGCCGCTCGCCGATCTCGACCAGGTGCGAGGTGTTGGAACTGTTGTAACCGCCGACGACGAGCAACAGGTCGGGCGGTTCGCGCAGCATCTCGAACAACGCGTCCTGGCGGTCCTGGGTGGCACCGCAGATGGTGTCGAACACCCGCAGACCGGAGGCATCGCCATCGCGCCGGATCATGGCCTCGCGCAATCGGCGCTGGATTTCCTCGGTTTCGCTTTTGAGCATGGTGGTCTGATTGGCCACGCCGATCCGTTGGAGATGGAGGTCCGGGTCAAACCCCGGGGAATAGGCGCGTTTGAAGCGCTCAAGGAACGCCTCCCGACCGCCATGGCCCCGGATGTAGTCGCAGACATAATCCGCATCTTCAAGTGTTAGAACGACAAGATATTGGCCATCTCCGTGTTCGCCCAGGGCGCGGGATGAGGTGGCGCGGGTTTCCTCATGGTTCTCCTTGCCGTGGATGATGGAGGTGACCCCCTCCTTGGCATAGTCGCGGACGTGGCGCCAGACTTTCATGACATCGCCACAGGTGGTATCCACCACTTGGCAGCCGCGTTCTTCGAGCTTGTCCATGAAGGTGGTGGGCGCGCCAAAGGCCGGCACAATCATCACATCTTGATCGGTCAAATCATCATAGCAGGCGCTCAGCTCCTGCCATGGCAGGGAAGTGATGTGCATTTCGCGGAGTTGGCGGTTGACCTCCGGATTGTGGATGATCTCGCCAATGATGAAGATCCGCTGCTGCGGAAAAACCCGGCGCGACGCGTAGGCCAAGTCGATTGCCCGCTCGACGCCGTAACAAAACCCGAACTCCTTGGCGAGGTGGATCGTGGTGTTGCCGATGGTGAGGATGCCGCCGCAGTCGCGGAGCTTTTTCACCAGCGACGATTGATAGTGGTGGGCCACCTCGGCGGCGACCCGCTCCATCACCTCTGGTCGACGGAGGTTGACACGGGACTTCGGGGCAGGGGAGGGGTCGCTGGCGGCGCTCATCGGCGGAACCTATAACCCGGAAATCCTTGCTCACCAAATCATTTCAGCTCGCAGGAACCTCGCCTGAATGGCAAGGCGAGTAGAAAAAACACCCCGAGCGCGATGAGCATCGACCAACCCACATACCACGGCCACGGCCCAAGGTGATCCAGCAGGCTGGGATTGTCCGGCAACCGCGACACAAAGCCGAAGTTTGTGTGCAGCAGCGGGTTGATGCCCAGCACCATGAGTAGATACCCGAACGCCCAGCCGATGGCTTCCAGTGGGCTTTGCCACAGGGGTTGCCGCGGGCGCCACCCCTCGACGATCGGTAAAAACAGCGCCGCCGCCACCACCGCGAAATGTTGCACAAAAAACATCACGTAGGGCGGACTTGGAAAATCCACCGTGATGGCTGGTGTCACGATCGCCTGAGTGGTGGTCGCCAAGCCCCAGAAATACGTCAGGGCACACAGCAGTGGCCGCCGCGTGACCAGTGCAAACCCAGCGATGATCCCCGTTAGATCACACAGTTGCAGAGGCAGGAGGTTTTCCAGGGATTTGGGTGCGTCGAGGGATAGCCAGGCGGCCAGCCCTAGCGGATAGGCGCTGAGGTTCAAGAACGCCAGTAGCGCGGTGGCAATCCTGCGGCTGTTGCCACCGCGGGTGCCGGCCATGATCAGGGCGGCCATTGCCACGCTCCCCACGATCATCGTGACCAGATGCTGTTGTGAGAATGGGTGAAACGCGCCGGCCACGCGCGGGATTGAAGGGGGTTTGTCCCCAAGCTGCAATCCCGGAAATTATCCGGACACCGGTCTTGTGCGGGAGTCTTGGGAGAGCTATGAATCGCGCATGGATTTATCCGAGTTTCGCGAGGAATACTCCAGCCGGGGCCTGCACCGGAAGGATCTCGTGGCCGAGCCGGTCGCGCAATTCGCGGTTTGGTTTGCCCAGGCCACCGAGTTGCAGGTGCCTGAACCCAACGCCATGACGCTGGCGACGGTGGACCCCGGCGGCATGCCCCATCAACGCGCGGTGTTGCTCAAATACTTCGACACTGCGGGCTTTGTCTTTTTCACCAACTACGGCAGCCGCAAGGCCGCGCAAATCGCCGCCAACCCGCAGGTCAGTGCGTTATTTCCCTGGTTCACGCTGGAACGACAAGTGATTGTCCAAGGGCGGGTGGAGAAAATCAGCACCGCCGAATCGCTGAGATATTTTGCCAGCCGCCCGCGCGAATCCCAGATCGGTGCCTGGGTTTCCAATCAAAGCGAAGTCATCACCTCGCGCAAATTCCTGTTGCAAAAACTCGCCGAAATCCGCCAGAAATTCAAGGACGGGGAAGTTCCGTTGCCTTCGTTCTGGGGCGGATTTCGGATCGTGCCTACCGCCATTGAGTTCTGGCAAGGTGGGGCGGCGCGTTTGCACGACCGGTTTCTCTATCAGCGCAAGCCCGATGGCTGGAGCATCGAGCGGCTCGCCCCTTGAGTTGAAGCCCCCACCCACTGTTGCCATGAAATACAGCTCCTTCCTCGTTGCTCTCGGGTGTGGCTGCCTGATCTCCTGCGCTTGGTTGGGTCCGAAAAAAAAGACCCAATCCAAAGCCTCCGCCCCGCAACCCAGACTCGTCGGCCGCATTGCTTCGATCCCGGCAGACCGGCGCTTTGTGCTCATTCAAAGTTATGGCAAGTGGTCGGTGGCGACCGGTTCGGTGCTGGTGGCACGCGGCCCCGACGAGCGGACCGCCAACTTGCTCGCGACGGGCGAGGCGCTCGGCCAGTTCGCCGCGGCTGACCTCCAATCCGGCACCTTGGAGGTGGGGGATGCTGTGTTTTTGCTCCCTCCTGTCACTAAAAATCCCCCGACTCCTCCCCCGAAAACCTCCGAAAACCCGCCAACCGCTCCCGCCAAGCCCGTTGCCAAGCCTTGAAATCCCTTGGAAAGGAGCTCCATCGGGGAATTTTAAAAATATTCCGCTAGGCTGGAATTTTTCGCTTTCCAAGAAAGCCGATTTCTCATACTGTCCGGTTGTCCCGATTGAAACTCTAGGTGTTGTTTAATTTCAAACCTGCCAGCGACGACCAGCCAGAAGTCCGGCGGATTTTTTAAAAAACACCTTGGGTTCCATTGCATGTCCCATCCATGAACCTAACAACCAGCCATGAAACCAACCCCTCAGGGTCCATCGGTGAAAGCCGATGCCGACCGTCTAGCTGACTTCGTCATTTTTACCCAACGAAGCTGCATCCTCAACCTGTCAGCGGAACTCAACAAAGGAAATGTCTCATTTCCGCAGTTTTTCCTGCTCGCCTATCTTTCCAGCGAGGAATATCTGACCATGTCGGATATCGCCAAGAAGATGGGCCACTCGACCGCCGCCGCCACCGGTTTGGTGGATCGGTTGGAAAAGCTGGCGTATGTGGATCGCCTCCATGCCGTGGATGACCGCCGCAAGATCATGGTGCGGATCACCTCCAAGGGGGTCGAGCTCGTCTCCAAAATGCGCAAAGAGATTGCCACCGATCTGGCGGGCATTCTCGCGGACATGGATGAGGACGAAGCGGAAACCGTCGAGCACACCAAGCGCGCCATTCATGGCCGTGTGATCGCCTGAACCCATTCGTCCGGTCGGCCTCATTTGAGGATCACGCCGCGCAGGCGCAGGTCGGCGCCGAGTTGCGTGACATTCAGATCAGAGAGACTGAGCGAGGCGGGCAGATTCGCGGTGGCGAGCGCGGGCACGCTGCCGCCGCAGACCATCGGCGCCAGATAGATGACGACCTCATCGACCAGCCCGGCTTCAAACAGCGCGGCGGAGAGCTTGCCACCCGCTTCCACCAACACGCTGAGCACGCCTTGGTCGCGTGCGAGCCGGCGCAGCATGTTTGTTAGATCGGTGCCGGGGCGGATGAGCGTGCGCTCGCGCCAGGCATCGGTGAACAAGGGGGCGTTTTGCGGCAGGGTGGAGGGATGATTGGTGACGACGACCCGCCACGGCTGGGAGCGTCCATCCAACAAACCTGGCAGACGCAGGGTGAGTGCGGGATGGTCGCGGCGGACGGTCTCGCCGCTGGTGAGGATGGCATCGACGCTGGCGCGAAGGTGTTGGACATCGGCTCTGGCGGTTTCGCCGGTGAGCCATTGGCCTTCGCCGGGCGGGCGGGTGATGTGGCCGTCGAGGCTCATGGCGGATTTCCAAATCAGCCAGGGCAGGCCGGTTTCGCAGGTTTTGAAAAACGGGCGCAGCAGGACTTCCGCAGCGTCGGCACACACCCCGGAGGTCACCCCGATACCGGCGGCTTGCAAAATCGTTGCGGCGCGGCCGGCATGTTGCGGGTTGTGATCGGCGCGGGCATACACCACGCGGGCGATGCCGGCGGCGACGATGGCGTCGGTGCAGGGTGGGGTGCGGCCCTGGGTGGAACAAGGTTCGAGCGAGATATAGGCGGTGGCACCGCGGATGGCCTCGGCACCGTGATGTTTCACCGCATCGGCCAGGGCTTCGCGCTCGGCATGGGGCTGACCTGCAGCACGATGCCAACCGCTGCCGAGGAGGTGGCCGTTCTTGACGATGAGCGCGCCAACGGGAGGATTCGGAGCGGTGCGGCCCACGCCCTTGCGTGCCTCGTCGAGGGCAAGCTGCATCCAGAAATTGTCATCAGGGGCGGGCACCCGTGCAGCGTCACGGAAAAATCCGCCGACGGCAAGGCGGAAGGCAATGCGCAAGGCGGTCGAAACCGGCCTGGAAATGGCCGGTGGTGACAGCTGACACTTGCGCCAAATCCCCGGTTCCTGAAAAATAGCAGCCGTTTTCCTCCAAATGACGGCCTAAATCCGCCCTAATGGCGTCAATTACGGGAAGATGCTTGCGTCGGTCGGCTGGATCGGCCAACATTTTTCGGACACAATCTTATGAACGAACGACGCGTGGTCATCACCGGCATTGGCTGCCTTTCCCCCCTTGGCAATGATTTGGCATCCACTTGGGATGGCCTCAAGAATGGCCGCAGTGGAATCGGGCAGATCACCCAACTCGATCTGACCCCTTATGATTGCAAGATCGGCGGTGAGGTGAAGGGTTTTTCCGCGGACGAGTATTTCAGGGTGCCCAAGGACGCGCGCCGCGCGGACCGGTATGTCCAATTCGCAGTGGCCGCGGCAAAAATGGCGATGCAAGACGCCGGATTCGATATGGCTACGATGAATCCGCGCCGCTTTGGCGTGATGGTGGGCAGCGGCATTGGTGGCTTGGCCACGCTGGAGCGGGAGCACGCGGTGCTCATGGCCAAAGGGCCGAAACGGGTCTCGCCCTTCACCATTCCGATGATGATTTCCAACATCGCCAGCGGCATTATTTCCATGGAACATGGCTTGCTCGGGCCTAACATGTGTATCGTCACCGCCTGCGCCACCTCCAACCACAACATCGGCGAGGCCTGGCGCATCATCAAGTTCGGCGATGCCGATGCCTTCCTGTGCGGCGGAGCGGAGGCCACCATCCTGGGCATGGGGCTTGCCGGCTTCGGCAACATGAAGGCGCTGAGCACCCGCAATGATGAACCCGAGCGGGCCTGCAGACCATTCGACAAGGGCCGTGACGGCTTCGTCATGGGCGAAGGCGCCGGCATCCTCTGCATCGAGGAATTCGAACACGCCCGCAAACGCGGTGCCAAAATCTATGCCGAACTCATCGGCTACGGCATCAGTGCCGATGCCTATCACCTCAGCGCCCCCTCACCCGATGGCAGCGGTCCGGCCTATGCCATCCAGATGGCCCTGCACCACGGCAAAATCAACCCGGAGCAGGTCGATTATCTCAATGCCCACGCGACTTCCACCGGCTTGGGCGACATCGCGGAAACCAAGGCGATCAAGCTCGCCTTTGGCGACCATGCGAAAAACGGCCTGATGGTCAGCTCCACCAAGTCGATGACCGGCCACATGTTAGGCGCTGCCGGCGGCATCGAGTTGATTGCCAGCGTGATGGCGATTCATGACGGGGTGATTCCGCCCACCATCAATTTGGAGAACCAAGACCCCGAGTGCGATCTGGACTGCGTGCCCAACGTCGCCCGTGAGGTGCCCGTGAAAGTGGCCATCAGCAACAGCTTCGGCTTCGGCGGCCACAACGCGTCAGTGTTGGTCCGCCGCTTCGAGTAAGCCGGCCATGGACAATCCGCTCTATCGCCACGCCAGCGAGATCGCTTTCCGTGATACCGATGCGAGCGGATGGATGCATTTCACTAACATCTTCAGCCATGTTGAGATCGCCGAGCACGCGTTTCTGCGCGCGGTGGGATTGTTGGTTTTTGATAGAAGCCAGGGCGGTTGGCCGCGGGTGAAAGTGGCCTGCGAGTACCAGCGGCCGTTGCTCTGTGGCGACAAGATCGAGGTCCAACTCGCCATTGCCTCAGTGGGCACTTCCTCGGTCACCTGGAACTTCGAGGTCATCAATGCCGCCGGTGCAACCGCCGCTCATGGCAGCATCACCACGGTGCGGGTCGACCATCAGGGGCGGCCGCAAGCGCTCGCTGTCCATGAGCGCATGAAATTGGAGGAGCACCGGCTCTAACGAGGCTTCGCCTCAGGTCCAAGACGACAAGACCCAAGACGCAAGACGAAGAATTTGACCTAACGACAGCGTCTTTGGCTTTTCTAGGGCTCTAGGCCGCGCTTCACCCACCCACCATGGATACTCTATCTGAAATTACAGGCCGCATCGTGCTGGTGCCCACGCCCATCGGCAACCTGGGCGACATCACCTTGCGGGCGCTGGAAATCCTCCGCGCAGCCGATCGCATCGCCTGTGAGGACACCCGGCATTCCGCGCCGCTGTTAGCCCATCACGGAATTTCCGGCAAGCCGCTCATTGCCTTGCACGAACACAATGAAGCCCGCCGCGCGCCCGATTTGATAGCCGCCGCCCGTGCCGGGGAAACTATCGCCGTCATCAGCGACGCCGGCATGCCCGGCATCTCCGACCCCGGTTACCGCCTCGTCCAGGCCTGCATCGAATCCGCCACTCCCTTTGAAGTGTTGCCCGGCCCGTCGGCGGTTATCACCGCGCTCATAGGGTCCGGTTTCCCCTGCCACGCCTTTCATTTCGGCGGCTTCCTCTCCGTGAAATCCGGCAAACGCCGCAACGCCCTCACCGCCGCCCTGGCGGCCGGCGAAACCCACATTTTTTTCGAGTCCCCCCACCGCATTGTCTCGACCTTGGAAATCCTCACCGCCATCGACCCTGCGGCCCGCACCTGTGTCGCCCGCGAGCTAACAAAAAAATTCGAGACCTACCATCGTGGCACCGCGGCCGAGGTGCTGGCGTATTTTCAGGCGCATCCGCCCAAGGGCGAGATCGTGTTGCTGGTGCATCGGGGGCTTGCCTCACCGGATGACAAACGCACGTCCGGCAACCCGCATTCCGTCGCTGAAGACGGCCACTGAGCCGCTTGTTCCGGCGGTTCCGGCGGTAATGAACTTCGTCGGTTACGGCTGGCCTGTGTCATAAAAAGTACAACCATAGATGGCCAAGTTGCCAGCGCAGGGCCAAGGGAATTGTGTGTCGGTGTCAGGTTGACGCATCCGGGTGGGCGAATTACCCTGCGGCCCCAATTCTTACCCGCAAGATCAGAATCGGCTTGATCGGTTGCGGCAGTCGCGGGACTTGGCTGGGAAAACTCATCGCCGAAAACAGGGAGCTTGAATTGGACCTGAAAGGACTGCGAGCATGATACGGATCGACTGACGCGAAGGGTGTGGAGCCACCAAGGGGAACGTGGGCGAAGTTTCTATGGATCAGTTTTTTGCAGGAACAATTTTGATTTCCCGCACGCTTTGCACGGGTTTGGCGTCGGCACCATCGATGGCCGCGACGAGTTGATAGTCGCCCGGGGATGTGGGAACGGCGACTGCATCAAACGCCACAAGGGCGGCGCCCTGTGGTGCCAATTCTGCGGGTTGCGTGAATTCGGCGACGCTTGTGCCGTCGCGGATGAAGCGCAAGGTGACCTTGCCGCTCCAGGGATTTTCAAGGTCGTTGATGAGGCTGATAGAAAGTGGCAGGGTTTTGCCGGCCGTCATCTCCGGCTTCCAGTATTGGAGCATGACGCCGACCGGCGCAAAGGCGTCGCCGACGTATTTCAGGAACTCGGGTTCTAACTCTAATTGTTGCACGCCGTTGTTTTCCAGGAAGTGGTCGCTGGTCATGCCGACGCCCAGATGGCAATAGCCCAGCGAGCAGAATTCCATGACCGCGGCCGCGGTGCGGGCATGGCGCCAGAACTCGGTTTCGGCAGCTTGGAAGAGCGCGTAGAGGTGGCGGTTTTTGGCGGCGGAGCCGGCGTTGCCAAGGATCCGCTTGAAAATCGGATAGGTCAGCGTGGTGGGCGAGCCGTCACGGTTGATCCAGAGCCAGCCGTATTCGTTGACGATCACGCAAGGCGGGGCCGCCATGTTGGCCCGTCCGGGATCCGCGTTGCGGTTGGCGGCTTCCAGCCCACCGAGCCAGGCATGACCCGTGGCTTCGCTGAAGTAGTAAGGATGTGCCTCGACGGAATCGGTGGGGCGTTGCGGTTCGTTCCAGCCGTTGTCCCACGGACGGTTGGATAGATCGAGATCCCGCACGCGTTTGATGGCCTCACCGGACTCACGGTGGTTGGATTCGTTGCAGGCATCCCAAATCACCACGGACGGATGGTTCCAGTGCGCTTCCAGCATGGCCCGGTAGTCCCTGGCCAACGCCTCGACGGAGCCGTTGATAGAGTTTTCCAACGGTTGTTCGAGCGTCCACAACGGGTATTCATCTTGGATCAGGAAGCCCTCCTCGTCGGCGATATCATACCAGAATTGCGGCATCAGGCCGATGCAGTAGCGGATGGAGTTCCACTGCATGGATTTGCCTCGTTGATGGAGTCCGCGCACCCAGCTTTTGTCCCACGGCAGATATTGGCATATCTTCGGGTCGTCCATGAACCGTTGCAGGCAGTAGTTGGTTCCGCGCATGAAATACGGCTTGCCATTGAGGATGGCCCGCCGGGATTTGGGGTCGAAGGTGAAGGTGCGCAGACCGAAGCGGGTCGTGTGGCTGTCGTTGGCGGTCGTGACGCGGGCGCTGTAAAGAAACGGTGACTCCGGCGTCCATAACTTTCCGTTAGGAAGATCCACGCTGGCAATGACATGGGCGTTGCCCTGCGCGTCCCCTTCCGCATCCACGATGGATTCTCCGGCCGCTTTGCCGCTCTTCCATTCGCTAATTTTCACAGTGACGGGCGACTTGCCGGCTGGCACTCCCTGCAACCACACATGCACCGTGGCGGCCGGCTTTTGAATGTCCGGGACAACCTGGGTGAGCCGCACAAAGGGACTTCCCGCTGTCACCAGTTCCACAGAGTCGGTGATGCCGGGGATGAAGTTATCTTTTTCGAAATCCCAACCGATGGGAACCTTCGGGGGCGGCACAATGTTGCCATGCTCTTCGCCCCAATCCCGTTTGCCCTCTGGCGAAAATCCCGGCATGGTGTTGACGGCAATGCAGATTTCATTGCGGCCGGGTTTGAGAAATGGGCGGACATCGAAGCTGCTCGGTGCCTGGCCGCTCGGGTTTTCCGCGGCGGGCTGGCCGTTGATCCGCACCTTGAAGCCGTAGAGCGCCTGGCCGATGCGCAGCACCGCCACTGCGGAAAGCGGCTCCGGAAGCGTGAAGGTGCGGCGCAACCAGAACGTGGTCTGGCGGCGGCTGGCCATGCCGTCCGCTTCAAAGGCCGGCTCGGCATGGGCGACCAATCCCGGCACTTGCATCGTTCGTTCGAACGCCGTCGGCGGCGCATCCGCCGTGCCTTCGGCAACCTGCCAGATGCCGTCGAGCGAAAGGGTGGTGCGCAGGTCGGGCGACGGCTTGCCGGTCTCGCCGGCGGTTGCGAATCCGGCAAGGATGAGGGAGAAAAATATCGGATAGACAAATTTCATGAAGGGTCTCCATCACATGACGAGGTGATTTGAAAACTGATATTCATTCGGGGGGGGGGATCGCCGGAGAAATTGGGTTCGTTTCATGGCCTGCTTCATACGCGGTGGGCAGCGACTTGACAACGCCTATCCCCGATAGAAAGCTGCCATGCCCGCGCCCGGCCTGTCGGGTCTTGCAATCCGGCGGATTCCAGCCAAATTGCCTCCGTTCCCAGCATTCGATTTCAGTGTCACCTCACCGCCATGCCCATTGTGCCCAAGCCCAACTCTGCGCTGCTCATTGTCGGTCACGGGTCCACCCAAAACCCGGACTCGTCAACGCCGTATTTCGACCACGCCGAGGAAATCCGCCGGCGCGGTTTGTTTGCGGAGGTGCATTGTTGTTTTTGGAAAGAAGAACCGTCGCTGCGGGATGCGCTCTATCTGTTGGACGCGGATGAGATCTACGTGCTGCCGGATTTCATTAGCGAGGGCTACTTCACCCAGGAGGTGATTCCGCGCGAACTCGGGCTCACCGGTCCCACCACGGTCGTTGGCGGCAAGACCCTCCACTATTGCCAGCCAGTGGGCATCCATCCTTCAATGACCGGTTTGCTCCTCCGCCGTGCCAGGGAAATCGCCCCGGACATTGATCCCGCCGCCACCACGCTCATCATCGTCGGCCACGGCACCCCCCAGAACCCGCGTTCGGCCGCAGCCATTCGCGACCAGGTCGCGCTCATCGCCGCCTCCGATGCGGGCTATGCCGCCGTGCGGGATGCCTTCATGGAGGAGCCACCCTTCATCGCCGATTGGGACCAGTTCTCGCCCACGCCCCACGTGATTGTCGTCCCGTTCTTCATCTCCGACGGCCTCCACTCCTATCAGGACATTCCGGTTCTGCTCGGCATCGAATCCGATGTCGGTCTCGCGGCGAGTCAACGCGACGTCTTCCGTCACAACCCCCACACCCTCCGCGGCAAGTCGCTTTACTATTCGTCCGCCATTGGCACCGAGCGTCTCATCGCCGAGGTCATCCTCGATCAGGTCCATGACTTTGATCTGAAATTCATGCCCTCCAAATGAACCGTTTGCAGCGATTTTTCCCGAATTCAATGAACCGATGACAAGCACCGATAAACTCCGTCATGCCGTGGCCTCCGGCATCCATCGCATCGGCGAAATCGAGATTAAAACCCCCGTTGCAAACGAATGTTTCAATCTCTTCCACCACGCGGATTTGGCGCTGGCTGGTGGGGTCGATGGTGACGGTCTGGCCGTTTACGACGGGGCGGCGGCGGCGCGCGAGATTGCCGCGTGCGCGGAGGATGGCAGCTACCGTTTTCTCAAGGCGCAGCGGAATTTGCGGCGGGGTTGGCTGCTGCGGCTGGCCAGCGTGGCGGAATTGCGCCTGGCGCTGGATCAATTCTATCCGGCATGCGTCGGGCTGTGGCTGGCGCAGCAGGATGGCACGCTGGAAGCAAGCCCGTTGCGCGACACGCTGCACCGCCAAAGCGGCATGTACCGGCGGGTCCGCTCCCTCGACGAGGCCACCCTCCAAGCGCTGGTGCCGCGCACCTGCAGCCCCGCCATTCCCTGCGCCAGACGTCTCCTCTGGCAACTCGATGCGCGCACGCCGTTGCTGCCCAGTGCTGCCAGCCATTGCAGCGGCATGGGCGACGATGTAGCCGCAGCTGAAGCGATCCCGCTGTTGTGCCGTGAGGCGTGCAATCACTTCGTCGCCGCATGCTTGGAGAGTGCCAAGGCCGCCGCGGCGCAGGCCGATTGAGAGCAGGACGGTCCGGGCAGGGGCGGCCCGCCCGTGATCATCATTGGCAACACGGGCAAGCTGCCCGTGCCCCTCTTGAAGACGGCACTCGGCAAGTCCTGCTCGAGGTCACCTCTGCAAGGGGGGCACGGGCGGCCCGCCCGTGATCATCATTGGCAACACGGGCAAGCTGCCCGTGCCCATCTTTTAGACGTTTTCCGAACGGTCCTGATGAGGCGAGCTGCCATGAAAAAAGAATTCCCGTCCGGCGTTTCGGGTGTCACACTCGTCGCATGTCTGAGCGCACTGGCATTCTGCTGGTTGTTTCCGGTCCCTCGGGATCCGGAAAAACCACGTTGTGCCGGCGGCTGGCCGATGAAAAGGCGGCACGCCATTCGATTTCCTGCACCACCCGCGAGCCGCGGCCCGGCGAAATCGCCGACCACGACTATCACTTTTTGTCACCTGCGGCTTTCCAAGCCCGGCTTGCCGCCGGTGATTTTTTGGAACACGCGCTGGTGCATGGGAATTACTACGGCACGTTGCGCGCGGAAGTCATGGGCTATCTTGAAGCCGGCGTGGATGTGGTGATGGACATTGATGTGCAGGGTGCGGCGCAGGTGCGTGCCTGCGAGGATCCGGCGATTCAGCGGGCGCGGGTCGATCTCTTTGTGATGCCGCCCGGCGAGCACGAGCTGCGCGCCCGCCTGACCGGCCGCGGCACCGATAGCGAGGCCACCATCGCCCTGCGGATGCAAAACGCGCTCGATGAAATCCAACATTGGCCGAGTTATACCTATCGTCTTCTGTCCGGCACCCACGAGGAGGACTATCGGCGCTTCAAGGCGCTTCTAACCGCCGAGCAGCTCAGGGTTTCACGCTTGCGATGACGCGTCACCGCGGACTCGTGATCGTTAGATAGGCATGGCGGTTGAAAACCGCCGCCACGATGCCACCTCCTACGGCTCCGTCACCTTCAGATGCACGAAAAATCGGGTGCCGGTGGCCAGCGCTTGCGGGATGAAAACCTCCACCTTGTCGATGCCGGCCTCGAAGCCATCGGGGGTGGTGACGATGGTGACGCCGTTGACGTTGTTCTGCGCCGGGGTCCATGTTGATAGGTCGGAGGCATATTCGGCGCTGATGGAGAGGCCGGGTTGGGTGAGGGAGACGGCGCTGCGGCGGTAGGTGAAGACCAGGTTGCCCGCACTTTGGGCAATGGTGGGCAGCAAGCCGCGGGAGTTGGAACCCGGGCGCGCGGGGTTGGGTTGGCCGCCGAGGACAAACTCCATCATGTTAGGCAGGCCGTCCTGATCCGGATCGGCGGCGGCGGCGGCATCCGCGCCGCTGAGGAGCGTGGTGGCGATCCATGTGTCATAGGCCGTGGTGCTTGGCACAGTGGATTGGACCGCCACGCCGAGGCGGCCGAAGAGCTTGCCGTCGACGATTTTGTTAGCCGGCACGGTGATGACGATCAGGTCGGTGGCGGCATCCGGACTGTTGCCGGTGACGTCGACCGTCACGCCATTGGTGGCGGAACTCACGGCGCCCACCGGCACATCGTTAGATGGGGGGAAGCGCAGGTCGGTGGACCATTGGAAGGTGAGGAGCGCGGCGCTTGTCGAAACGGTCTTGCGGTGGAAGGTGAAGGCCATGGAGCCATCGGGGTTGCGGAAAACGACCGGCAGCAGGCCGCGCGAGTTGGAGTCCGGGTTGGCGGGGTTGGGTTGGCCGCCGAGCACGAACTCCATGCCATTGGAAATACCGTCGTGGTCGGGGTCCGCGGTGACGGCGGCGTCGGCTCCGCTGAGTTGCTTGGAGGCGATCCAGATGGCATACGGATCGGTCGTGGGCGGCGGCAGCGTGATGGGAACCGCATAGAACGTGAGCGCGGAGATGGCGTTGGTGCCGGTGAGCAAATTGGTGGCGCTGCCGTTCCAGTATTGGTCCACCACGTAGTCGAGGGTCCGGCCGGTGGTCGGGCCGTTCAACTGGAGCGTGACAACTTTTCCCGTGGCGCTGCCGGAGGAGACTTGGCCGCCGACCCGATCCAGATAGAAATTGCTGGTGGCGGAGTTGTTCCAGAACATGTTCTGGTCGAACTCCAGGGCGATTTCATTCCTGCTGCTGGTGGTGAAGTAGGCGCGTTGCAGATTGGGCGCGGTGACGGCTGCGGCCGGGGTCGCCCCGTAGTGGTCGCGCTCCATCAGCGGTGCGGTGAGATCGGCGATCGCCTGATAGCC
>JBAXPF010000040.1:0-19321 GCA_037132955.1 Verrucomicrobiota bacterium | reverse complement strand
ACCTACGACCTCAATTCGGAAATCTCATACGGTATCAATTCGGCCCGTAACAGCTCAACACCGGCAGCGCGGCCAACCAGCTTTCCGCGATGGCGGTCATCTTCGCGTGGAACGTGGCTCGGTCCGGATAGCGGTAACCAATCTGATAGAAAAGTATGCTGGGAAAAATGTCATACCATGCGGACTTTGCTCCCTGGGAGTTCACATTGTTGAGTACGAGGCCGTGGCCGTTGACCAGCGTGTAGAAAACCTCGCACTGCCGCACACGATCGACGCCATTGAGGGATGCCATGTCCATCCCCGCGAGCGTGCCGCCCAACACCGCACCCAGTGCGGTCAACGCTTCACCTCCTCCCGGTGTTTGCCCCACATAACTCGGCAGCCCGAAGGCGCTGCCGCTGTATCCGGCGGCAGTGGTCACGCTGTAGTCATACAGCAGCGGCAGATGTTGTCCCGTGAGCGCCGCGTTGAACGCCAGTTGGTGATAGGTGGTGGCGGTTTGTTTCCAGTCCCTCACGACCAACGGATTGGGCACGTCCGGGAAGGCATGCACATACGGAATCCCTCCGCTCTCCGGTGTTAGAACAGCCAGGGACATGTCGTCCAACCATGCGCTGCCCGTGACACTAGCGCTCCCGCCGGACGTGAAGGTAACACACAGCTTTGCGGTATTCGACGGCGTCGTGAACTGTTGCGTGAATTCCTGCCAATTGCTTTGGGTCCCAGAAAAAGTGAAACTGAGCCCTGACAGCAGAGTGTTGCTACTGCTGTAAAAATTGACTGACACCCGCATGGTGCCCGTGGTGGCATACTTGAGGTTGTAGCGGAACAGGCAGACCACATTTGGCGCGACGGGCAAACCGTCGGAATACCATTCGCCATAGGCGGCGGCGTTGTTGTCAAGGAGCGCCAGCGAATGCGTGCCGCTGACCGAGGTGGACGTCGTCCAGCCATCAAGAGAGGTGTCATTGCCGCCCCGGTTCCAGCCGTCCGGAATGCCATTGCTGTTGGCATCCACCTCAAAACCAGGGTTGGGCCAAACATTGCCTGACAGCAAATCCGCCTTGGCCGGCAAGCAGAGGCCCAGCAGACAGACCACACAGGTCGCCGATCTAGCAATATTAGGAAGCATCCAAGGGTTGCAGGGAAAATGCTACGACTCCCCAGAATGACCCGCACGCCGAGATACGGCTATGATTAATCGGACAGAACGTGGCAGCAGCCAATGTCATACTACCCTAAGGGTTTGAGAAGGTGGCCCGAGACGGATTTGAACCGCCGACACGCGAATTTTCAATCCGCTGCTCTACCAACTGAGCTATCGGGCCATGAGAGGATCACCCTTACGGGCGGGCGCCGATTTAGGCGCAGGGCACGGGGTTTGACAATCAGAAAATGAAAAAAAACAAATTTAGTTCCTTGGGACGGCAGGAATTCAAAATCAATCAGTGGCATCAGTGGCATCAGTGGCATCAGTGGCATCAGTGGCATCAGTGGCATCAGTGTCATCAGTTCTTTTCAGTGGTTTTCCTGGCTGCTCCGCACCCTGCGCCGCATTCTCACGCAGACCCGGGTTGTTACGAACGCGCCTGTTTCACTTGATGAAGACTTCGCGGGGTTTGGCGCCATCGCCGGGGCCGACGATGCCGCGCAGTTCGAGGATATCGACCATGCGGGCGGCGCGGGTATAACCGAGGCGAAGACGGCGCTGCAACAGTGAGGTGCTGGCCTTGCGCTCCTGGCGGACCACCTCAATGCATTTCATAATGAGTTCCTCATCGGCCTCGGAAACATCCTCGTCATCATCGTCGCCGCCCTCGTTGATAGAGGATTGGATGTCGGTTTCATATTTGGGCGCGCCCTGTTTGGCGCAATGGTCGACGATGCGCTCGACTTCCGAATCTGATAGAAAGGCCCCCTGGGCACGCTCAAGTTTGGCGGAGCCGGGCGGCAGATAGAGCATGTCGCCCTTGCCGACGAGCTTGTCGGCGCCCTTGGTATCAAGGATGACGCGGGAATCGAGGGCGGAGGAGACCTGGAAGGCGATGCGGCAGGGAATGTTAGCCTTGATGATGCCGGTGACCACGTCGGCGCGCGGCGTCTGGGTGGCGATGATGAGGTGAATGCCGGCGGCACGGGCTTTTTGCGCGATGCGGGCGATGCACATTTCCACGTCGGCCGGCGCCGTCTGCATCAGGTCGGCCAATTCGTCGATCAACACCACAATGTAAGGGAAACGCTCGGGGATTTGATCATCCTCGAGAATGAGTTCGTCAAACGCCTCCTCTTCGCCAAGATCGCCGGCTTCCAAGGCACGGGCGATTTCCTCAATGGCAGCCTCATCGACGGGCGGCTCTGGCGCTGCGGGCGCGGGCGCGCCGGCGGGCTTTTCAGGGCGCGGCCGGTTGTTGAAACCATCGAAGTTGCGCACGCCTTCCTTGGCGAAGATTTTGTAGCGTTTTTCCATTTCATTGACCACCCACTTGAGGGCGGCCACGGTTTTCTTTGGATCGGTGACCACCGGCACGACCATGTGCGGCAGCTTGTTATACATCTGCATTTCGACCACTTTGGGATCGACCATGATGAAGCGGAGTTCATCCGGGCCGAACTTGAAGAGGATGGAGGCGATGATCGAGTTGATGCAAACGGACTTGCCGGAGCCGGTGGCACCCGCGACTAACAGATGCGGCATGGCCGCCAGATCGCCAATGACCGTCTTGCCATAGACATCCTTGCCGAGGGCCAGCGGGATCTTTTTCTTGGCGGAGCGGAACTCGGGGTCGTGCAAAAGTTCGTGCAAGGGCACCGCCACCTTTTGGGAATTGGCCAGCTCGATGCCCACGGTGTCCTTGCCGGGGATCGGAGCGAGGATGTTGATGCGTTCGGCGCAAGTGGCCCGCGCGATGTCCGCCTCGAGTTGGGAAATGCGCGACACGCGCAACCCGGTTGACGGATAAATTTCGTAGCGGGTGATGGTCGGGCCGCGGGTGATGTCACCGGCAGTAACCTCGATACCAAAAGCCTTGAGCGTTTCGATGATGATTTGTTGGGTGGCGAGAAGCTCCGTGCGATTCGCCTCGGGGGCCTCCTCGGATTCATCCACATCCAACAAATCGAAGCCCGGCAATTCGTAATCCTCAAAGCCGGTGACGGAAAGCGATTGATGGCTGGGTTTTCTTCGCTCGAAGGGTCTGGCCCCCGCGCTGACCGGGTCGGCACTGCGGCGTTGGGATGCATCGATAATCTGGGGTGGCGGAATTTCCCGCAAAGGCAGCAGGGTTTGCGGATCCTCGTCGGGGCTGGCTTTGGCGGCGGCTTTGGTATTGGCTTCGCGGTCCTTGCGCCGTTGTTCGCGTTGGCGCTCGCGCGCGGCGAGCATCTCCGCCTCCCGTGCCGCCATGCGTCCGGCCACGCTGCGACTGGCCCGCCACTCATGGAATCGCCGCCGGGCAAGCCGGTAACAGGCTTGGGTAAAGCGCACCGGCGTCTGGCCGGTAAGCAAAATGAGCGCGATGAGATAGGCCGTGCCGCTGAGTAACAGCGTGCCGGCCCGGCCGATCACCTTGCCTAACAAGCCGCCCAAGCCGTAACCGATCTCTCCGCCGGCACTGCGCACTTGGCAGCGCAGCGCCCAATCCGTGAAAAACAAGTCCGCCGCATGCAGAAAACACGTTCCGGCCACCAGCAACACGGCGAATCCGATGAGCAAGCGCGGCCACAAGCGCCCGTCAAAAACCATTTTCATCACCCCGAACCAAATCAAGGCCGCGGGGATCAGGCAGGCCGCCGCACCAAACAGCAGGATTTGCGCAAACCCTAGCACCCCGCCCACCGGACCTATCAAATTGGCCCCGGCTTTGCCCGTCTTGTCGGCAAAGTGGTCCAACAGCCACCAGTGCGGCAAGTCCGCTGGGCTGTAGGAAATAAGCGACAACAGCAGCACCACCCCCCCGGCAATGAGCAGGATGCCAATGATCTCATTGGACCACTTCCTTGGCATCGTTTCCTCGTTGCGTTTCTTGTTGTCCCTGACTGCCATGGCTCGCTTCCCAGTCACCATGCCGGTTTTTTCACCAGAAGCAAGATTGTTTTATCGACCGTAAAATCAAGCAGGCAAAACCACTGGTGGGGAGGGGGGCTGATTTGTAGCGCCCGCAGGTCCCGTAAAAAAACCCAAGAAATTCCTTGCCCATCCCTAGCCGATTCGTGTAAGCGGTAGCGTATGACAAAGCAAGTCTGCCAGATAGCACCCGGCAAACCGGGGCACAATCGGGCGGGATTTTCTTTGGTCAGCAACTACCCCATAACCAATCAGATGAAGAACCAACACAAGTTAATTGGAAGCCTGCTGGCTGCCGGATGCCTTGCCTCCGTCGCTCAAGCAAGTCCCGCTGGAGCCGAAAACGATGCTTACGAAATGGCGGTGCGCCAGACCCAAGCCGGCTTCACGATCTATCCGGGAGCATCCGGGAGCCTCAGTCCGGGCGAGAAAGTCCGCTTACTGATGCCCGTCACGGCCGGGGTCACCTACACATTCCTTATCGGCGTGGACGAGCGCGTGGCGGACGTGGACCTGTATGTGAACGACGAACAGGGTAACGAGATTCTGGCGGACGACCGCCGGGACCGGCGTGCCGGAGCCAAGTTTCTGGCCACTTACACGGGCACGGCGGAAGTGTATGTGTTGCTGACCGCCACGCGCATCAACCGCGCCACCGGCAAGTTCCACGGCATCGGAAGCTGGTCATTGCTGGTCGGCACCCGCGGTGGTGCAACCCAGGAACGCCGCCCACCGGTGGGCGCCGGCGACGGCAATGAAAAGGCCCGCCAAGCCGAACCGAAGAAAAGCGAAGGCAACTGACATGCGGCATGATTTTGACTCCTGAACCTAACCAACCAAACCAACACCATGAAACTCAATCTGATCCTGTTGTCCATCATCGGCCTGCCGTTATTGTTAGTGTCCTGCGGCCCGCCCGCGGAGTATCACTCGGTAACGGTTTACGAGCAAGAGCATGTCGCTCCCACCCACACGCATCATTCCAACGATCCCCGCGACTTCGTGCCCAAGGAAAAGTTCTAACATAAATCATCCACCCGCCTGCTCATGAAACCATTCCCACTTGCCATGGCCGCGACCATGGCCCTCGCCGGAGCCGCCCTCGCCGGCGGTATTCAAGGCCGGGTCACCAACGAAGATGGCTCACCCCGCGCGGGCGTGACCATTTCCGTCAAAGGTTACCATCATTCCACGACCACTGACTCCAATGGCCAGTATCTGCTCTGGATGCCGCCCCAGATGGACGGTGCCCGCGTGGACGTGTATGTCAACAGGGCCTTTGCCGTCAACTGCCTTGTTCCTCCGGGTGGCGCCAATTCCACGGTGGTAGTTACCATGGTCCGACGCTAACAGACAGAGCACTCGCAATCAACCCAAGGCCGCCCTCTAACCGGGGCGGCCTTTTTAGCGGGCAATTTCCAGCCTGCGGCTGGTTCTTGGTTGCCTCATGAGCACGGGATTAGGCAAGTCCCTCTGGCGCGCTGGAGTCAGTCCACCACCTCCAGATCGACGTCATAGTAAACCGCCGACATGGGCTTGCCCGAGACCGGTTCCGTGTTGTCGAGCCGCACCACGGCATGATAGGCGCCTTTATTCAGGCTGGTGGTGGCGACCGAATTCACGACCGTCTGGGTTTTGCCGGATTTCGTCACGGTCACCGTGAGCCAGCCGGGCAGTTTCTGGTGCACCTTCCACAGCGGCAGTTCCGCGCTGCCGCGGTTGGTGAGGTTGAGTGATCCTGCGAGTTCTTGCCGGGCCGTGCCGTTCGCCCGCAGCGAGATAAGATAGGTGTCGGCGACGATCACCGGCGGCAGCGGGAAGTCATTCGTGTTGGAAATCCTGAAAAAGCCGACGTCGTTGGGTTCGACTTGGAAGGACATGACGCCGCCTGGGTCGAGGGTCGGCTGTGTGGTCACATGTTTCCAGAGATCTCTAACAAAAAGCCCTGGTTCCCGCTCGAGGTCGAGTTCCGCCAGCTTGATGTCAACGGTTTCCGTGGTGGTGCCGCGGTTGAACAGGAGGAGGGCGCGACTGCCGTCAAACAATGGCTTGCCGGCCCAGATCTCAACCTTGCCCGCTGTGCGGCTGATGTGTCCTTGTACACCCAGCGGGTCCTGGTTGACCGCGATGGCCTCCGGGTTGGTTAGAATCCGGATCGTCTCTGCCGTCATGGCGCGCAAATCGTTGCCGGCGATGAGGGGCGCGGCCATCATGCACCAGAGGCTGAAGAAGCTGCGGTTCTGCACCTCGCTCAATCCGGGCATGCCGGTGATGAGCATGTCGGGGTCGTTCCAATGGCCGGGCCCAGCATAGGCGTGCAGTTTCTCGTTGATTGCGGTGAGCTTCATTGCCAGCTCCCAGTCCGCCTTGCCCGGCGCGCAAATATCCGACGCGGTCCGCCAGAGGTGGCCGATGGGATCCGCCCATTTCCAGGGTTCGCCGTCACCCCAAGAACACAGGCTGTGGACGATGGGACGGCCCGCCGCGTGCTGGGCATCATGAAGTTCGGTGTAGGTTCTAACAATATCCTGGCCCTGGGTGTTGCACCAATCGATTTTGACATAATCCGCGCGCCACTCCGCAAACGCCTGCATGTCCACATATTCGTGGTCCTTGGTGCCCGGCATGTCGCCGCTGCACGTGCGGACCCCGGCATCGGTGTAGAGCGCGTATTTGAGGCCTTGGCGGTGGATGGCGTCGCCGAGTCCGCGCATCCCGCTGGGGTAGCGCTTGAGGTTGCTGGTGAGCTTGCCGTCGTCTGCGCGCGAGAAACAGATCCCCTCGTCGGGCCCCACATAGGAATATCCGGCTTCCTTCATCCCGCTGGCGACCAAGGCAGCCACGGTCTCGCGGATGAGCTTTTCATTTTGCGGTTCCTGGCCGAAGATATTCCACGGATACCAGCCCATCGGCGGCGTGAGGGCCAGGCCGTCATCGGTGGCATGGGGTTTGGGTGCCGGCGCGGGAGCGGCGGGCAGCAGCGACGGATCCAGAATCGGTTTGTCACCCATCAGTTGTGCCAGCAGGGGTTCGGCGGCCTGCACCCAGGCCTCGGTGCCTAACGGACTGGGGTGGAGCAAGTCCCACATGAGGCCGGTGTTGATGCTGCCGTCGGGACGCAGGAAGACGTGATTGAGATCCAGCCAGAAGACCTGCTTGCCGTCGGCGAGTTGTGCGGTGAGTTGCCCGGCGCGGCGGCAGGTTTCGATGCACGTTGCAGAGGAATTGAAGGCCGGCGGGCTAGCTGATTTCTCGGCGTCGCCGCCGCGCGGGAAAATTCTCAACACCAGGATTTTGGTGGTGGGATGGCGCTTGTGGATCTCCTCAACGATCGCCTTGGTGCCGGCCAATATCTGTTCCGGCGTGTGGACGTTTTTGAAATGGCGGTCATCGGCGTTGTTGGTGCCGATGAGCAGCATGACCACCTTGGGGGACTTGGCGAACTCGAGCTCGCCATTCTGGAGATTCCACAAAATCTCCTCGGTGCGCTGGCCGTTCATGCCGAGATTGATCGCATGACGCGGCGCGAAGTGTCGGTCCCAGACCGCACGGTTTGGCTTGTATTTGCCGTCAAGTTCGCCGATTTCGTGGGTGATCGAGTCGCCGATGAGCACCAGATCGAAGTTGCCATTCTTGATGACCGCCACCTTCTGTTCATGCCGAGGGTTGCCGTTGCGCGTCGGGAAGTCCGCATCCCCAGGTTGCGGCGCGGCGGCCACCAGCGATATGAGTGTTAGAAACAGTGTGATGGAGGTTGCAGTGGTCATGCGTGCTTAGGGTCGGGTGTCAGGGTAAGTTTCAGTGATGAGAAGGCGCCATGACTGCGGGAAAGTGATAGGGCGAACCGGGTGGGCAAGGGCTATCGGAGTGGTGTTGGCGTCCGCAGGGACCGGCATGAGACAGTGCGTTCATGTTGGATGAATCACGGAAGTTCGGATAGGAAATGATAGATTCCGGAGCCGACGGCATACACCGCGGCGGCGTTTTCCATGCGCAGGAATTGCATACCCTCAGCCTGCGCCGCGGGTTTGCCGGACTCGGTCACAGTGGCGGCGTTTTTTGCCGGGATATGCACGGTGGCGGTGGTGTTGATAGGAATCGTGACATCCATGGTTAACCGGGTGCCCTCACGTCGCCAATGGCTGGCGATGGGGCCGTGGACTGAATCAAACGAGGTTTTGGCCCAGGTCAATCCCTCACCGAGGGCGGGCTTGATCGTGATGGATTTGTAACCCGGGCTTGCGGCTTGGATGCCACCCACGCCGCCATAGAGGTATTCGCCCACCGCGCCGAATGCGTAATGGTTGAACGAGTTCATTCTGACATCTCCAAAGCCTTTGTCCGGGGTCCAACCGTTCCAGCGCTCCCACATGGTGGTGGCGCCGTTCTTCACCGGAAACAACCACGACGGATAGGTGTCGGTGAGCAACAACCGATAGGCGATGTCATCGCGTCCCGCGGCGCTGAGCGCCGGCAACAGGCGCGGCGTGCCGATGAAACCGGTGGCGAGGTGCCAGTTGAATTTCTTGATTTCGTCAACAAACCGGGCGGCGGCGAGGTCACGCATTTCCGCCGGCAACAGATCCATCGAGAACGCCAGGGCATAGCCAGTCTGGCTGCAATCCTTGAGCGAGCCGTCGGCCCTGAGAAATTGCCGTGCAAAGGCGGTCTTCACTTCGTCGTGCAGTTTGGCATAGCGCTGGGCGTCGGCATCGCGGCCGATGGCCGTGGCCATCGCGGCCATGAGGCGGGCCAGATGGGCATGATAGGCGGTGTCGATGGCTTCTTTCTTGGCCCCACCGCCGGCATTGAGCCAGTCGCCAAAGCCACCGACCGACGAGATGCCGTTGGTGGTTTTGCCATCGAGCCATTTCATATAGCGCTCCATGGCGGCGAATCGCTCGGCCACGATGCGGGTGTCGCCGTAGGCATGATAGATGTTATAGGTGCAGAGCAATGCGGCATCGCCCCAGGCGGTGGAGCCGCCGTCGCCCATGATATCGGGGACGACGTGG
This sequence comes from Verrucomicrobiota bacterium, assembly GCA_037132955.1. Classification (GTDB taxonomy): domain Bacteria; phylum Verrucomicrobiota; class Verrucomicrobiia; order Verrucomicrobiales; family Akkermansiaceae; genus Luteolibacter. The sequence goes on along the minus strand of JBAXPF010000040.1, from coordinate 10,243 downwards.
GGGAATGTTCCGTTAGGGTTCTGGTTGTCCTCGCAGGTTTGCAACCAGCGGGTGAAAAACGCGGCGACATCAAAGTTGTAAGCGGCGGTGGGGGCGAAGAACTGGGTATCGCCGGTCCAGCCCATGCGTTCATCGCGTTGCGGGCAATCGGTGGGAACTTCCAGATAGTTGCCCTTTTGCCCCCAGATGATATTGCTATAGAGTTGGTTCAACGGCGCGGATGAGCACTCGAAGTTGCCGGTGCGGCGCATCGGGGTGTGCACCACGATGCCGGTGACCGACCCGAGCGTGGGTTTTGATGTCAGGCCGCGGACCTCGACATAGCGGAAGCCGTGGAAAGTGAAGTAAGGTTCGAGGGTTTCCGCGGCATTGCCGGAGAGTTGATAGAAATCGGTGGCCGGACAACTGCGCAGGGCGGCGGTGTAGAGAGTGCCATCGGCATTGAGCATTTCACCATGGCGGACGGTGATCCGTTGACCGGCCTCGCCGCCCTGCACCTTGAGGCGCACCCAACCGACCATGTTTTGCCCCAAGTCGAATGTCCAACAGCCGGGTCTGGGCTCGGTTAGCTTGAGGGCTGGCAGCTCATTGATGACGCGAGACGGATCAGCCACGGACGCTTGGACCCGGATGTTTTTTGGGTTGCCATCGACCACCACCGGTTGCCACTTGGCATCAGGGAAACCCGCGCGATCCCAGCCGGGCATGGCCAGGCGCGCGTCGTATTCACAGCCCATCAAGAGGTCGGCGTGCAGGATCGGACCATAGGTGGCCTTCCAGCTGGCATCCGTGGTGACGAGTTGGGTGCTGCCATCGGCAAGCTCGATGACGAGTTGTGCCAGGAAGCGCGGGTTGCCGCCATAGATGTTGCGGCGGGCAAGGTGCGCCAAATCGCTGGCATACCAACCGTCACCCAGAATGGCACCCATGGCATTGGGGCCTTGCGAGAGTTGTTGGGTGACGTCGTAGGTCTGATAATGCACGCGCTTGCGGAACTCCGTCCATCCGGGTGCCAGCACATCCTGGCTGACACGCTGGCCATTGAGGCGAAGTTCATAGGTGCCCAGCGCGGTGACATAAACGGTGGCGCGCTTCACCTCCCGGGCGACGCTGAAGTCCGCCCGCAGGTAGGGCGCTGGCATGCGTGCCAGATCCGCCACCGGTGGCGGCCCCTGCCACGGTTGACCGCTGGCCTCGGCCCCGGGCCAGGCGGTATCATCGAAATCGGGAGTTTCCCAACCGGATGCTGGGTTCTGCGAGACCTTCCATGTGCCGTCGATGGGAATAACCAAATCGCTGCCGGAATCAAATTGCATCACCAAGCGGCCTATCACAGCCGGACGGTGGGGGTCGGTCTGGCTGGCTAACAACGTCACCAGATTGGTGCCTGGGTACAGGAGGTGGGTGGCATCGAGGCGTGCAGTGCGGTCCCAGTGCGCGGCATGCCCGATGGCGGTACCATTGACCTTGGCCTCACAGAAATTGAAGGCATAGCATGCCAGCACCGCGCGCCGGAGCTTGCGGTTGTCGGGCACCTCAATGTGTTTGCGCAGGCAGGTGTTGGTGCTGTTCTTGGCTTGATTGCCCGGCATCTGCATCCACTTCAGTCCCTGGATGTTGAAGCGCTTGTCGTCCGCGGCTGTCTCGGGCGATGGTTGATAGGCCGCGTCATAGCCGATCCAGCGCGCCTGCCAGTCGTCGGGCTTGAGCAAGCCCATCGACCACATGGCAGATTGGCTCCACTCCGACGGCTTGCCGTCCGTGTCCGCCGCCCCGGAAGAATTACCCGGCTTGCCATGCTTGACCCAGACGCGCACCTTCCAATAACAAACCCGCCGCGAATCTAACGATTTTCCCTGGTATTCCACCTGATGGCTTTGGTCCGAGGCGATTTTTCCGCTGTCCCACAAATCGCCCTTGTCCTGCTTGAGCAACTCATCGGAACTCGCCACCAAAATCTGATAGGCGAATTGCTTCTGGCCCCGGGGAATTTCCGATTGGTGATTTTGGATCTTGGATTTTGGATTATCCACCACCCAGCTCAGGCGTGGTTTTTCCACATCGATGCCGGACGGATTGGTGCGGTATTCGCAGCGCGTGTTGGTGGCAATTGCGGCGGTGGCCGGGGTGCAAGCAAACATCGTGACAGCGGCGATCAGGCAGGCCGCAAAGCGCTGGGCGGGGCAGTCTTTCATAGGGATGATGGGATTCCGGCTGAAGCGTGCGGCAATCTCCACCCGCCGGGCATTTGACGGAGTTTGCCTAACACTCCGCCCGACGCCGATACAGCCACGACGGTCAGGCTATCCATTTCGTGGTTTGGATTGCCTGGTCCCAATCGCAGAAGGCACCCGCGGGCGGAATCGGGAGACTGTTATGGAGAGACCGCGCAGTTACTTTTCGGTGCACGCCTCCTTGCCGCGAGTGGCGGCAGCCAGCACGAGTTTAGAGGGATTGCTGGTGAGCAGCTTCTCGTAAGTCACCTTGGCCGCAGGCTTCTTGCCCGTGGCTATCAGGCTTTCCGCACAGTCCAGCGATGCATCAGCAAGGGCGGCCTTGGTGCCGGCGCCCGGCTTGGCGGCGTCAAGCGCCTTGGCCGCCTCGAGCGAACCGATCGAGCCCAAGGCATGGGCGGCGGCGCTGGCGATGGCGGCATCGCCGTCAGCAAGCAGGGCCTGTAGCGGGGCGATGGCGGTGGCTTCGCCACGCACACCCAAGGATGCGATGATGCCGATCTTGAGTTTTGCGGCAACCTTGGGCAGTGCCGTGCGCAAGGCTTGGCCGGCATCCGGTTCCTGAATGCGTTCCAAGGCATAACGAGCCATGTGGGAAAGCTTGTCATCCGTTAGCAATGCAGCCAGGGCGGGCACTGCGGCGGCCGTGCCGATGTTTTTGAGCGCGCGGCATACGGCATCCTTGGCAGCACGCGACGCTTCGGTCTTGAGCACCGCAATCAAGCGCTCTTCCAGATTCTTGCGGGCCGCGGCATCGCCGTGGCTTGCATTGATGGCTTCATCGATGGGCTTGAGGACATTGGGATCCACTCCCCAGTCGTAAGTTTTCAATGTGTCAAAGGCTTTGTCTAATTGTTCAGGCATCATGTGTTTCCTTTCTTAAATTGGTTCGGGTGTGTGGGTGAATAGCGCGGACGGTGTATTACAGTTGCCATGGTTCACGGCGGGCGCGGTCAAGGAAGCGGTTGGCCTCTTCGTCGCCAATGAATTGTTGTTTTGCCGCATCCCATTTCAACGAGCGATTCAAGGTGTAGGCCAAGACGCAGAAATGACTCACGGCCGTGCTGTTGACTGCGAGTTCAATGTCGCGGAACGGCTTTTCACGGGTCTTGACGCAATTGATGAAATCGGCATAGATGCCGCCCTTGACCGAGTAGCCGGGCACCGGCTTGGGTGCTCGCTTCTCACCCGGCGTGCCTTCCACATCCAGATTGCCTTTGCCGGGCCGGTTGTGGGTCAGCGTCACGCCATTGGGATATTTCAATGCGACGTATTTTTTACCGCCTTCATCGACCAGGGTGACATCGGTCGGCTGCAGTTCGCGGATATCAACGGCATATGTGGCACCGCCAAAGTGATGCGCGCCCCAGTCGGTCATGCCGCCGCTGGAATAGTCGCTGTAGGACCGCCAGCTATTGCCATTGCAGGAGAAATTGCCATCGCAGCGCTTGGAGTTATAGGGTGCCCAAGGCGCGGGCCCGAGCCACATTTCCCAGTCCATGTCATCCGGGCAGTTTTCCGGTGGCAGGTTGCACGCTTGTGACATCGGGCCGACGTTGACGTTGATAGATTTGATCGGGCCGAGTTCGCCGCTCCAACATTGGTTGACGATCTTGCGGTAATCCTCGAACACGCGCTGACTACCGCCGGAAACCACACGACCATAACGGCGGGCGGTTTCCACCATGAGGGCTCCCTCGCGCAAGGTGCGGCTTTCAGGTTTCTGGCAATAGACGTCCTTGCCGTTGCGGCAGGCTTCGATGACCATGAGGGCATGCCAATGGTCCGGTGTGGCGATGTGCACGGCATCGATGTCCTCGCGGGCCATCAATTCACGGAAGTCGCCGAATTCCTTGCAATCGCCGTTGTTGTATTGCTTGTCGACCCGGCCCTTGTGCTCGGCCCGCTTGTGCTTGCGCACGTCGCACACGGCCACATATTGCACATCCTTGTTGTTGAGGAAATTGCCGAGGTCGCCGCCGCCCATGTTGCCCAGGCCAATGCCGGCCATCACGATGCGATTGCTAGGTGCCGGCACATCGGCGTTGCCAAGGGCGCGGGATGAAATGATCGTGGGAAATCCCAAGGCGACGGTCGTCAAACCGGTTGTTTTCAGGAAGTCACGGCGCGTTGTCTTCTTTTGGTCAGAGGATTGCATCATTCGAATCCAAACGGAAGGACCGAAGAGCATCTTTCAGGATTCTTGCAGAAACGTGTGCTTTTTTTTGACCCACCGCCACCGCACCGGTGGCGGGCGCTTATCCAGGGTGGGATACGCGATCCCACAAGAATTCATGCGCAGCCAAGACTCCAAGCCCCTCTCAATGCTGGACGACGACCTTGGCGCCCTTGGTCTGGCCGATCTTGGCTAACAGATGTTCAAACCACGGGGTATCGATGTCAAATGGCTTGCCGCCCTTGATGCGATCGAACTCGATGGCCCGCAGCACATTGTTGCGCTGCTCATCGTGGCCGATGACGCCGCCCTCGCGGCGCATGGCGCATTCCACGGCCAAGTCCACGCAGCCCTTGATGAGGCGCTGGTCGGCCAGATTCGCCGCAGCGGCGCGGCTGTAGTAACCGCTCTTTTGAATCAGCGTTTTTTCGGCGCCGAGTTTGGCGGCGAATTCCTTGCCGAAGTAGGCCCCCGGGTTGATGGCATCGAGTTTGATATGGCCGAAGGCATCACGCGGCACGGTTTGGCCGGCGGCTTCCATCGCCCGCACAATGTCATCCACACCAGCCCCCTCGGAGATGAAGATGTTCACGTTGTCGATCTCGTCCATGAGCTTGTGCAGGCGCGCGGCCTCTGCCTCGAAGTCGACGGCCATCTCCGGCACATAGACCGCGTGCACCGAGAAGCGCTCCTTGGTCAGGCCCAGCTCGGGCAGCCAATCCTGGCGGTCCAGCGACTCCTGGTATTGGCGGGCGGTGGCCGCGGTGAGCCAGCCGCAATTGCGCCCCATCACTTCGTGGACGATGAGCATGCGCGGGTTGGCGTTGTGCTCCGCGACCACGTTGGCAAAATTGTTGGATCCGTGTTCGGCGGCCGTCCATGCACCCAGACTCTGGCGGATCGGGTAGACATCGTTGTCGATGGTCTTGGGCAAACCGATGACGGTCAGGTTGTATTTGTTGGTTTCAAGGAACTTGGCCAGTTCGGCGGCGGTCGTGTTGGTGTCGTCGCCGCCGATGGTGTGCAGCACGTCCACGCCATCCCTGACCAACTGCTCGGTGGCGATCTTTTGCGGGTCCTCGCCTTCCTTGACCAGGCCGCGCTTGACGCAGTCCTTGACGTTGGTGAGTTTGACGCGGCTGTTGCCGATCGGGCTGCCGCCGTAGCGATGGAGGATGCCCGCGTTTTCGCGGATGGATGGGGTGACCTTGATGCTGTCACCTAACAGAAGTCCCTTGTAGCCGCCGCGGTAGCAAATGATCTCGATGGTCGGATCAATCTCGGAATACCGCTCGATGAGCGCGCCAATGGCGCTGGATAAACAGGGAGCCAGGCCTCCGGCGGTTAGAATGGCGACTTTTTTCGGTTTGATCATGGTGGGAAGATGAGTGTTAGGTTCCGGGATTTCCGGTAGGGGGGTGGAAAACGGCGTTCACGTAGTGGCCACTCGCCTCGCTGGCAAGGCGTTTTTTGCTAAAATTTCTACACGTTGAACCTGAACTCGATCACATCGCCGTCCTTGACGATGTATTCCTTGCCTTCGATGCGGACTTTGCCGGCCACCTTGGCGGCGGCTTTGGTGCGGGCTGCCACCAGGTCGTCGTAGTGGACAACCTCTGCGGCGATGAAACCGCGCTCGAAATCGGTGTGGATGACCCCGGCGGCGGCCGGGGCCTTGTCGCCGGCATGGATGGTCCAAGCGCGGGTTTCCTGCACTCCGGTGGTTAGATAGGTGCGCAACCCGAGCAGATGATAGACCGCGCCGATCAGCCCGGAGACGCCTGAATCCGTCACCCCCATGTCGGCGAGAAACTCAGCGGCATCCTCAGGCGGCATCTCGCTGAGTTCCTCCTCGATGCGAGCGGAGACGACCACGGCTTCCGAGCCACTGTGGGCGGCGGCATAGGCGCGGACTTGGGCCACTTGCGGGTGGTTATCCGGTGCGGTGAGGGCGGCGGCCAGTTGGTTTTCCGCCACGTTGCAGGCATAGATCGTGCGCTTGGCGGAAAGCAGGAAGAAATCGCGGACCAGCACCTTGTCTTCGTCGCTGAAATCCAGCGTGAGCGCAGGTTTGCCTTGATCGAGATGGGGCAGGATGATGTCGATCAATTCGACCTCGCGCTTGGCCTCCTTGTCACCGCCCTTGGCCTTTTTTTCGCGGGAAACGCGGCGTTTTTCGAGTGCCGCCATGTCAGAGAGAATCAACTCGGAGTTGATGATTTCGATGTCGCGGACCGGATCGACCGTGCCGAGTTCATGGATGATGTCGTCATTTTCAAAGCAGCGGACGACTTGGACGATGGCATCGGTTTCGCGGATGGTGGCGAGGAATTGGTTGCCGAGGCCGGCGCCTTCGGAGGCACCCTTGACGAGGCCGGCGATATCGACAATCTCGATGGCGGTGGGGACCAGCTTGTGGGAGCCGGAAATTTTCGAGAGCACGGCAAGCCGCGGGTCCGGCACACTGACGATGCCGACGTTCGGATCGATGGTGCAAAATGGATAGTTAGCCGCCTCCGCCTTGCGGGTGCGGGTGATGGCATTGAAGAGTGTCGATTTCCCGACGTTGGGCAGTCCTACGATTCCGGCTTTGAGCATGGCTGCGGGAAGGTGGAGGCAAGGCGCTGCGGAGACGAGAAAAAAGTTTCACATCACTTCTTGGCTGCAGCCTGATCCGTCACGGCGGCGGGTTCAGTTGCGGGCACGGTTTCGAGGAGTTTTTTCACCGCCTTGGCCGATCCATGTTCCGCGGAAATTGCCACGCTGATCCACCGGAACTCGTCGCTGCCATCCAGCATCACCTTGAGCATCATCGTCAGGGGCACCGCCAGCAGCATGCCCAGTGGCCCCCACACCCAACCCCAAAACATCACCGAAATCAACACCACCAAGGTGGAAATCCCGAAGCGCCTCCCCACCAACAACGGCTCCACCACATTTCCCAGGAAATTGTTAATCAAAAGATAGCCACCAGCCACCACCACCGCCTGCGGCACACCAAACAAGATCAATGCCAGAATCGTGGGCGGCAGGCCCGCAATGAGCGATCCAATCACCGGGATGTAGTGCAGCGCGTAGGCGAGAATGCCCCACAGGATGAAGAAATCCAACCCGGCAGCCCAACATAACAGCCCGGCGAGAAAGCCGGTGATGAGGCTGATAATGGTCTTGATGGCCAGATAGCGCTGGATGTCCCGGGTCGCGCTGAGCATGCGCGCGATATTGGGCCCTCGCGCCAGGCTGATCGCATCCAGACGTTGCCCGAACATCTGCGCTTCGAGCAGCATGAAAACAGTTAGAATCAACACCACGAGGAAAGTGCCGAAAAAGCCCACCACCCGCCCCAGCAGGCCGGTTCCCACATCCCAGACCTTTTCAAAGCGGATGTTCTGGAGGTTTTCGAGGTTGGTGACCACGGCCTCGTGGATCTTCTTGTCCGCGTCCTGCACGCCCCATGAATCCAAGGTTTTAGCCAGCGAACCGGAGGTGGTTTGCACGCGCGAGGATAGCTCCGGCGCATACTTCGTGTTCCATTTCACCTGCAAGTCATCGACCATCGTCGTGGCTAACAGAATGACCCCGACGATGAAGGCGAAATCCACCAGCACGGTCAGCAGGGCCGCGATCACCCGCGGCACCTTCTTGCGGCGCAGCCAGTTGGTGATCGGGAGGCTCACCGTCGCCACGAAAAAGGCCAGCAAGATAGGCAGGAAAAACCCTTGGGCCGCCTTGAGGCCAGCCACCAGCAGCACCAAGGCCCCTAACAATAGAAGCATGCGTCCCGCATTCGGACCGGTTCCTTTGGTTCTTAATTCCATGCTGCGCTGATTTAACGCCGGTCGGCCCGTTATGGCAACAACGGTTTCAACCCGAGCCACTGAATGCCCCAGAAAATGATCCATGGCAGCGATAGCAGGCTGCCCGCCGTGGTGGCCAGCACCACTTGCACGGCAATAGCAGGGCGCCCGCCGTAGAGTCGCGCCAACATGATGGGAGTCATCGCCGCGGGCATGGCGGCTTGCACCACAAGCACCTGGCGGAGTTCCTCGACCAAGGGCAGGTATTTTGCGGCAGCCAGGATGACGGCCGGGGCCAATGCCAGACGCACCACCAGTGAGCCGAGCATGATTTTGAGGGACAGTTTTTCCGTTTCCGCCAGCCCGACCATGGTGGCCCCTGTGATCAGGATGGCCACCGGAAAGGCACCCACACCCAGCAGGCTGATGACCTTGCGCAGCGGGCCGACGACGTGTTGATCCAAGCCGCAGGCCACCAGCGCCAAGGCAATGAAAACGGCCAGCATCGGGCCGTTGAGCATTTTGCGCCAAGGCACCCCGCCGCCGCCGCTCATGATCATGACCCCGACGGACCAAATGGCGGCCTCCACCCCGATGTTGTGGACAAAAAGCATGGCACAGGCGCTGCTGCCCCAGAGGATTTCCAACACCGGGATGGCGGTGAAGCCGAAGTTCTGGCAGCCAGCAGAGAGGGTGAAGGTGCGCATGCCGGTGCCGCGTTCCAGGCCGATGAGGCCGGCCACGCCCCAGGCGATCAACAGCCCGCTGAGGATCAGGCCGAATCCCAGCCCGATGCCCCAGAGCACGACCGGACCACTGCGCAAGACCTCGGCGCCGAGGATTTTGTCGAGGATGAAACACGGCAGCATGACCGCATAAATGAGCCGCATGACCCCGGCATCATGCTCGTGGCGCAACACCCCGGTCTTGCGCAGCAAGGCTCCGGCCGCGATCAGAAGGTAGACCGGCAACACCGAAATGATAACTGCACCAGGGGAAATCACCGGCACAGCGTCTGGTCAGGCCGGCTCCCGGGCAAGCACATATTCGTCAGTTGCTGTGCGGGATCACCAGTGTCTTGCCGTCACGGAGCTTGTCACTGGTTAGACCATTGGCCTTCTTGAGCGCGGACACCGTGGTGCCGTGGCTCGCCGCAATGCTCGAAAGCGAGTCGCCTGACTTGACCGTGTGACGACTGCCCGTGGTCGTGGGCTTCCCTTTGGTCTTGGATTTAACCACGCTCGGCTTGTCCTTCGGCTTGGTGCTGCTCTTGACTTCCGGCTCGGTGTCGGACTTGGGCTTGGCGGTGCTTCTCACTTCCGGTTCGGAGTCGCCCTTGGACGTTCTCTTAGCCACGGTTCGCCCGGCGTCCGCCTTGGCCTTGGTCTTGGTTTTTGTACCTGACCGCGTGGCGGTGGTCCTGCTGTGGGAACTGGCCACGACGTGGGTGGTCGGGGCAACCGGGCCTGAGGTGAGGGGGACTGAGTGGTCCGGTGGTTGCTCGTTTTTGGCGATCTTGGGCGGGTCCGCATCGACATCTTTGGGGCTGTATGCCCGCCATTTAGAGGGGTCATTCGCCCACGCCTCCACATAATTTCCGTTGCTGTCGAAGGGCCCCACATTGGTGGCCTGCTTGCCCGGAACCTGGCAACTATTGAGCGAAAAGAGCAGGGCAAGGAGGCCCAAACTGAGTGAAACCGGCTTCATGGCACCATTATACCCGGTCAAGACGGTTTTGCAAAACTTTGTTAAGCAGCACGAAATTTTTCCGAAATCGATGCGTCCGACACCCGATCGGGGGTGGTTCCTCAAACTCCGGCACCCAGCCGGGGCACGCAGCGAACGCAAAAAAAACCCTCCCTCCCCGGAGAAATTGCGCTTGCTCCCGTCGCCTCTCATGCTATCAACCCTCAGGCGACTTGAGTCGCCATCGGTTTCTAACGGGTTTCAAGGCGTCCCCCCGCCTGTTTCCCGAGGCACTAGGGGCATTAGCTCAGTTGGTAGAGCGTCTCGTTCGCAATGAGAAGGTCAGGAGT
>JBAXPF010000039.1:0-19747 GCA_037132955.1 Verrucomicrobiota bacterium | reverse complement strand
ATGGCCGGGTTGCTGGTGTTTCGGACTTTTACAGAAGAAATGTTGCACGCGCACGGCAGCATCCGATGCACTGCGAAATTTAAGCAAGAGAGAAGTCGATTTGCTTGGCATCTCAGGAAAAATCGTGGAAGAAGACGGTGGCATCGTGCGAGTTTTGATCAGAATCAAAGATACAGCCAGACTCCGATTTGGCAGAGTTTCGCTGCACATCACAACAGGTGATGGTACGACATCTTCCGTGTGGACCGGGGAACAAACCGGCCCTCTGAACGTGGAGTTTACTATTTCTCGAAAAATGATTGGCGATTGTTCTGTCTTTCTCGGCATTTCTGATAAAGGAGTGCCAGTGCTTCAGGAGGAAGGTAGTCCGACTTATTTATTAGACCTAACCAGCGAGCTAATTTTTGGAAACTTAAATCCCCTGAGTCCCCAAAAGGAAGACAATAGACGCAATACCTCCAGTCAGCCGATGAAGTCAAAGAAATCCTCTCGGTAATCCACATCATCCACATCATCCGAACCCGCCCCCTCCGACTCCTCGATCCACACCGGCAGCGACCGCCGGCTGCGCCTCACCCGGCCCAGCGCAGGAACTGCTGGAGGTGACCGCGTGGCGGCGGGCGCATTCCTCCCCCACGTCACTTCCCCCTTGTCCCCGCCCAACTGCCGACCCGCGAGGCGCAGTGCATCGACTCGATCCACATCTCGAAGATGCTCTTTGGCAACATCTACGGCATCCCCATAAGTGGTTCGTCCAAAAATCCTTTTTTTGACAGGATCGCAGACTTGCCGGCACCGCAGGTGGTTTGACTGATACGTTGCCGCTCCGTCGAACGCCATGACGAAGGTGGACGAATTCCAGCGCCATGCCCATGAAGAACAAGGACACCGACAAGCCGCTCACCGGCACTGCCTTGATCAAGGAGACCTGCCGTCGCATCCGTGTGGCACGGGGATATTGGGACGCGCACAACAACCGTGCCTGCCGAGGCGAGCGGGAGAAAGCGCTTGCGCTCTACGAATCGCTCAATGAGACGGAGCGTGAAAAAGTGCCGCAGGTTTTGCGCGTGTGGCTGCGCTACCGGAGTGAAAAATACTTCGGCGAGGGCCGCACACCACCGGGCGGTGGGCGGTAATAGCGTCGATCTACCCCACTACCTTCTTCACAAAGCAGGCTTTAAGACCGATGGCAATCCCATCCATCTTGCAGGAGATTTCGTGGTCGCCGTCCACCAGACGGATGGGCTTTGACTTCGTTCCCACTTTGAGCACATCGGACGACCCTTTGAGTTTCAGATCCTTGATCATGGCCACGATGTCGCCATCCGCGAGCACATTGCCATAGACATCCTTGACGACCCGGGTTGCGGCGGATTCATCCGCCGGGGCTGCGTCCTGCCACTCATGACCGCAGGTGACGCACTCCACGTGGCCGGGGTGGGTCAATACTTCGGTCATTTCGCACATCGGGCAGGCAAGGTTACTCATGGGCGGAGAGGACACACTCCGCGGCACCACAAATCAAGCGTTATAATGCCTGATGGGCCTAGTCCATCGTGCCGAATGGTTCCCTATTGTGCTTCAGGATTAATGCGTTTTTAATGCTAATGCCTGTTTTACGGCACAAAAAAGGGAGCCTTTCGGACTCCCTAATCTGTTGGTATTCAATGTGGTGCGCGCGATAGGACTCGAACCTACACAAGATTGCTCTCACTAGAACCTGAATCTAGCGCGTCTACCAATTCCGCCACGCGCGCACTGAAGCCCGGGCAAGCCGGCGGAGGGAAAAGAGCATGTTCGTCCCATTCTTTCAACCCTAAATTGAAGAAACCGGAATTTTCCCCGCCTCGGCGGGGGCTTGTCCGATTTTCGTCGTTGCCATGCGGGCTGAATCCCGAGCACTCTCCGCGCATGCCCAAGGCCACCCCGCTCCTTCTCGCGCTCGCGCTTGCCGTGATGGCAATGATCCTCTCCCTGCGCTCGAAACCGCCAGTTCCCGCGCCGGTGACCCCGCCTGCTGCCGCTGTCGCCAAGCCGGTTCCTGCCCCCGAAACGCCCCCGCCCGCCGCCAAGGCCGAGCCCGCAGTCCAAAAGGTCGAGCCGCGGCCATGGCCGCAAGCGGTGTCCGACATTGCCGCGGACCGCGGGGCCTCCTTCGGCCACCTCGCAAACGGCCTGCGCTACATCATCTATCCGAATAGTGAGCCGCCCAAGCGCGTTTCCCTGAGGCTGCGCGTGGCCGCCGGCTCGCTGATGGAAGCCGACAACCAACAAGGGTTGGCACATTTTCTTGAACACATGATGTTCAATGGTTCGAAACACTATGCCGCCAGCGAACTCATCCCCCGCATGCAACATCTCGGGATTGGCTTTGGCGCCGATGTCAATGCCGGCACATCCTTTAATGAAACCACCTATATGTTGGATCTGCCGGACCTCAGCGAAGAGACCCTCAAACTCGGCTTCACCGTCATGCGCGATTTCAGCGACGGGGCCTTGCTCCAGCCCGAGGAAATCGACAGCGAGCGCGGCGTCATCCTGGCCGAAAAAGCCAGCCGCGACACGGTTGGCTACCGGCTCATGCAGCAGGAATTCAAACAACTGCTGCCGGATTCATTGGTCGCCAAACGCTTTCCCATCGGCCTTGAAGATGTCATCAAAACCGCCACGCGCGAGTCATTCACGGATTTATACACGCGCTATTACACTCCGGCACGCATGACTTTTATCGTGGTCGGCGATGTGGATCCGGCTGCCATGAGCCAGCGGATCGAAGCGGTCTTCGGTTCCATGACCAACCCGGCCAACCCAGGCAAGGACCCCGACCTCGGGCCGATCAAAGCCCCCGAGGGACTCGACACCGCGGTCTTCACCGACAAAGAGGTGACCTCCACCAGCCTCACGCTGACCCTGGTACGCCCCTACCAGAAAAAGCCGGACACCCGTGCCACCCGCATCGAGCGCCTGCCGCTGGAGATAGCCCATGCCATGGTCAGCCGCCGCTTTGAGCGCCTGGCGCAAAAGGAGAACTCGCCCATCGCATCCGGCTCCGCCACCAACGATGATGAATTCAACTATGCCGAGACCGGTTCGATTGAAGTGGTCGTCAGTGACGACCGTTGGCAGGAAGCGGTGCCGGTGCTGGAACAGGAATTCCGCCGCGCCATGGAACACGGCTTCACTGCGGCGGAACTCACCGAGACCAAGGCCAACATTCTCAACGCCTACGAGCAGGCGGTGAAACAAAAATCCTCCCGCAAGTCCGAGAACCTCGCCAGGGAGCTTGTCAAATCCATCAACGACGAGGCGTTGTTCTCCACTCCTGAAACCAACCTTGAAATTGTGAGCAAAGGTCTGGAAGCGGTGGATGTGGCGGTCTGCCACGCCGCCCTGAAAAAATTCTGGGAGGGCACCGGTCTGCACCTGGTTCTGACCACCAAGGAAGCGCCGGAGAACACCGCGAAAACCCTGGCCGCGCTCTATCAGGAATCCACCGGCTCGCCGGTGACCGCCCCTGCCGCCAATGCCGCCCACAAGTTTGCCTACACAACATTCGGCAAGCCCGGCACGGTCACCACCCGCAAGCAAGTGGCCGACCTCGGCATCACCCAACTGGTGTTTTCCAACAACGTGCGGGTCAATCTCAAGCCCACCGATTTCGAAAAAAACCGCATCCACCTGTTGGCCCGGGTTGGTTCCGGCCAGCTCAGCCAGCCCAAGAACAAACCGATGTTGGATGACTTTGCCCGCGCCGTGTTTGAGGGCGGCGGTCTGGGCAAACACTCACACGACGACCTCCAACAAATCCTCGCCGGCAGGAACGTCGGCGCCGCCATGGGCATCGCGGAAGACGCGTTCACGCTTGGCGGCAGCACGACCCCGGCGGATTTCAGCCTGCAAGTGCGCCTGATGTGCGCCAAGCTAACCGATCCGGGCTTCCGCAAGGAAGGACTCTGGCAATTCCAGAAGGAGATCCCCATGATCTATCAACAACTCAACCACACGCCCGCGGGGCCGCAGCAGGAAATGCAAGGCTGGCTCCACGGCGGGGATTCCCGCTACATGCCGGCACCCGTGGAGAAACTCTCGTCCTACACCCTCGATGACGCGAAAAGCTGGCTCACGCCGGAACTAACCAAAGGCTACCTCGAACTGTCCATCGTCGGCGATTTTCAAATCGACGCGCTGCTGCCCGAGTTGCTGGCCAGCTTCGGCGCGCTACCCAAGCGCGATCGCAGCAAGCCGGAACTGGCAGAGGCACGGCGCGTGGTTTTCCCCAATGCCCCCGCGGAAAAAGCCCTCACCTATGACTCGAAGATCCCGCAAACCGTCGCCTACGCCATTTGGAAAACCGCCGGTACCCGCAACAACCAACAGGAATTCCGCCGCCTCAACATCCTGGCGGAAATCTATCAGGACAGGCTGCGTCAGGAAATCCGCGAGAAGCTCGGTGCCTCCTACAGCCCTAACGGCATGGCCACCGGCTCCGATGCGCTGGAGGACTTCGGCTTCATCCTCGGCCACAGCATTGGCAAACAACCCACCGACATCCCGCTCCTGCTCAACACCATGCGCGAGCTCGCCAACCAACTCGCCACCAAGGGTGCCACCGCCGATGAGCTCGACCGAGCCCTCAAGCCCACCCTCAGCCAGCTCAAGCACTCGCTGCGCGATAACAAATACTGGCTCAATATCGCCCTGAGCCAGTGCCAGCTCGATCCCAAGCGGCTCGACCTGGCCCGCGGCCGCGATGCCGACTATGCGTCGATCACATTGAAGGAAATCAACGCCCTGGCGAAAAAATATCTTGCCGCGGAAAACGCCCTGCTCGTCGGCGTCAAGCCGAAGGAGTGATGAAAGGGTTTCCGGGAAAATGAACCCCTGGTTTCTGCGGTGAATTTTCCTCTCTGGCATGGGCCAGCGGCTGGAAGCCGCAGCTACTTGCTGACATTGATGCGGAAGAAGCCCTTGCCGGTGAGGCCCTCGGAGCCGCTCAGACTGAAGCTGACGTATTTGTAATTGATGGCGTCAGTGAGGGCCGGCAAGCCGGTGGTGATGGCGGCGACGGGCGTGACCGCCACCCCGAAGTTTGATAGATCAGTGCTACCCAGGATCGTGTAGGTGATGCCGTCCGCCGTGGCGGTGGGTGAAGGCGAGCCGCTGAAGGCTGGCGTGGCCGCGCGCACCGCGACGGTTAGAACCAGTTCTTTCAAGCCATCGGCATTGGTGTCGGCGGTGAAGGAATAGATCTGGCCTGCGTCGGCCGCGATGAGCGGGTTGCCGTTGAAGGCGAACTCGGCGAGGTTGTTGCGACCGTCCTGGTCGGGGTCGGCCGCGGCAGCTGGATCGGTGGTGGAGCCGGGCTGGCCGGTGAGGCCCTTGCTGGTGGCCCAGGTCGCATACGGGGTGCTGCCGCCGCCGGTGTCGACGAGGCTGAGGGTGCCGGTGCCTTCGTTAAAAGTCCAGGTCTTGGTGCCTTCCACCTTGGTCCAGACGTTGGCGGTTTCCGACCAACCGGAGCCGGCCATGGTGAACGTGCCGGTGAAGGTTTCCGCGAGCGCCGCGGTATCCACCAACACCCAGGTGCCGGCAGCGGCGGTGACCGCGCTCGTCTCGAGGGTGAAGTCGCCACTCAAGGTGACCGTGCCCACACCCCGGATCCGGTTGCTGGATGAATTGGTGATGACAAACTTCAAGCCGGCATTGTCGGCGAGCACGAGCGTGCCGCCCGCGATGCAGGTGTCGCCGGTGTAGGTGCTGATGCCGGTTAGAGTCAGCGTGCCGGCGGTCACCTGCAGGCCCAGCGAACCGCCGCCGGTGCCATCGCGCAACACGCCGGCGAAAGTATGGGAGAGCGCGCTGCCGGTGGAGGTGGCCTCAGTCACGGTCAAGGTAACGGGTATGGCCGAGGCGTTCTCGACTACCGGCGTGCCCACGCTGGCGTTGGTGCTCAACGACGACAACACGACATTGTTGCCGTTGAGTTGGACCTTGCCCGTGCTGGCGGCGCCAAAGGACAGGTTGGCATAGCCCCAGCCGTAGGGAATGCCAGCGACGTTAGAAATCGCCATGCCGAATGCATAGGGATTGCCGGCCTTGACGATGCCGGAATTCACAATCGTGTTGCCTCGGAAACTGACGCTGGCCCCGGACAGGGTCAAGGTGCCCGATCCGTTCATGGTCAGGCCGCCATCACCGTAGCGGATCTGGCCGGAAATCGCGGTGTCTCCTGATCCGGTGATGGTGAGCAAATTGCTGCCATTGGCGATGTCGCCGCCGAGGGTCAGCGGATGGGACGAATTGTTCGTCCAGGTTTGGGCGGTGCCCAGGTTGATTGGCGCGTTGAGGGTGACAGTGCCGGCCCCGGAACTCACCGTAATGCCGGCGGCGTTGGCAAGGGTCAGCACGTTGCCGTCCGCGTTCAAGGTCACGTTGTTCGTGTCGCTCACTGTCAGACTGCGCACCGCCATGTTGGCGCCGAGCACCATGGCGGTCTGATTGGTGGAGCCGTTGGTGGCCATGAAAAAAACATCCGCCAGGTTGCCGGGAGTCAATGCAGTGGGAGTTGATCCATTGGTGGTCCAGTTGCTCGCCGTGCTGCCGTCGGACTGCGCCCACACATTGTTGCCGCCACTCCAACCGCCTTTCCAGGTGGCAGTGGTCAAGGCGCTCACACTGGTGACATTCACACTGATGGCGGTATCGCTTGACGCCAGGGCACCGACCGTGAAATTCGTCGTGTTGTAAATCTTGCCGAGGGTGTAGGTGGTGCCGCTGCTGGTCAATCCGCTGGCAGCCGTGATTAGATTGTTAGATCCGCTGCTCACCGGCGCGCCGGGAATGCCCGACACATTCACCGTGACGGTGCCCGCCGGTGCCGTCGCCGCCACCGTGCTGGCAATCGCCGAAGCTCCGACGGCCGCGCCGATGACACAGTTATTTTGCAGGTTCAGTTGGCCCTGGCCGAGGTTCAAGTTACCGGCGGAGGTTGGCAGATAGGCAAAGGTGGCCCCGCTGGTGACGGTCAGGCCGTTGGTGCCCGAAGTCGCTTGCGTGCCCAGGGATGCGCCGGTTGCGGTTGCGATCAAGGTGCCGTTGCTGACGGTAACCCCCCCCGTAATGGTATGGACGCCACCCATAACCAAAGTGCCCGTGCCGACCTTGGTGACGCCAACTTCGCCTGCTTGGGTTAGCCCCCCGGTGTAGATGCTGTTCTGGTTGTTGTTCCCGATAATGATGTTGGTGGTGCCGGTGGATTGGTAATTCAAATTAAGATCTTTGTTGCCCTTAAGACCGCCGAGCACGGTATTGTTAGACCCAGGCAGAAACATAAACCCTTTGGCATACGGAACAAGCGTGGTGGTATAGTCAAAGGTGGTGTTTTGCAGGGCGTTGACGTGGCCTACGACCATCCCGTTGTCCTGCTGCCCGAGATAGAAGGGGATCGTATCACCCGTGTATTTGTTGCAGGCAGCGAAATTGTAGCGGCCTCCCCCTCCGTTGCTGCCGTCACCGTAGCCGGCGTTCTCGCACAGCAACAAGCCGCCACTGCCGCTGATCACACTGTTTACGGCAAAAGTGGCCCTGTGCCCCTTCACGATACTCTGCAGGCCGGCACTCAGCTCAATTCCGCGGTTGGCCGACAGGGTAATAGGAACGGGGGTGCCATTACCAATGACCGGCATGCCGATCGCGGTCGCCATGGCTCCGATGGCGCCGCCGGTGGCGAGGGTGATGCTGTTAGACCGGGGTGCTCCGGGATAGGCACCCAGAGGGTTGGTCCCCCCGGTGCCTTCACTCGAGATGGCGAGAAGACCGCCGGCAATCGTGGTGCCGCCGCTGTAGCTGTTAGACGTGACGAGCACCAACCTGCCGCCGCCGCGCTTGAGCAAGCCGCCGTCGCCGCCGAGTTGGCCGGTGCCGGTCAGGGTGTAATTCTGGGTCGGGTTGTTAACCGTCACATCGGTGGGTAGGACGGTGGTGTTGAGGGTCACGGTGTAGGGGCCGGTGCCGGTGGCACTGTCATCCAAGACCACCGATCTGCCGTCCAGATAGGGAATGGCCGCGCCGCTAGGCGTTTTCCAATTGGTGGTGGTGTTGATGTCCCAGGTGCCGGTGCCCGGCGCCCAGATCAAATGGCTGACAATGAACAAAGTGCCATTGACCGCCGAGAAGGTGTAGTTGGGAGCGGCCAGCGTGTTGACCGTGCAGGTGATCGGATAGGTCCCGGCCGGCGAGGCGTTGGTCGCCGTGGTGGACAGGCCCGGCACACCGGTCACCGCCGCGGACGTTGCGTCCTCGTTATTTTGGAAACCCGTGAGCGTGTAGGTCAACGGCGGAATCGCCGTGCCGACAAGGCTGCCAAGGTTGTTGGCCGTGACCGTCAGCGCGGCCCGCGTGATGTTGCCTGTGAGACCGGTCGGCTGGACCAGGGAGTAGTTTCCCGCCTGACTGCCGGTGAGCGTGCACGCGGCATTCACGCCGATGTTGCTGCCCACGCCCGCGCTAACAAAAGCCCCGCTGGCGCCCACGCCGACCGCGCCCGCATCGCCGCTCTCCACGCCGGTTAGAGTGCCGGTGAGGGTGGCGGCAGGGGTGCCGTCATAGGACTTGGGAGTGACCGCGGCCGAAGCAAGGGTGAGCGTCTTCGGATTTACCGTTAGAGAAAATGCCGTCGGCACCACCACCGTGGCGTAGGTGGCGGTATTGGTGGGAGTGAAGGTGCCCGAAGCCACGCAGGGGCCGGCTGCCGCGGGCGTGGTGGACGGAGCGGTGAAACTGAAAACGCCTGGCACCGATGAGGAGCCGCCGCTGAACGTGGACGCACTGAGCGCTTGCCCGTAGGTGATGTTAGATGCGGTGGGCCAGGTGAGGATCGGGACGGTCTTCGAACTCAGCGTCAACGTGGTGCTGGTGTCCGCAGCGCTCCACAAGGTGGTGGCGTTGCCGTCGTAGCCATAGGTGATGGTGTAAGGCGTGTCTTTGGGCCACTGCGCCGAGGCGGCAAAGGTGAGGCTGAAGGCCCCCACCCCACCGCTGATCGTGGCGTTCTGGGTCACGCCATTGATCGTGACATGGACGACATCCCCGTTGGTCGGATAGACCGGAGCGCTGCCACTGAGCGTGCCGCTCAAACTCACGCTGGTGGTGCCAGCGCTGAGCGTCTGGCTCGGGCGCAAATTGCTGAAGCTGGCCGCCACCTTGGTCGGTGCCGCATAGGTGATGCTGATGGTGCCCGACCAGGTGCCGCCGGCGCCGGGGGTGCCGCTGACGTAGCCATTGCCAAGGAACAACCCGGCGGTGCTCAGATCAAGGGTGCCGGGAAAATCCGCCGGAGCGTTTTTGGTGTCACTGACGGTGCTGGGAGGGGGGCTGTCACCATTGATCCAGGTCAAGCTGTTAGCTGCCGAAAATGCCGGGCCATTGCCGATCGCCAATGTGAAATCGCCGCCAGGGGTGGCCGGCGTCGGATCCACCAACAGCGTCAGCTCACTGGCATAGTTATTATTGTTAGAGCTATCGAGGGAGGCGTTGATCACCACCTTTTTCAAAAACGAGCCGGCCGGCAAGGCCCCCAACGACCACGGGGAAAAAGAGCCGCCCACGAAAAACGTGCCACTGCCGCTGGCACCGAGGTTGCGGACCACGGTGACATCCGCGCGGGCAATGGGACCCACGCCGACCAGCGCCAGCACAGCCAATGCCAGCGCCATGGGCTTGATGGCCACTCGTGGATGTTCGCTGCGATCAGGGGTTTTCATTAATACCTTATCATCATTTACCGCGCTTCCTCATCCTCGGGCTCTTTTGGGGTCCTCCCCGTCGTTCTGTTAGCATGCAAAGCCGGCTTTCACTACGGGTTGGTGATTTTCAGGCGCATGTAGAGTTGTGGGTGGAGGGCGATGGGCACGCTGAACGTGTGCTGCGGCGGCGTGCCGGAATCGGCCAGCGGCGTCCAAGTCCCGTCCAGCAAGGTTTCGCTCCACTCGGCGCCGTAGGTGATGCCGCTGACCCCGGCGGGCTGGGTGAAGCTGAACACGAAGTTGTCCGCGACCCGTTGCGGCCGCGGCAACAAGCCGACATCGCTTTGTTGCGGGTTGAGGCCGAAGGCGAACTCGACCAGATTGGGCAGTCCGTCATTATCGAAATCGTTGAGGTCGGCCCCGTCCCCATAGTTGTTTATGCTGGCAAAACTGCTCAGGCGCCAGGCTTGCAGCGCGGTGGGTGGGATGGCGGTGCCTGTGAGGGTGATGTTGTAGGGATTCTTGGTGGTGTCGTTGCTGCCAATGTGGAGCACCGCCGTTTTGGATCCGGCGCTGGTGGGCGCAAAGCGCACCGAGAAGGTGGTGGTGCCAGTCGGCCCGCTCACCTGGGCCGCGGCCTTGGAGGTGATCGCGAAGCTGGCCGCATCGGTGCCGTCCCGACTCATGGATATGATGTTGAGACTGGCGTTGCCGGTGTTCTTGATAGTGAAGGTGAGACTTGTGTTGGAACCCACACCCACCGCGCCGAAGTCCTTGGTGCCGGCGGCGGCAATGCCAAGGCCCGCCGGTTGCTCCACGGCGATTTTAGGGCTCGTGAGCGGTGCGGCCTGAACCGCGTCGATGTAGCTCTTGAACGTGGTCCAACTGTAGAGTTCTGCGGGGTCATAGCCGCCTTGCGTGTAGAGCACTTGGTATTGGGCATGGGTCGGCGAGCCGGCAACACAATTGATGATCGCGAAGGTTGGGACCCCACCGCTGCCAAACTGACTGTAGGCATTGGCCCCGTTCATCGCCGAAAATCCGATCCCCGCAGCCGCCACGAAGCTCTCCGTCGAGCCGGGATTGGAACCGTCGGTCTCCACCGCCACCACTTGCACCGGCACCTTGTAGGGGTTGCCACCGTGCGTCGCGTAATACTGCTGGACGTAGATTTCGAGTTGCGGCGACGAGGCTTTGCAGGGTCCGCACCAATACGCAAAGAAATCAAGCACCAGGATTTTGCCGGCAAAGTCCGCCAGATGCAGGGGCTGGTTGTTAGCCCGGTTGGTGAGGGTGAAATCCGTGGCAATCTGCACGCCCGACGCGCTGCCCACCATGCCAAGCATGACGGCAAACAAACAGGTCTTGCGGGCTCTTGATAGGATAGGTTTTATCATGGCTTGGAATTTCAGAACCGCCACGTGCAGGCCGCCTGGGCGCAGAGCCAGTCACGATCCCGATAGAGCGTGGTGAAGCGCAGGGTTTTTGACGTGGGCGCGGCGTAGTGAGTCAGGTAGGGACCCACCGCGAGCCGCCATGTGACCTTCGGCGCGGCATAGCGCAGGGTCAATTGCAGTTGGAGGGTGTCGATCGGCGGGGCGTTGCCCGAGACGATGGACGGATCGACGATCTGGCCGTTGTCACTGTAGGCGCGGGTCTGGATGCCGGCAAACCAGCGTGCCTCCCAATCGTGTTCCAGCGCCACGGCGGCGGCACCCGAATGAAAGTTTGCTTCGTGCGATCCCTCGAGGCTGAAGCGCGTCGTCCAAGTGTCAGTGAGCGCCCACAGGGATTCGGCCTTATAGGTGAAGCGCCACGCCCGGGCGCTCGTCTCAAAGGCCGCCGCATCCTGCTTGAAGCGCAGCGTGGGGGACAACACATGCTCGGAACCCAAGCCAAAGCGCCACGTTTCGTAACGCCCCAACCCCCGTTGCAAGGGCACGCCGATGAGCTTGTCATAGGCCGGTGCCACCACGTCGGATTGCCAGCCCACGCTCCAATTGATCATGCCGGATTGCGGCAGGTATTCGTAGGTGCCGCCAACGCTGGCATTGAGTCCGGCGGGCTCCGCCACCTTGTATCCGGGCACGCCCAGGAAAATCTGCCGGTAGTATTCGTTCAACCACATCGACCGGTAGTCAGTGTAGCCGACGTAGCCACCGCCCGAAAAATTCCACCGCCACGGCTGGTCGAGTGCCTCGCGCCAGGTCACCTGTGCCGAACTGCGGGTTTCGCCTAACTTTTCGATGGTCCCGGTCAGATCCCACGGACTCGGCATATAGTCCATTCGCAGGTCGGCGAGGCCCGCCATCACACTCACCTCGCGCCGCTTGTCGCGCCACCGTGCATTCATCTCGGAATCGACAAGACTGACGTCGGATGCCACCTGCGTTTCGCTGGACAAGCCAACCTGAAAATTCTGGCCGGCCGCCCGCTGCGTTGTTAGAAAAGCGCCGGCCGCCAGCCAGCTGCAAGCCACCATGGCGGGGAGTCGTACAAGCAGCAGTTGGGGGTGGGTTTGCATGGTGGGACCCTTTCAGCGGCAAGCGGTGCATCCGCCGCCGGGCGAACTGCCGTTCACGGCGGTGCCTGGTTCACATTGGGGCAGCAGGCGTGCACTGAACGCAAACGCCTGGGTGTCGTCAAAGACCATGTTAGGTTTTGCCAGTTGCTGCTGTTGATACGCCGGCACCGCCGTGCAACCCACCAAGGGCAACAACGCCAATACCGCCAACCGGCCGACGATGGCGCCACTGCCGCCGGGCGTAGTCAGGGAGATCCATTTCGCGGCATCCTTGAAAAACATGGGCATAAATTGGGTTTGGACGGGGCAATGAAGCGGGGAAGCCAGTCACTGTCAAGCGCTGCCAAGAAAGAAACGTCCATGCACTGGGAAATAGAGTATCCATGCATTCGCCCCCCGTGCGTCGCCTCAGCGCTGCGCCTTGAAATATTTCACGATGGCGGCGACCAGGCCGGGGATGTCATGCTTGGCGGCTTCAAAGGCCGGCGGCAGGCCGTGCTTGCCAAGGGCCTCGCTGGTGACCGGGCCGATGCTGCCAGCGACACAGCCCTGCGGCCATGTTAGGCCGAGGTCGAAGAAGTGATCCACCGTGGAACCTGAGGTGAAGGTGATGAGGTCGGCGCCGTTTTCCGCGAGGCTGGCGCGGGCGCCGGTGATGTCCTCGGTTTCCGGCACGGTGCGATAGGCGATGCACTCGTCGACGATGGCACCCAGCGCGGCGAGACCGTCACCGATGATATCGCGGGTTTCGGCGGCCTTGACCCACATCATCGTTAGATTCTCGACGCTGAGTTTTTTGAACGCCTCTATCAAGCCTTCGGCGACGAAGCGTTCAGGGATGAGATCGACGGCGAAGCGGTACTCGCGGATTTTCTTGGCGGTGCCATTGCCGATAGCGGCGATGCGCGGGCTGCCGAGGCTGCGGGCGTCGTCGTAGGCCTTGAAAAAGGCATCGAAGAAATGTTCGACGCCATTGGGGCTGCTGAAGACGAGCCAGTCGTATTCATGGGCGGAGGTGACCATTTCGGCGAAGCCGAGGTGGTCGTCCGGCAGTTCGATGCGGATGGTGGGCAATTCGATGACATCGGCGCCGAGGTCGCGCAGCGCCTTGCTCAGTTCGCCGGCTTGTTCGCGGGTGCGGGTGACCACGATGCGCTTGCCAAACAAGGGCCGCTTTTCAAACCAATTGATTTTTTTGCGCTCGGTGACCACGCCGCCGATGACGGCCACGGCGGGCGACGAGAAATTCGCCTTGTCGGCGATGTCGGCGATGGTGGCGAGAGTGCCTTCGATGGTGGACTGTCTGGCGGTGGTGGCCCACCGGGTGAGGGCGATGGGGGTGTCAGGAGCGGCACCGTTGTCGATGAAGGCGGTGGTGATTTCGCGCAGGCGTGCCACGCCCATGAGAAACACCTTGGTGCCGGGGGCTTTGGCGAGTTGCGCAAAGTCGATAGAACTGAAACCTTTGGTGGGGTCCTCGTGACCGGTGAAAATCGTCAACTGGGTGCAGTGGTCGCGATGGGTCACGGGAATGCCCGCGTAGGCCGGCCCGCCGATGGACGAGCTGATGCCGGGGACAATCTCAAAGCGCACGCCGGCGGCCGCCAATTCAGCGGCTTCCTCGCCGCCGCGCCCGAAGATCATCGGGTCACCGCCTTTGAGGCGCACGACATTTTTACCGGCCTTGGTCTTTTCCACGATGAGGGCATTGATCTGGTCCTGCGGCAGGGCATGGTCCTTGGCGCGTTTGCCCACGTGGATTTTTTCACATCCCGGTTTGGTCCAGCGCAGCAGTTCCGGGCTGCTCAACGCATCGTAGACCAACACATCGGCCAGCTCGATGCATTCCTTGGCGCGGAGCGTGACCAGACCAAGATCGCCGGGACCGGCGCCAACAAGATAACAAGTGCCTGAATGACTCATGAGAGGGATTGGAAAAGTTGTTGGGCGAGGGCTAACGGGTCGTGGGACGGGCCGCTCGCCGCGCCGGTTTGGGGCGCTCCGCCGGCTTCCGGAAACACCCGCGCTTGCAAATGCAGCTGGTCGCCAGCGAGTGAGGAATACACGCCGACGGGCGTGTGGCAGCCGGCATCTAACAAACGAAGGAATTCCCGCTCGGCGGTGATCCGCAACCAGGTCGGCCGATGGCCGATGGCTTCCGCACGCACCCGGTTTGGCACATCGCCGGCGCGGATTTCCAAGCCGATGGCACCCTGGCCGGCGGCGGGGTAAAACACGCTTTCCTCGAGACGTTGCACATGCAGGTCGGGAATGCCGGTGATGGTTTCGTCTGGCGTTGCGGCCGCGGCCGGCAGATAGCCGAGGCGCACCAACCCGGCTTCGGCTAACAGAATGGCATCATAGACATCCTCCTCGGCGAGCTTGCGCAGGCGGGTGGGAACATTGCCACGGAGGTCCACGACGGTTAGATCGGGGCGCAACCATTCGATCTGGCGGGCGCGGCGGACGCTGCTGGTGCCGATGCGGGCGCCGGGCGGCAGGGCATCGAGTCCGCCCGGGCGGCGGCTGACGAAGGCATCGCGGACCGGTGCGCGTTCGAGCACGGCGGCGAGGCTGAAGCGCGCATCCAACACGGTCGGCAAATCTTTCAGGCTGTGCACCGCGATATCGATGTCGCCGGAATCGAGTGCCTGTTCGAGTTCCTTGATGAAGACGCCCTTGTCGAAAATGCCCTCGGCCTTGGCCACATCGCTGAGCGCGACGTCGGTGCGGCGGTCGCCGGTGGTCTTGATGACATTGCGGATGAGGGTGAGTTCGGGGAACGAGCGGCCGAGCAGGGCCTCGGTGGTGGAGGCTTGCACCAATGCCAGTTCGCTGCCGCGCGTGCCTATCACGAGGGTGGGGGAGTCGGGAGTCTCGGGGCTCATGTTAGGTGCCGGGAAGGTTGAGTTTGGCCAGTTCGGTATCGATGATAAGTTCGCAGTGGGCGATCTGGCACTGGCGGCGTGCCCGCGCCTCGTTGGCGAGGTTTTCGAGCGTGTCGATGTCGTAGAGATAGACTTCCTCGATTTCCGCCACGTCCGGGTGGATGTCACGCGGCACGGCAATATCGATGAAAAACAACGGGCGGAATTTGCGGGCGCGGCGGACTTTTTCCACATCGGCGCGGTGGACCAGGGCGTGGGGACAACCGGTCGAGGAGATGACCACATCCACCCGCTCCAAGGCGTGCTGCCAATCATCAAAACGCACGGCGGTGCCGCCCATATCGCGGGCCAGTTCCTCGGCTTTGTCGAACGAGCGGTTGCTCACAAAAATCGCGCGGGCACCGCGTGAGACGAGGCTTTGGGCGGTGATGCGGCCCATTTCGCCGGCCCCCAGAATCATCACCTCGCTGTCCTTGAGGTGACCGAAGATTTTTTCCGCCAGATCCACCGCGACGTTGCCGACCGAGGTGGAGCCTTCCTGGATGGACGTTTCGGTGCGGACTTTTTTACCGACCCCGAAGGCGCGCTGGAACAAGCGGTTGAGCACACTGCCGGTGGCACCAGCGGCGAGTGCCGCTTGATAGGCCTGCTTGACCTGGCCGAAGATCTCGGTTTCCCCGAGCATCATGGAATCCAGGCCGCTGACCACCCGGCACAGATGCTGTGCCGCGTCGGCTTTCACCTTGCGGTAAAAGTGGGAGGACACACTGCCATCGAGTTTTTCGCGGCGGGTCAACCCGTTTTCGAGTTGGAGCAGGCCGTGCCGGGCGTCGGGCGCGGCCAGATAGAACTCGGTCCGGTTGCAGGTGGATATGACCACGCCTTCCGCGGCTTCCGCCATGCTGGTTAGTTCGGTGGCCGCGGCGCCCAAGCGCGGAGTGCTCACGGCGAATCGCTCGCGCACCTCAACAGGTGCGGTCCGGTGATTCAATCCCAAACAGAAAAGTTCCATCAGACTCGGGCAAAGACCAGTAAGGAGAAAATAAACATCGCCACCGTGGATAGCGCCAGTTTCCGACCCGTTAGACCCCGCACCGCCTTGACCGCGAGCAGTGCCGCATAGCCAGCCCACACCACCAGCGCGAGGAACAAGTGGGTGTGCTGCATTTGTGGCGTGCGTGGCATGAGAAAGCCGGCGACAACCCCGCAGGTGAGCAACCCGGTGCCAAGCCACAGCAAGCGCTCCAAGGACACTAACAACTCATGCGCCGGCGGCAGGTTGCGGAACAGCCCGCTGCGCAACACATGCGCCTTGAGTTGGCGGTCCAGCACCAAAAACATGATGCCTGCGACCCCCGCCACGGCCAGCGCGCCATAGGCCAGCACCGAGAGGGACGAATGCAGGGCATGAAACACGCCGGTTGGCAGTTCCCGGACCGGCAGGGCGGTGAGCATGCCGGAGATCAGCGCTGCCGCCTGCAAGCCAAACACCAGTGGTGCCGTGAACACTCCTAACAAAGAGATTCGATAGGCCGGGCCGATCAGCAAATAAATCGAGGTGATTGCCCACGCCAGAAACACCAGGATTTCCCCAATGTCCTGCAACGGGCAGGCGTCCCGCAGGTGGCCGTGCAGCGACAGAAACCCGAGTTGGCAGACCACCGCCGCAGCCATCCACACCACGGTCCAGCGGCTGCGGATCCCGTGATGCACCGAGATCATGCCCCAGACTCCACCAATGGCGGCGAGCAGAGTGGCTATGATCAGAAACCAGCGGTCCATGCCCCTGTATTGGCCGAGGTCCAGCCGACGCGCAAGGCTTAGTTTTGGCCACCGTGGGAAATTTTTCGCCTTGCCGCCGCTTGGATAGTTTCAATTCCTGAATTTACGGGCGACGGTCGTCATCGCCAGCGCCACCGCGCTGGGCAAATTCACACCTCCATGGCCGCCCAATTGGTGGTCGATTTGTTCCAGCCGCTGGATCCACGGCCGCACATTGGGCCGCGGATACGGCCCGCCCGCCGCGGCGCAGAAATGAGTGCGGCAGCCAAATGGCCGCCCCCCGTAGATCTGACACCGACCGCTTCCGCCTAGAAACGGGCAGGCACCATCCGCCGTCGGCAATACCGCGGTGCGTCCGGCCGCCCGCCATGCAACTGCTGCCACCAAGCCCTCTCCCAGCGTGAGATAGGGCGTGCGCCCGGTGAGCCGGAACCGGCAGCAATCCGCCAGGCCGGTGCAAGCGCGCGCCAGTGGCTGCGCGGCTAATTCCGCATACACGCCGCGGACGGCTTCCATGGCTTCATTGGGACTCATCGGCCCGCCCATTCCAGCAAGCATGGGCAGGCAAGCCCATCAAAAAATCGCCTCATTCCGCAGTGCGGGAGTGCGGGAGGTCGCCGCTATGTTCCACCACCGAGGCCTGCACCCAAGCCAGATACGAAGCCGCCACGGCACACGGTTGGAGGGCCACGATTTCCGGCACCTCATACGGGTGCATCGCCGCGATGGCCTGCGCCAGGGCCGGATAGAGACAGCGGGTCGTTTTGAAAATCCCCAGCACTTCCGGCGCTTGTTCCACCGCGCCGTTCCAACGGTAGATGGATTCCCCTCCGGGCAGCAAATTCACGCATGCTGCGAGTTGCTTTTCCACCAAGGCCGTGCCAATCTGTCGCGCCTTCGCCAAATCGGGAAAGGTGCAAAGAACCAACAGCATGCCGTTCATGGCTTTTCTATACCAGAGAACCGCTCACTTGCCACACTTTCCATGAAACCCGGCTTCCTCGAAAAACTCGTTGCGCGCCTTGACCGTGTGGAATCGGGAGAGGTCCAACAAATTCTCAGCCGCCTCATCCGTGAGAAAGGGTTTTTGGAAAAAGTCTTCGAAGCCCTTCGTGAGGGCGTCATCATCCTGGATCCCCGCGGCATCATTGGATTCGTCAACGCCGCCGCCTGCCAATTCTTTGGCCTCAACCCGCAGCGGGCCGTTGGGGAGAAGCTTTCCTCACAAGTTCGCGGCTTGGATTGGGAAAACCTCGGCAAACCCGGTCGCTCGATCAGCCGCGATCTGGAGGTGTTCTATCCGGAAAACCGCTACCTCAATTTTTACTTGGCGCCGATTGACGATCACGGCCATGCGGAGAAAACCCTCGGCTATGTCATGCTGGTGCGCGACCTCACCAGCACCCGCGCCGAGGCCGAGGAGACCTTGGAATCCGAGCGCCTCAATGCCCTTACCCTGCTCGCCGCCGGGGTGGCTCACGAAATCGGCAACCCGCTCAATTCACTCGATATCCACCTGCAACTCCTCGGCCGCAAATTCCGCAAGTTGCCAGCGGTCAATCGCGTCCCACTGGAGGAAAACCTCGCCACTGCACGCGAGGAGATCCGCCGCTTGGACACCATCCTCAAACAATTCCTTTCCGCAGTGCGCCCCACCGTCCCGCGCCGCGAACGCCACGATCTCCATGCCCTGCTCCATGAAACCCTCCGCCTGCTCGAACCCGAGATTTCATCCCGCTGCCTTGCCGTGGAGCTCGACCTGGCGGCGGCGTTGCCACCGGCGCTGGTCGATCCCGGACAATTCCAACAAGTTTTCTATAACCTGATCCGCAACGCCTATCAAGCGTTGCCGCCCGATGACGGACGCATCAGCGTGCGCACCCATTTCAATGACTACGAATACCGGATCGTCATTGAGGACAACGGCAGCGGCATTTCCCCTGAGATCATGGGTGCCATCTTCGAACCTTACCGCAGCACCAAGGCGTCCGGCTCCGGGCTCGGGCTCTTGATCGTCCGCCGCATCGTCCGTGAACATGGCGGTGAAATCGAAATCGAAAGCGAGGAACACCACGGCACCCGCGTCATCGTTCATCTCCCGCGCCACGAACGCACCGTCAGGCTCCTTGCCACCCCCGCCATCGAGCTGTGAAAAAGATCCAAGACAGAAGACCGCTGCGCTCCCAGACAGAAGACAAGGCAGTCGCCCCATCTTCCTCTTTTCTTCTGTCTTGTGTCTTCAAGTCTTCTGTCTTTTCATCTAACTGATAACTTCCAACTCACAACTCTTCCGCCCCCCATGCTCCCCACCCTGCTCATTGTCGATGACGAACGCGCCACCCGCGAGGGGCTCCGCAGTGCCTTGGAAGATGACTTCGATGTGTACACGGCCGCCGGCATGGGGGAGGCCCTCAAGATCCTTAAATCCGAGCCCATTGCGGTGCTTCTCACCGATTTGCGCCTTGGCGCGGACTCCGGCATGGAGTTGCTTGACGCGGCGCTGGCGCTGCCCGAAGCGCCGGTGGCCGTGATGATGACCGCTTACGGATCGGTTGATACGGCCGTCGAAGCGATGCGGCGCGGAGCCTGGCACTTTGTCACCAAGCCGCTCAATCTGGACGAGGTGGAAATGCTGCTCAAACGCGCCTTGCGCAGCCGCACCTTGGAGTCGGACAACCGCCAGCTCACCCACCAAGTCCAGCAAACCCACCAGATCGAGCGTCTCATCGGCAAATCCCCCGCCATGAGCCAGGTCTTGGAACTGGTCCAACAAGTGGCCCCCACCCGCGCCACGATCCTCATCGAAGGGG
>JBAXPF010000038.1:0-19933 GCA_037132955.1 Verrucomicrobiota bacterium | reverse complement strand
GGGCACTGCGGCCAGAGGCACGCAGCCACGGCCTGCCGCGAGACGCGGCAGCCACTCCACGTAGCTGCGTGCCTCCGGCCGCAGGCAGTGCGTACCGCGTCCCGCGGCGCGTGCCATTGACTGGCCCAAGCTTGGAAAATGTGCGGAGCATAGCACGGGGTTCCATTCACTTTTGCATGGGCACTGCGGCCAGAGGCACGCAGCCACGGCCTGCCGCGAGACGCGGCAGCCACTCCACGTAGCTGCGTGCCTCCGGCCGCAGGCAGTGCGTACCGCGTCCCATTGAACTGTTTCTCTGTCCCTTTGTGTGCTTGCTTGTTGAGTGGTTCTAACAGAATGGCGATATGGCAGTCCTTGATGAGGTCGCCCAATTGCTGACAGAAACCGATGAACTGTTGCATGCCTTTGGAGGGACCAAAGTCTGCGGGCACATTGCGTGCCCCGCCGCTGCCGAGGACGATAAAGGGAACCATGCATCACGAACAAATTCCAGTAACGCACCAATGCCAGTGAAATCAACGATTGCCGCACAAACCACCATAGATGGAGCCGTATTCCAAACGGCCTGCTGTCACCTCTTCAAGGGGGGCGCGGGCGGCCCGCCCGTTGATCTTCATTGGCACACGGGCAAGCTGCCCGTGCCCCTCTTTTAGACGTTTTCCAAACGGTCCGGCGGGGGCGGGCTGACGGTGCATAGCGTACACGACACCCTTCCAGACACCGTTGAAAGAGCCAGTGGCCGGACCGGAGGGCGGAAAATAAGCTACGCTCCTTGGGGTGGAGCGCGTCTGTTAGTGGATCAGGCCCTGGGATGCGTCCTCGGCAGCAGCGCCGCGGTTGCTTGTCGCGCCGGGACGGGCATACCAAAAGGTTCCAGCGGCATAACCCACCTGCGTGTCCGCCCAATGCCAGACCTCCATGTCCATCTTGAGTGAGTTGCGCAGCGGGATGCCGTCGAGCAACCGCAGGCGCGAGGTGGTTGTGTAGCCCCTCCAATCCGCTTTGCCCTTGCTGTCGCGCAGCGGCATGGAGATGAAGGCGGAACTGAACTGGTGCGACATGCCCCAGGCATAGCCATAATAATCCTCCGTGCCGGTGCCAATATGTGACGGGAGTTTCTCGCCGTCGATGGAGATCTTCTCGTCGCCTTCGCCATACCACTCGGCTACCGGATTGAACACGGTGAGCGTGTCGCCCACATAGACGCCCCGACCTTGGATTTGGACGAAGTTCCAGTCTGACATCGGGCGTGTATTGATAGGGTATTGGCCGTGCCAGGAGGCATGAAACAACATCGAGCGATCATCCCAGCGCCACGGATTGGTTCTGACGGCAAGTTGCATCCGGGCACTCGTCTTGCCGTGGTTTTTGATTACGACGCGGGCGGATTTAGCATAGGGCATGACCCAGCGGGACGTGAGTGTGCCATCCTTACCGACGCTGCGGCACCAGTCTTGAACCGGATTGAGCCGTGCTCCGCAGCCGAAGAACTCACCGATGGGACACCATACGACCGCCTCTCCATCGACCGTCATCTCCAACACGGCGGAGCGCAGGATCTGCGGGGCATCAGCGGGATCGATCCGGAGTTGAAGCGTGTGCACCGCGTTGGCGCCGGGCGGCAAGTCCATCGCCAGCTCGCCCCCCGGTCCTACGGCTCCGTCCTTCTGCTGTTCTTTTCCCTCAGCGGTGGTTTTCAAGTCGTTGAGCACCCGCGCGCTGCGCTGCAGCGTGGCATCGGCGGCCTCGTAGTCCGCCATGCTAAAGCTTTTGACGTTGGTTCCAGTCTCGTATTTCCGGTAATTGATAGAGTAGTAAAACGGCAACCGGTCCAGCGTGACCTTGCACCCTCGTGCAAAGGGAATCGGCAGATATAGATCTGCCCCCATCTGCTTTTCTCCAGGCGGCAAACCGAGTTGCGAGGGGGCGTCCTTTTCGTCAGAGGAAATGAAAGCAAATGGCGGCTTGACGAAATCCAGGCCGCTGATGAACGGGTAGTATCTGACGTCGATGGCGGGCTTGTCGTCACCATCAAGATAGATCCTGACCCTGTGATTGATCGACTCATATTGCTCCAAAGGAATCCACCAGCGCGTGATGCAGCCCGGCCCGGATTCGTCCATGATCACATATTCCTTGCGTCCCGCGTTTTCCTCAGTGCGGATGGAATAATCATAGTCACGGTTGTTGAACCAGGTTTGCGGGTTGTCCGCTCCGGTCTTCGTGCGGTCGTAGCTGCTGGCCTGTTTGCAGGTGTAGGCGGCCTCAGGCCAGCGGGCCATTGCGTCCCGATCAATCATCTCGCTCAAGAGCGAATGGAGGGTGACAGGGGTATCGCCGGCCTTGGCCGCAAACAGTGGCGCAAGGCCGACGAGAATGCTGAATAATAATTTCATGGGTGTCTCGAATTGGATTGAGGTGAATTTCATCAAGGGGGAATTGGCAACCGCAATGAGTTCTCTACGGTGAAGGTTGTTTGACCAGCATTGCATCTGGCAGCATGGTTTGGCGGATGGCTGCGAAGTGCTTCGCGATGCCATGCTTGCGGGTCAGATCCCAATAGGACGTTTGCATTTGACGCAGTGCCAACACGGATGTGATCCAGCCTTGGGTCCAACCGCTTTCCGTGGCCCAAATCCCCCATCCGACGTCGGCATTGGATCCCCAATAGTCCCAGCGCCTGAAATCAAATCCGCGGAACCATGCACCATCTAGCAAGGTGTGTTTGTCGCTGCGGATTTGAATGCGGATCAGAAAATCCGCGATGCGCTCCGCCGCGCGTTTCAATCGCACATCGCCAGTGGCTGCCGCCGCTTCATGCAAGCCGAAAAATGCGAAGTTGGTGGTATAGAGCAAATCGGTTGCGGGATCACCCGATTCATAAACCAACGGACACTCACCGGTTCCATAGGACGCATTACCACCTCCGGGGTGGTCCACGATCTGCCGGATGGCACCGCATTCGTCTTGTGCATCAATCACATAGTTGGCGACTTGATCGAGCCATGCGCGGTGTTGCGGCGTGTCCTCGATGCGAATCAACCATGCGAGCGGCAACAACATGCGCGCCCGTTCGGAGTCCTGCCGATTCGCCTCGCAATCCCAGCCATCGGGAAAACGCCGCATCATTTCCCCGATGGCGGATTTCGTCCGGCTGAGAATCGGCTCGAAACGGGTCTTGTCATAGAGCCACAAATTGACCGCCCACTGATATGCCTGATAGTGCGGGGTGTATTTTTTTCCTGACCAACGACCCTCGGATTGTTTCCAAAACCATTTCCAATCGTGCACGTTGAATTCGGGAGAATCAATGCGTGGATTGCGGAAACCGTCGGGTCCGGTGCTGCGGAAGTTGCCTAACATGCAACGAATGAGCGCCGGATCCCAAGTGTCGTCATTGAGTACCGTGGTCGCCATGAGCAGACCCAAAGTCGCACGCGCATTGTCGTCTCCATAATACACCTGCGGTCCGCTGTCGCGCGCATTCCAATCAAGCAGTCCGCAGGCGGAGTTATCAAGATCGGCGGCGGGCCCTTGCTGGATGGGGGAGTTTTTCAGAACGAAAGCCACGAGATTGGCGGCGATTTTCCGGTCTTTGGCATCATCATTGGCCACACCGTTCAAGGCGATGGCCATGGCTCCCTCGCTGTTGCAATCCGCGCGCAGCAACCACCGCATGGGTTGTGTTCCCGCATCACCGATGCGCGAGCTGTATCCTTCTAACAACCCATACGTACCATCGCCCGGTGGCAGATCTGGGGTTGGCCCCTGGCCCGTGCGGTCGTTGAAATTGGCGGCATCCTGCAGCAGATTTTGCCAATCGTGATGAATGAGCAAGCGGCCTTTGCCATACCATTGGGCACCGCGGCGCACCGCCTGTGCCAAGGCCTCGTGCGGGAGTGGCTCGGCTTTGCCATACATCGGCCGCACCAGCGGCGTCCACTCCAATGGCGGGACCGTGGCATCGGGACACAACCATTTGAAGACCATGGGCCACAGTGCCCGCCAGGCGTCGGTTGGGGCATGGCGACTCGCAATGAATTGACTGAGACGGGTTGTCGCGACAAGAATGCTGCCTTGTTGATGTTCAAAGAGCACCGGCCAGACCTTGGTGGCGGGGAGCCCCAGTTTTGCCACGTCAAATCCAACCACACGCGCCAGCACCAAGTGTGGGGCGCTTGCCACCATCGGCAGATACGTGCAATCCTGGATCATTAAAATCCGCATCCTTACCAGCGCCGGGCCGAATGCGTCGGATGTCACCACCGCCCGCTCCCATTCCATTTTGCGGGGCGCGGCAATTTCCATGTTAGGCAATGCGGCGGGATATTCCACATAAAGCCGGACATGCTTGGCGGCCGCGCTTGCATAAACGTCGTCCGCCACAGGCGTTTGCCTTGCCGGATAATCATTGGCAAGCAGCAGCACGCCATCCCCCGTTCGGGCCAAGGCAAGAGCGGCGGCGGGCGTGTCCGCGCGTTGCGTGGCGAGTCCCGCTGACTTGGCTGTTTGATAGAGATCGTTGCTCTCGTTGGCCGCGAATATCCAATCCGCCCGCGCGGAGGTGGTGGCAAGCATCAGAGCCACGCCCATGAGACCGACCGCGGTCTTTTGGGCTCTCAAGAATGAGGGATTCTGGATGGTTGGCATTGGTTCCGCGCTTTATCTCCGGCATGTGCTCAGTCCACAAGCACCAAAAGACTGCATGGTGCCTGCCATGGTTCAACGCCCGCTGGGCGGTCGGAGGCAAGTGCTTACACCTTGCCAAGCCGTGCCTGCAAATCAATCGGCGCCTCCGGCGCCACCTTGAGCCCGCTGGTTGCCCGTGAAGACGTGTGTCTGACACTGCGGTTGGAAGCCGACTGCGGTTGGAAGCCGCAGCCTGGAGTTTGGCCCAATTTTACTGCGGCTGGAAGCCGCAGCTACGGCGCAGCTACGGCGAGGTGACGGCGAGGTGACGGCGAGGTGGCCGAAGTGCTTGCCTCCGGCAGCCTTGGCCAATGGCACACTGATGACAATCGTGTCGGTGTCGGAATCCAGAACGCCGACTGTGACGTCCACGCCGTGGGTCGAGGAAGTTCCGGCACCCACTGGCACATTGCTGAGCGAGCCCTGGATCGAGCCGGTATAGTTTCCGTTGGCCGCGTTAATGGTGAATAGTGCGCCGCTGCCAGTGACGCTACCGCCGGTGCCGCTGAACTGGCCGACGTATTGGCGTGAGCCGGTGCGGACGAGGGGGCGGGGGATGTGGGTTTCATTAGAGGGTGATGACCTAACTGATCAGCGCGGCATAGGCGGCGGCGTCGAGCAGTTTGAGGGCATCGGCGGGATGGCTGACGCGCAGCTTGAAGAGCCATCCGTTGGCGTAGGACTCGGTGTTGACGAGCGCGGGGTTGGCTTCAACATCCGGGTTGAGGGCGACGACAGTGCCGGCCAGCGGGGCATAGATATCGCTGGCGGCTTTGACAGATTCGACGACCGCGGCGGGGTCGCCCGCATCGACCGCGCGGCCGATGGCGGGGAGCTCGACGAAGACGACGTCGGTGAGCTCAGCTTGGGCATGATCGGTGATGCCCACGGTGGCGATGTCGCCATCCAGGCGAATCCATTCATGGGAGGGTGTGTAGTGGAGATCGGTGGGAATGTTCATGGGTGGGGAGGATGGGTCAGGATTTATGGAACGGTTTTCTAACAACTACGGCGGGGCACAGGCGGCCGCGCACCTCGATTTGCACGGGGGTGCCGGGCGTTGAAAATGGGGTGGGGAGGTAGGCCATGCCGATGCCCGTCATGAGCGAGGGGGAGTGGGCACCGCTGGTGAGTTCGCCCAGCACGCTGCCGTCCGCGGCGAGTACCGGGTAGTGGGCGCGGGGTGGGGCACCTTTGGCGGTGTATTGGATGGCGCAAAGTCTAACGGTCGTGCCATCGGCCTTGTGGCGGACGAGGGTGTCGCGGCCGATGAAGTCGGGTTTTGCCAGATCCACGAAGCCACCGAGTCCGGCTTCGATCGGGGATCGTGTCGGCGAGAGGTCGTTGCCGTTGAGTGGGTAGCCCATTTCGAGACGGAGAGTATCGCGGGCACCGAGGCCGCAAGGGGCGGCACCGGCAGCAGCGAAGCGGTTCCACCAGGCGATGCCATCGGCGGCAGGGCAAAAGAATTCAAAGCCGTCTTCGCCAGTGTAACCGGTGCGGCAGACGATGGCCC
The DNA here is from genome assembly GCA_037132955.1 of Verrucomicrobiota bacterium. Classification (GTDB taxonomy): domain Bacteria; phylum Verrucomicrobiota; class Verrucomicrobiia; order Verrucomicrobiales; family Akkermansiaceae; genus Luteolibacter. The sequence goes on along the minus strand of JBAXPF010000038.1, from coordinate 13,728 downwards.
CGGCGGGGGTGGTGGCGTAGCCGTTGCGGGGAGGCAAGGATGCGCCGGGGCAGGCGGCGGCAAAGATGGCGCTGGCGAGGGGGCCTTGGATGGCCATGCCGGCCCACAGTTCGCTTTCGTTGCGGAGGATGACGTCCGGATCCTGATGGGCGGCCAACCAGAAGAAATCGTCCTCGATCATGGAGGCGTTGACGACCAGCAGGAAATCGGAGGCGCCGCAGCGGTAGGCGATCAGATCATCGATGACGCCGCCGTGCTCATTGAGCATCAGGGTGTATTGGCCCTGGCCGGTTGCAAGGCGGTCGATGTTGTTAGTAAGAAGGCGGTTGAGCCAGGCGGCGCAAGTGGGGCCGCTGAGGAAAAATTGGCCCATGTGGGAGATGTCGAAAATTCCGGCCCGGGAGCGGACGGCATGGTGTTCATCGAGGATCGAGCGGTATTGGACGGGCATGTTCCAGCCGGCAAAGGCAACCAGACGGGCATCCAGTGCAAGATGGGCGGCTTCCAGCGGTGAATGTTTCAATTCCTGAGTCACGGGACAAAAACTGGTGGGAACGCCGGGGCTTGTCAAACGGCAAAGATGGGCTGTTACTTGGCCTGACTCCGGGATTTGTCCGGTATCCGCGAAAATTCTTGTATGCCGAGCGCCGCCGTTTAGCCTGCGGACAGGCGCAAGGGGCTTGGCGTGCGGGTATTTCTGCGGCGGTCGGCGTGCCGCAGGAATTCATTCTATCATACAAGCGCGATCCTCATGCCTTCACGTCCCTGGCCACCGAACCCCCGCGATGCCAAGCATGGCAACTTTGCCACGCTAACGCATTACCTGCCCGTCACCCTGTTTCTCATCGTGATATCCGCGGTGATCGCGGCGTTGACTCTGGCAGGCAAAAACACCGCGCCGGCGGACGCGTTATACATGTCATCCCAACAGGGCTATCAGACTCTTGAAAGGCTGGGGCGGGAATACAATGACATGCTGGAAAAACAGGGGTATGTACTCACCAACGGTCACTTCGAACTGGCCGACGGGAAGACGGATTTTGCGCCGGCGCAAATCCGTGAAATCGAGGCGCTGGCCAGCGAATTGAAATTGACGGCGGCACGCGTCCAGGATCCGCTGGCGGATATCAGAAGGGGACAGGTGTGGCGCCTGGTCACGCCGATATTCCTGCACTTTGGCATTTTGCATATCGTTTTCAACCTGATGTGGCTGTGGCAGTTCGGCGTGATGTTAGAAATGCGGTTCCGCAGCCTGGGCTTTCTGGGGTTGGTGGTGGTGGTGGCGGTGCTCTCGAACCTGGCGCAGGGCCTTTGGCATGGCGCCAACTTCGGAGGCATGTCCGGGGTGAACTATGGATTGTTCGGGTTTGTGTTGCTGCGTTCCAAGCTCCATCCGAGTCCCGACTTGGTCCTGCACCCAAGCACCGTCTCCATGATGCTCATCTGGCTCGTCGTGTGCTTTACCGGGGCGCTCGGTCCGGTCGCCAACACGGCGCATTTGGTGGGACTCGGGGTCGGTGGTGCCATTGGTGCCGCCACCGCCATGCGGTCGGGTGGCTGGCAGATCATCAAACGCCGCCAAAGTTTCCGTTCCGCGCTGGCTGCGAGTGCCACTTGCCTGCACCAATGCAGCACCTGCGGCAAAACGGAACGCAGTGACCCCGATAGGGAGTTCTACGTCAGCCAGGAAGATCATCAGGAATACTGCAGCGAGCATCTGCCGGAGAACCGGAAGGGGGTCTAGATATCACCCAAACCTGGTGAGGTTGTGAAAATATTGCCAGAGCAGTAAGGGGCGGTAAGCGAAGACCCAAGGTCAATGTGCGGACTCAGGTCCGGGATGGTTCCTGGCGATGACGTTCGCTTGATACGCATCCATACGGTTGCCAAGTTCCGCAGGCAACCGCCAAAGGGCCGCCATTCGGATGGACTGGGCTGGCAGCCGCAGTTACGGCACCGTGGCGCGGAGACGGCCGAAGAGCTTGCCACCTGGGGCCTTGGCGGCCGGCACGGTGATGACGATGAGATCGGTGGCGGCATCCGGGCTGTTGCCAGTGACGGCGACGGACACGCCGCCGGTGGCGGAAGTCGCGGCACCCACCGGCACATCGTTGGCAACCGGGAAGCCCAGGTCGGTGGACCACTGGAAGGTGAGGGTGACGGCGCTTTCTGATAGAACCTGGCGGTGGAAGGTGAAGAGCAGGTCACCATTCGTGCCGCGCGTGACGCGCGGTAACAGACTGCTGGAGTTGGCCCCCGGATTGGCGGGATTCGGTTCGCCACCCAACACAAACTCCAATGAGTTTGGCACGCCATCGTGATCCGGATCAGCACCCGGCAGAGCGTCCGCGCCGGTGAGTGCCTTGGAAGCGACCCAGGTATCAAAGCCGCTGCCGGCGCTCCAATTCAGCACGACATCCTTCTTGCCGTTGACATCAGCGACGCGGCTGACCGCAAAGGTGCCAGACGGAGTGCCGCTGCCGCCGCTGATGGTGCCGAGCGTGAACACGGCGTTGCCGCCGTCGCCTGTTAGACCGCCGCCCAGATCGGCCACCAGCCATGATTGGTTGGTGCTCCAAAAGCTGGTGAGGAAATTGACCGATCCGGCGAAACTCAGATCAATGGTGGCACCACTGGTGATGGCGAAGGTGCCACCAGTGACGTCCACGCCGTCGAAGTTGCCGCCACGCCCGGTGCTTATGTTATCGGTGAGTTGCCACTGAAAATGGGAAGAGGCGGCATACACCAGACTGTTAGTAAACGACTGGATCCCCACGCCGTTGCTGCCGGGAGCGTGGATGCCCTCAATGGTGGTCGAGGCACTGATGATGCCGGTGCCGCCCAAGGCCGCGCCGGAAGCGACACTGACCGCACCGGTGGCTGCCGGTGAGTTGCCGTTGATGAGCAAAGTGCCGGCCTGGATGCGGGTCGCGCCGGTATAAGTGTGGGACTGGTCGATGACCAGTGTGCCGGCCCCAAGTTTGGTTAGGCCGAGCCCGTTGGCACCGCCATTGGGGTTGGCAATGACGTGGCTGTAATCGAACACGCCGCCGCTGGCGTTGCCGGTGTCGAAACCAATGTTGGAGCCGTTGGCAAAGCCGCCGACCGCCGTGCCCAGCCCGCTGAGGGTTTGCATGTCGGCCGCGGTGAACTCACCCGTGCCGCCGACGTTGAACGCGGCGGTGGCACCGGTTGCCACCACGAGCTTGGCGACGGTCCAATTCGCGGGCGTGTTGTTGTACAAACTCGTCTCCTTGGCAAACTGGAGCATGCCGCTGCTTACGGTGGTCACACCGGTGTAGGAATTGCCGCCGCTGAGCATCAGGTTACCGGTGCCAAGTTTATGCAGGGCGGTGACAGTCGTGCCATCGACGATGGCCGGATTGAGCGTGAGGGTCTTGCCGTCGGCCACGGTCACATTGCCGGTGCGCAGCGCGAGCGGCACGCTCGCCGCGATGGCCGAGGTGCCGGTGGCGGTTAGGTTGTCAAAGCTCACGGCGGTGGCCGTCTCAAACGCCAGTGTGGCCGCCCCGATGTTCAAATTGCCTAACGTGGCCAGCGATCCATTGTTCAGGTTCAAGGTGCTATCGGCGGTGACCGTCACGTCGGTGGTCGGCAGGGTCACGGCGGAGGGAGCCATGGAGCTGAAGCGCAGGAGACTCATGTGACCGTCATCGACGATTTCCACATAATTCGTTTGCAGCGCCGCGGTGGTGTTATAGCCGGCGGTTCCGGTGAAGGTGGGGCTGTAGCCGATACCGAAGCCGCCGGCACTCCAACCGGTTTCGCCGGTGCATCCCCAGCCGCCGACGTTGTTAGCCACGCGGACCTCGAAATCGTGCCAGGTGTTGGGGATGTAGGTCAGGGTGCCGCTGGTGACCTGGTCCCGCCAGCAATTGTTCACGCGGTGGGAGTCATCACTCTGCAACACCGTGGTGCCATCGACCTTGATGATGGCGGAGTCGTCCCAACCCTTGCCAAAGTTCAAGGTGCCGCTGGGCCCCACGAAGATCTGCCCGGTGTAGACCTGGGTCGCGTGATTGGTGGGGCTCCCGCTCACATTGTTCATGAAAAGCAGGCCACTATTGCTGTTGCCGCTGCTGGCCCGTGCCGCAAGGATGTTGAGCTGGGGCGCCTCGTTTTTGGGGTTGGGGGTGATGAAGTCCACGCCCGCACCGGTGTCGCCTTGCAGATATCCTTGTTGCAAACCGGCGACATAACCCATGGTGCTGCGCTCGACTTTGGTGGTGCCACCCTGCAGGATGAGCCTGTCAATGTTAGAGGCGGTGTTGGCGCCTCCCACCTTGAAGGGCATGGTGCCGGCAGTCACGGTGATGATGGCATTGCTCAGGTTCTGGGTCATCTTGTTAGATACGCTCAACTCCTGGCCGACGGGCGCATACAACACCGGGGTGGCACTTGCAGCGGGCAGCGGCAGCATCACGCTGGCCGCGCTGGCGCCGCTGCCGATGGTGTTGACCGTGCCATCGTAGAGCGTGAGCGTGGTGCCCGCGCCAAGGCCGCCGGCGAGGTTGAGCACGCCTCCGCTGAGCGTCACATCGCGGGCGATGCTGGCAGCAGCAGCCAGGCCGAGGGTGCCGCCGCCGGGAACGCTCACCAAGCCACCGCTGGTCAGCGTGCCGTTGACCTGGAGGGTGCCGCCGCTGACGCTGGTCGGACCGCTGTAGCTGTTGCCGGTGCCGGGCAGGACCAATGTGCCGGTGCCGAGCTTGCTCAGGCCAAGCCCGCCAATAATGTTAGACGCGAAGGTGACTGTGCCGCCGATGGCGTGGGTGGTGTCGATGCCGAGCATCGAGTTGGCGGCGAACAGGCCGTTGGTTAGAATATGATTGACGTCGGTTTCGGTGAACTCGCCGCTGCCGCCGACGTTGAGCGCGAGGGTGGCGGCGCCGGCCACCCTGATCATGCCGGGCAGCGCCTGGTTCGGCAGCGAGGCGGGCGTGGTGGCCCAGAGCGTGCCGGCGTTGACGGTGGTGGCGCCGGTGTAGGTGTTGGTGCCCGAGAGCAGCATCACGCCGGTGCCGGCCTTGAGCAGGGCGCGGGCGGTGGCGTCGCCGTTCTGGATGTTGGCCGTGATGGTTAGATCGCTGGTGGCGGCGGTGGAATCGCCCACCGTGAAGGTGCGCGAGCCCAGCAGGCTGAGCTTGCCGCCGCCCGTGCCGGAGATCGTGGCACCGTTCGGGTTGTTGGTGGCACGGTATTCGAGGTTGCCGCCCAACTTCAATTCGCCCGCGCCGAGGTTGATGCTGGCGGTGGTGCCGGCGAGTCCCTCACCCATGGCCAGGGACGTGATGGCTTGGGTGCTGCCGTTGAGATCGAAGGTGCCGGCGTAAACGACGAGCGGGCCGCTAGTGCCGAGGGTGCCCGCTCCGGACAACGACAAGATGCCGGCATTGCCATGGTTGGCGTCACCCATGATGGTGCCGCCGGTGTAGCTGTTGGCGCCGGACAGGGTGAGCGTGTTAGGTCCGAGCTTCACCAACCTCAGCGTCTGGGTCACGGCGCTGGCGTAGGTGAAGTCACCCTGGGTTGTGTCCAATCCAAGGCCCGCGTTAGGCGTGCCCCATGAGGCCGCCGCACGCAAGCTGTCGATCTGCGCGGCATTCCAACCGGTGGTGCCGTCGCCGGTCTGGACGGCGAGTTTTGCGTTGAGGCTGACCACGACCATGCCCGGGGTGGACCAGTTGCTGCCGAGGGATGAGGGAGTAACGGCCAGCAGGGTGTTGGATGCCACCTGGGTGCCGCCGCTGTATGGGTTGTTGCCGGTGAGCGTCCACCGCAGATGGTCCGGCGCGATTCCAGTGTGTGCCGTGTCACTGACCCGCAGTGCCAGCGTGCCGCTGCCATCCACGATGTTGCCGCTGAATGTCTTGTCGTAATTGAGCAGCACACTGAGCATGGCACTGGTTCCGGCCGCGCTGTTCGTGATGGTGCCGGTGCCATCGACCACCGGGATTCGGTTGATGTTGTCACCGTTGAGGTCGAGCGTGCCTCCGGACATGTGGAACTGCCGCAGCGGATCGCCGGCCACGGCAAGCACCTGGCCATCGTGGTAGCTACCGTCCGCGCCCATGGCAAACTGGACGGTGGTGCCCGGCTTCACATCGGAGATCCAGCCCACCGTGTTATATGTGGCGACATTGCTGGTATTCATGGCCAGCACCAAGGTGCCGTTATCCACGGAAGTGCCGCCGAAGCCCACAGCATTGGCCCCACTCAGGACCAGCGTGCCGGGGCCGGTTTTGACAAGACCCTGATTGTTGCTGTAACCACCGACCAGATTGAGGCTGCCGCCGGCCTGGGTGATATCGATGGTGGTGGTCCCCACCGGAGCACCAGTACCGCCGTTTTGAAACCGGCTCGTCGCGGTGACCGCGCTCCCGGTGTATTGGAACGTGCTGTTGGCGATGAAGATCGTGCCGCTGGTCCCCAGGGCGCTGGTGGCGCTCGGAATGTCGGAGAGGCTGTTGAAGCTCAGGGTGCCGCCGCTGAATCCGGTGAGGGCACTGACCGTCGTGCCACCGCTGTAAGTGTTAGTTCCGGTCAGGGTCAGCGTGCCTGTGCCGGACTTGCGCAGGCCGATGGGCGCGGTAATGTCCGGAGTGTAGGCGAAAATTCCTCCCGCAGCATTGCTGGTGTCCACTCCCAGAATCGCGTTGGCATCGAAGGTGGCGTTGGTTAGAAGTGCGGCGATGTTGGATACGGAGAATTCCCCGCTGCCGCCGACGTTGACCGCCAGTGTGGCGCCACTGGCCACGGTGATCAGGCCGGAACTTGCCCGGCCAGGCAACGCCGCGAGCGTCGGGGTATACAATATGCCAGCGCTCACACTGGTGGCTCCGGTGTAGGTGTTGACCCCTGTGAGGGTCACACTGCCGTCGGTGGTTTTTGTCAGAGTGGCGTCCGTGCCCGTGAGGTTGGCGCTGAGCGAGCCGCTCTCCACATCAAACGACAAACCGCTGAGCGAGCCGTTGTTGATTTGCGCGCCATTCCTCAGGCTCACCGCGCCCAGCGTCCGGCTGGTGCCCCCCAGATTGACCAGCGTCGTGGCACCAGTCACCGTGAGTCCCCCGGGAGCCGTTCCGAGCGTGCCCAGTCCGGCAAGAACGAGCGTGCCGCCGCTCACTGTGGTGCCACCGTCATAGGTATTCGCACCTGTCAGGGTAAGCGTGCCAGCGCCAGTCTTGGTGAGCGTGCCGCCAACGCTGGTCATGGGCCGCGCCAGGGTGACGGCCTGGCCGTTGGTGTCAAAATTGAAAAACTGGCCGTCGGCCGTGCGGAAGCGGGCGGAATAGTCCGTCGTGTTGCTGGCGCTGAACTGCAGCGTGCCGCCCAGCATGCCCAGCGTGCCGCTGCTGCCCAGCGCGCCGCTGCTGCCCAAGGCGAGCACGCCGGCGGCAAGATCGGTGCCTCCGCCGTAGGTGTTGTCGCCGGTCAAGGTCACCGTGCCGTCGCCACTCTTTGTTAGAAGGGCACCGGCACCCGTGAGCTTGGCGCTGATGGAGCCGGCTTGCATGTCGAAAAAGGCGGCGTTGAGGGTGCCGTTGAGGATTTGCGCGCCATTGAGCAGGCCGATCGCGCCAAGAGTCTGACTGCTGGCGCCCAGATCCACCAGAGTGGTATCGCCTTCCACCGTGAGTCCGCCGGGAGCCAGCCCAAGTTTACTATTACTGGCAAGGGTCAAGGTTCCGGCACTGACCGTGGTGCCGCCGTTGTAGGTGTTTATTCCAGTTAGAGTGAGCGTGCCGGCCCCGGTCTTGGTGAGGGTGCCGCCAACGCTGGTCATGGCCGACGCGAGCGTGATGGACTGGCCATGGGTGTCGAAATTGTAGGCTTGGCCGGCCACCGTGCTGAAGCGTGCCGAGTAGTCCCGCGTGCTGCCGGCGCTGAACTGCAGCGTGCCGCCTAGCAAGCGGAGCGTGCCGGTGGTGCCCAAGGCACCGCTGCTCCCCAAGGCCAGCACCCCATCGAAAAGATCCGTGCCGCCGCCGTAGGTGTTGGTGCCGGTCAGGGTCACCGTGCCGATCCCTTGTTTTGTTAGAACAGCCGTGGCACCCGCAAGATTGGCACCGATCAAGCCGCTTTCCACATAAAACGCCGTGCCGCTGAGCGTGCCGTTGATAATCTGTGCGCCATTGATCACGCTGACCGCGCCGGTCGCCTGGCTGCTGGCGCCCAGATCCACCATGGCCGAGGCACCATCCGCGGTGAGTGCCCCACTGGCCACGCCTAACGAGCCAAGCCCCGCCAGCGCCAGCGTGCCCGCATTGACCGTGGTGCCGCCGCTGTAGGTGTTATTTCCAGTTAGAGTCAGCATGCCGCTGCCGAGCTTGCGGAGGCCGATGGTGCCGGTGAGGATCGGGTCATAGGAAAATACTCCGCCCGTGGCGCGGCTGGTGTCGAGGCCCAGGATGGCGTTGGTCGCAAAGCTCGCCTTGGCCAGAAGATTGGTGATGTCGGCCACGGCAAATTCCCCGCTGCCGCCGGCATTGACTGCCAGGGTGGCGGCACCCGCCACCGTGATCAGGCCTTGCGTTGATTGGCCCGGCAACGACCCCAGCGTCGTCGCTTGCAGCATGCCCTCGTTGATGTGGGTGGCGCCGCCATAGGTGTTGACCCCGCTCAGGGTCGCCGTGCCACCGGTGATTTTGGTTAGAGACGTCGTCGGTCCCATGAGTTTGGCGCTGACCAAGCCGCTTTCCACTATCAGAACCGAAGGGGTCAGGGTGCCGGTGCTGCTCAGAATCTGCCCGCCGTTCAACAGCGTGACCGTGCCATAGGTCTGGTTGGTGGTGCCCACATCAACGATGGCCGTGGCACCGTCCACGGTGAGCGATCCGCTGCTCGCGCCAAGCGTGCCGGCGCCGCTGAGGACCAGTTTCCCTTCCGTGACGGTGGTGCCGCCGCCGTAGGTGTTGGCACCGCTTAAGGTGACAATGCCGGCGGTTGTTTTGGTTAGAGAAGCCGCAGGTCCCGCGAGAATGGCGCTGATAGAGCCTTTTTCCACGTTGAAGGCGTTGCCGGTGAGGATGCCGGTGCTGCTGTTGATCTGCCCGCCGTTGATCAGGGCGAGTGAGTCGAGCGTCTGGTGGGTGGTGCCCAAGTTGACGATGGCAGTGGCACCGTTGACCGTGAGCGCGCCGTTGGTGATCCCGAGTGTGCCAGTGCCGGAAAGGGCCAGCGTTCCGGCCATGACCGTGGTGCCGCCGTCGTAGCTGTTGGGCGCGCTCAAGGTCACCGTGCCCGCGGTCGCTTTCGTTAGAGCAACGCCCGAGCCGGCGAGTTTGACGCTGATCGAACCGTTCTCCACGTCGTAGGACGTGCCGGTGAGCGTGCCGCTGCCGGTGATCTGCGCGCCGCTTTTCAAGCCGACCGCACCCAGTGTCTGGTCGTTGGTGCCCAAATTGACGATGACCGTCGCACCGTTGGCCATGAGAAAGCCGGTGCTGGCACCAAGCGTGCCGGCCCCGCCAAGGGTCACGGTTCCGGCGGTGACCGTGGTGCCGCCGTCGTAGGTGTTGACTCCTGTTAGATTAAGAATGCCCGCGCCGGACTTGGTGAGTGTGCCGCCGAAGCTGGTCAGGGCCGCCGCCAGGGTGACGGTCTGGCCGTTAGTATCCAGATAGTAGGCCTGGACGTCGCCCTTGTTGAAGCGGGCGGAATAGTCGTTGGTGTTGCCGGCGCTGAAGCGCAGCGTGCCGCCATAAAAGCCAATCGCGCCGCCCGTGCCCAGGGCCCCGCTGCTGCCCAGGACCAGCACACCGTCATACAACTCGGTGCCGCCGCCGTAGGTGTTGGCGCCGGTCAGGGTCACGGTGCCTGTGTTACTCTTTGTTAGAATAGCCGTCGCGCCGGTTAGGTTGCTGCTGCTCGCGCCACTCTCCACGTTGAAGGAAGTGCCGCTGAGGGTGCCGCCGTTGATTTGGCCTCCATTCCACAAGTAGACTGCGCCGGGCGTCTGCGTGCTGGTGCCCAGATTAACGATGGCCGTGGCGCCGTCCGCAGTGAGGGAGCCGGGGGCCGCGCCAAGTTTGCCTCCGCCCGTGATGGCCAGCGTTCCGGCGGTGACGGTGGTGCCGCCGTTGTAGGTGTTGGCGCCGGTTAGAGTGAGCGTGCCCGCGCCGGCCTTGGTGAGCGTGCCGCCGAAACTGGTCAGAACGCCGGCAAGGGTGACGGCCTGGTTATTGGTATCGAGGTTATAGGCTTGGCTGGCGGCATTGCTGAAGCGTGCCGAGTAATCGCTCGTGTTGCTGGCGCTGAACTGGAGCGTGCCGCCGGAAAACTGGATGTTGCCGGTAGTGCCCAGCGCGCCAGTGCTGCCCAGGGCCAGTACGCCATCGGCCAGAACCGTTGCGCCGCCGTAGGTGTTGGTGCCGGTCAAGGTCACGGTGCTTGTGGTGCTCTTTGTCAGGATGCCCGTCGCGCCGGTGAGGTTGGCGCTGACCGAGCCACTATCCAGATTGAACGCCTGACCGCTGAGCGAGCCGTTGATGATCTGCGCGCCGTTCCACAGGTTGACCGTGCCCAGCGTCTGGCTGGTCGCGCCCAGGTTGGCAAGCGCCGTGGCGCCATCCGCAGTGAGTGCGGCGGTGGCGGCACCGAACGTGCCCAGCGCCGCAACCGTCAAGGTCCCGGCATTGACCGTGGTGCCGCCGTCGTAAGTGTTACTTGCTGTTAGAATCAGCGTGCCCGTGCCGGTCTTGGTGAGCACGCCTCCGGTGCTGCTCACGGCCGTTGCCAGAGTGACGATCTGGCCGTTGGTGTCGAGATTGTAGGCTTGGCTGGCGGCGCTGCTGAAGCGGGCCGAGTAATCGCTCGTGTTGCTGGCGCTGAAGCGCAGCATGCCGCCATCGAAGCGGAGCGTGCCGGTGGTGCCAAGCGCGCCGCTGCCGGCCAGGGCCAGCACGCCGTCAGTTAGATGGATGCCGCCGCTGAAGGTGTTAGTTCCCGAGAGGCTCAGCGTGCCCATACCGGTCTTGACAAGGGTGCCGGCGCCGTCGATCACGCCGCCGAGGGTCAGGATCACCCCGGGCCCATCGACCTGGAATGCGCCGCTGCCGCCGCTGGCGAGGGTGAACTTCTTGTTGCTGCCGGCGTTGCCGCCGGTGTATTCCAAGGTGCCGGTGATGCCGCCGGTTTTCCCGAGGATCACGGCGGACGCGCTATTGCCTAACACGCCGTTGGCGCTCGTGTTGTTGATCGTGGCAACCTTCAGGATGCCCTGTGCCACCGTCAACTGCCCGCTGAAGGTGTTGTTTCCTGCTAGATCCCAAATGCCGTTGCCGCTCTTGGTGAGTGCGAGCTTGCCCCCGCCCGTGCCATCGCCAATCACGCCCGTGACGGCGTTATCCCCCACATTGTCACCATTGAGGGTGAGCGTCGTGATGTTGGCCCCGGTCGCCACCCCGGTCACCGCGCCAATGCTGAGCATGCTGGCCGCCGAAGTCGCGCCCGCGGTGAAGGTGGCGGCCCCCCCGTCGCCCTCGATCGCAATGGCCGTGCTGATGGTGTCGGTATGATCGCCATTGCCCGCCGCCGTCTGGATCACACCGCCATTGGTCAACAGCAACCGGCCGCCGCTGAGCGTGTATTTGTTGGTCGATGTGTTAGAAAAGGTGATGCCCCGCAAATTTCGATTGGCATCCACGGTGATGGTCCGGTCCAGCGTGAGGGTGAATCCAAAGGTGGCAATATCGGTGTTGGTCGTGACCGAGGTGCTGCCGGGCACGAGTGCCGCGAACCACGGTGGATTGGCGGCGGTGGCCCAGTTGCCGTTGGCATCCACATTCCATGATGCGTTGGCGGCGGTCGCGGGTTGCGCCACCGCGCAGGCGGCGCAGCCGGTGAGAAACTGGAGGGAGCGGGTCAGGTGCATCGTTAGAGAGGAACTGGCGTTGTCAGGGAGGGGGCGGGTCGCGGACATTGGCTTCAGGGGTTGGTGGCCTTGAGGCGGGCGAAAATTTTGCCGCCGGCAGCATTGGTGGCCGGAATATTGACCGTAACCGCATCCGGCGTGGCGGCTTGGTTCACCGTGACCACCACGCCGTTGGCGTATGAGCCACCGCCTTGGGTGACCGGCACATCGGTCCAGATGCCGTTAAGGTTGATCGCCCACTGGACCACAAGGGTGGCTTGCCCGATTGAGGACTCCGCGTGGTTGAAGCGCAGGGTCAGGCCACTGCTTGGGTTGCTGGTGACGACGGGTTGAATCGCGCGGTCATTCGCCAACGGATTGCCGCCGAGAATCCACTCGAGACCGTTGGCAATGCCGTCCTTGTCGGGGTCGGCATCAAAGCCCGATTCCTTGCCGGGGGCACCGGTGAGCCCCATTGCGGCGGCCCAACTGTCATAGGGCGGCAGGGCAGCTCCGTTAGAATAGACGAGTTCCAGATTATTGCCGGTCTGGCGCAGCGCCCAGGTGCCGCTGCCGCTGAGGCCGGGCGCGCTGATGCTGAAGTCGCCCGCGTTGAAGCCCGTGATCCCAGCCGTGGTCGTCAGGAACGCGAACACCTTGGTGGTGTCGGTGAAGTTCGTTAGGCCGGCCGTGTCGATGGTGACCGCATGGGAGCCCGCCGCAATGGCGAGCGACTGGACGCTAAGATCCTCGAAGCCGCTGCCTGCCACACCCGTCCAGTTGGAAATCCTCGCAGCGAAGCCGCCGCCGGCGAGCAGACTCACACCGGCGTTGATCGAGCCATTGCCGGAGAGCGTGGCGGACACCGTGGTCGCGGTGGCGCCCAGCGCGCCCTGGACCCGCAGGGTGCCACCGCTGATGCTGGTGGCCCCGGTGTAGGTGCTGGTCCCGGCGAGGGTGAGCGTGCCGGCGCCGGCCTTGGTTAGAGCGCCGGAGCCCACAAGCGCCCCGGAGAAAGTGGTGGATGTGGCATCCCCCACCGTCAGCGTGCCGCTTCCCAGCAGCACCTGTTGTCCGCTCGGGCTGCCGCTGGCGTCGGCCAGCGCGGCGACCTGCTGGGTGTTGCCATTGAGGTTGAAGGTGGTGGCGGAGGCCATGCTGAGGGCAGTGCCGACCGGTAGGTTGTTAGATCCGACGCCGGGGAAGGTAAAGACGAAATTGCTGATTTTATAGGTGGTGCCGTGGCCACCGATGCCGCCCACCAATCCCAGATAGGCGGTGGTGCCGCCGCACTGGGTGGCGAGACTGCCGACGGTGTAGGTATGGGTGTAGTTGGCGCTGTTGACTTGGTCCGTTAGAACAACCGTCAGCAAGTTGGATCCATCATAGTTCAAATCGACCTTGAGTTGATGGATGGGTTGGGCCAGCACATTGGGATTTGCCATATCCACACTGCCGCTGCCGTTTGCCTGATACCACGCCCGGTCATTCCATGTGTCGAGGACGATGGCCGCGCTGGGGGTGATTCCACCCGCGTAATAGTTGTTGCCCGTCGCGTTGAGTCCCGAGTTTTGCAGGATGAAGGACACGGCGTCGGCCGGGTGGGTGTCGCCATTGTAGTTCATGACGAAGCTGGCAACGAACGGCTGGTTGACCGGGACCTTGGTGTTGTAGTAGGCGCTGGTGCTCTGGCTCGAGCCGGTGGTGAGTGTCAGGATATCCCCGGTGACGCTTGGCGCGCCCCCGTTGAGCGTCCAGCCGCTGCCATTGCCGCCGAAACCGGTCAGAGTCTGATCGCCCTGCAATTTCAGCGTGCCGCCACTGATGACGGTCGGGCCGTCGTAGGTGTTTGC
>JBAXPF010000037.1:0-20040 GCA_037132955.1 Verrucomicrobiota bacterium | reverse complement strand
CCCACGGTGCCGCTCAGGGTGAGTGCCGACTTGTTCTGGGCGACGTTCCAGTTGGTCCGGCCGAAGGTGAGGTTGCCGCCGAGGTTGAGCACCGCCCCGTTGGTTAGATTGAGCGTTGCCGCCGAACTGTCATCGCCATTGGCGGCGTAGGCGTCACCCGTGCTGGCAAACGTCAGCGTCCGGTTGCCATCCACGGTCAATACCGCCGTGGTCGAGGCTCCGTTGGCCAGGCTCAGTACGCCGGTGAAATTCATCGCGGAGGCGCCGCTGTTGACCGTCAGGGCGTCGTTGTTGTAGTTTTGGTCCGCCAGATACAGGTTGTTGTGAAACGCCACCATGCCATTGGTTGGGGTGGACGCCAGGGGCAGGTTGTAGGTGCCGGTGCCGCGCAGATAGAGGCTGCCGGCCGTGCTGAATTGCGAGGTGGCGTCCACATTGAGCGCCACGGAACCCACCTGCCAACTCGCGCTGTTCTGCTGCCACTCGCCCATGGTCACGTCGCCGCCGAGGTTGAGCCGCGCGCCGTTGGTTAGATTGATGGTCGCCTGGGTGTTGCTGGTGGTGGCGTTGTTGCCCCAACCGGCGCCCAGGGTGGCGCCGCCGGCAAACGTCATGGTCCGGTTGATGCCGCCGCCGTCCAGGTTGAGCGTGCCGCGCGGCCCTTCGTCCCAGCTGGCGATGTTGAGCGAGCCGGTGAAACCGAGCAGCGCGGGACTGCCGCTTCCGACCGTTAGAGTGGCATCCCGCTTGTAGCTGTTGGCGATATACAGGCTGCGGCCGAACGCCAGCCCGCCATCGATCGGCACGGATGCCAGCGCCAGACTGTAGGTGGCGACAGTCCCTGAGGCGGTATTGGCGGAGCCGCCGTTCAGATACAGGTCATTGGTCACGTTCACCTGTGCATAACTGTTAATGCTGACCGTGCTGTTGAGGTTGAGGCTGTTGCCCACGTTCAGTTTCGACTTGGCACCCACGGTGCCGCTCAGGGTGAGTGCCGACTTGTTCTGGGCGACGTTCCAGTTGGTCCGGCCGAAGGTGAGGTTGCCGCCGAGGTTGAGCACCGCCCCGTTGGTTAGATTGAGCGTCGCCGCCGAGCTGTCATCGCCATTGGCGGCGTAGGAGTCGCCGGTGCTTGAAAATGTCAGCGTCCGGTTGCCGTCCACAGTCAGCACCGCCGTGGCCTGGGCTCCATTGGCCATGCTCAGCACGCCGGTGAAATTCATCGAAGTGGCGGCGCTGTTGCCGACCGTCAGGGTGTCATTGTTGTAGTTCTGGTCCGCCAGATACAGGTTGTTTTGAAATGCCACCATGCCATTGGCGGGAGTGGAGGCCAGAGGCAGGTTGTAGGTGCCGGTACCCCGCAGATAGATGCTGCCGCTCGTGTTGAATTGCGAGGAGGCGTCCACATTGAGCGTCACGGAACCAATCTGCCAACTCGCGCTGTTTTGCTGCCATTCGCCCATGGTCACGTCGCCGCCAAGGTTGAGCCGCGCCCCGTTGGTTAGATTCAGCTTTGCCTGGGTGTTGCTGGAGATGGTGTTGTTGCCCCAACCTGCGCCCAAGGTGGCGCCGCCGGCAAAGGTCATGGTCCGGTTGATGCCGCCGCCGTCCAGATTGAGTGTGCCGCGCGGTCCCTGGCTGTTGCTGGCGATATTGAGCGAGCCAGTGAAGCCCATCGTCGCGGGACTGCCGCTGCCGACGGTTAAAACCACGTTGCGCAAGTCAGCGTTGGCGATATAGAGGCTGCGACCGAACGACATCGCGCCGTTGGTGGCCGTGCCAGCCAGGGCGATATTGTAGGTGGCGACGGTGCCCGGGGTGGTGCTGGCGGAGCCACCGTTGAGGCTCAGATCATAAGTCGAGTTGATTTGCGCGTTGGCCCCCAGACTGACCGCCGTGTTGCTGAGGGACAGGCTGTTGCCGACGTTGACACGTGCGGTATCGGCCATGGTGAGGCTGATGTTGCCAGTGCCACCCACCAGATTGCCGTTGATTGTGAGGGAGTCGCTCGTGTTCAACAGCGAGGCACCACTCAAAACGATCGTCGCCTGGCTTACCAGCGTGCTGGCGGTGTTGCCAACGTTCAAATACTTTGTGTTGAGCCGTCCGCCATTGATGATGTTGAGGGCACCCGTGTTGAGGTTGCCGCCGCGGGCGAGATCGAATTCATTGGTGACGTTGACCGTGGCCGCATCGATGTTGAGCGTGCCGGAGGCATTGCCATTGGCGTCGGTCCACTCGTCGATCTGGAAGTTGGAGCTGACGTTGAGGGTGGTGGTGGCCCCCGTGACGTTGAGGGTGCCGGCGGAAAGGATGCCGCTACTTTGCTGGTTCCTGCCCATGTAAATGTTAGACACGCTCTGGGTGCCGCTGGCAAGCGTCACGTAGGCCGGGTGGATCCAATTCGGCGAGGTGCCGTCCCAATAGACCCCGATCCAGACATTGTCACTTGCGCCGGGAACCCCGCTCACATTGGAGCGGTCCCGCCACACCGTGGGGTCCAACCAGTTTGCAGGTGAAGCGAGCGTGCCGCTGACCAATCCTTTGTCGGCGGCATGCGCCGAGCCAAGGACGACGAAAGGGGTGATGAAACCGGCGAGAAAGCGTGCGCCTGGGCGCAGGTTAACGGCGATCATCCAGGCGGACTTTTTCATGGGGCTGATTTCACGGACTTGCTTGGAAACAAAACACGCCATACGCAGGCGCAACGGAAAACCTTGCGGCTGCCCGATTGAAATCCAGAGCTCACCGCTCTGCAAGTTATAGTTGCCCGCCCGCGTGTCCGCCATGAACACTGGGCGACGTCCGCACAGTCGTCTGTGCGGTCTTGTCTTTGGCTGCGCTTGCGCGGAAGAGATCCGCGCAGGGGGGGGTCATCTCCGATTAGCTCAGATCTGCCACGGCGCACGCATTTTCTTGCTGAGCAATTTGCTGGCTTCCTCGTCGCCGACGATTTCCTGTTTGACCGCATCCCACTTCAACTTGCGGCCGACGACAGATGCGATGTAGCCGAGATGGCCTGGCGTTTGCGAGCGGTGGGCGATTTCAACCGGGGTGAGCGTGCGCTGGCGCGATTTGATAGAATCGAGGAATTCCTTGTGGTGGCCTGGGCTCTTGTAGAGGGCGGTTTCCAGGTTGCCCTTTTTCTCACGGTCCTGGATGTCGCGGATCCACTGCATGTTGGAGGCTTCGAGCCGGCCGCGGTCCACCCGCACCCAGCCATTGGGACCGATCCATTTTGCGCCGCCTTGGATTTCGCCATAGCCACCGGCGATGACCACTTCGATGTCGTTGGGATATTTGGCTTCGATGCGGTATTTGGTGGCGGTGTTCCAGACATCCTCCTTGTTAGGGAACTCGGCCGTGGCGGACAGTTCGAGCGGGCCGACCGCGTCATCCGGGCCACAACCGAACTTCGGATTGGCCAAGCCCCAGTGGGCGATGTTGCAATGGTGGCCGATCCAATCCATGAGCTGGCCGCCGCCGGTGTTGTAATTCCAGCGCCAGTTCTTGTGGAAGCGGCAGGGATTGAAGGGCATCATCTGCGCCGGGCCGGTCCAGAATTCGTAGTCCACCTGAGCCGGTGCCGCGCCGTTGGGCTTGTCCTTGCCGGTGCCTTCAAAATCCGCGTGGCCCGAGGGCAGGCCGACCTCAACGCGCGTGACCTTGCCCAGATAGCCGTTTTGAACCAGCTCAACGGCCCAGCGGAAGGTCGCCTGGCTGCGCTGCCATGACCCGGTCTGCCAGATGCGCTGGTTTTTCTGCACGGCGTTGACCATGGCGATGCCCTCGTTGAGCGTGTGGGAGAGGGGTTTCTCACAGAAGATGTCCTTGCCCGCGTTGGCGGCGGCGATGGCCGGGATCGAATGCCAATGGTCGGGGGTGCAGATGCACACCGCGTCAATGTCTTTGCGGGCCAATAACTCGCGGAAATCCTTGTAGCCCTTGCAGTCCGGATCCTTGTAACGCCCGTTGACCTTGTTGACGGCATCCTTGAGGTGATTCTCGTCCACGTCGCAGATGGCCACCACCCGGCACGCATCCTGGCCAAGGAATGAATCCAAATTGCTGCCTCCCTGCCAACCCACACCGATGCAACCCAGCGTTATTTTGTTAGAAGGCGCGTCTGCGCCGAACAAGCGGCGCGGGAGGATGAGGGGGCCTGCGGTGGATGCGGCCAGAAGTTTCAGAACATGGCGACGACTGGTGTGGGATGAGGTGTTCATGATGTTTGTATCGACTTACGTTAGAGTTGCGCATGGCATCAAATCCGCAACGGCGTGAAACTTGCTTGGACCCTCACCCGGGGTCAAGCCCAAATCCGGGCGGCACGCGGAGCGTTACGGCGACACCGGGATCACCTCGATGGCGGCGGCACCGGCCTTGACGCGGGAGACCGGGACGGCTGTGTCGAACGTGACAAAGCGGGCCTGGTTGTGGGCTGCCAACGCCACCAAATAAAGGTCGGTCAATTGCCGCGGTGTCACGTTTGTTAGGTCAAGAAAAGCCGGATCATCAAACGACAGGTCGCAGGGCAGGAACCGATGCCCCCGGCGCCTGCGATAGACACGCAAGTCCAACAACGCTTGCGCGGGCGATCCGGGACCTCCCGGATAGGACGGATGACCGTAAATCCTCAAAAAGCCGTTCTCAGTCAGCGGACAGGTGGCGAGTCCCAGCCGTGGCCGTGCGGCCAACCACTTGCGGGCGGCGGCATGGAAGGCGTGCGCCGGATCGGCCAGGGCGATCAACACGTTGATGTCAGCGAGGCAAAGCATGGTTCACACTCCTTCCTGTTCGCGAAGCTGCCCGAGGAATTCCTCGGTAACGACCGTGCCGTCGGCCGCAGGGCGCCGCAGGCGGGGCACTCCCAGCGGGTCGATCGTAAAATGGCTGGCCCCAGTCGGCCGCGACGGCGTGGGCCGCAGGTTAGTTTCGAGCGCCCCAAGCACCAGTTCCCGCAGACTGATCCCGCGTTGAACTGCCTGCATCTTCACCTTCCGGTAGAGTGGCTCCGGAATATCAATGGTCGTCTTCACAAGACGCAGGATACGGAAAGACGGGAATCCGTCAAGACATAAAACAACAGTCCCTCAAAACCTCACCGAGAGTCCGAGAAATGTCTGCAAGTCGTCCGCCGCATGAGTGGCGCCGATGTTGAGGCCGGTGTCGAGTTGCACGCTCTTGGCGACCATGAGGGTCAGCCCGACGTCCACCGTGCCAACCCAGTCGTTGCGCTGATTTGAAGGCACGGAACTGTAAAACTCCAGATAACCTGAGAGGGAGCCGACAAGTTTGTGGGACACACAGGCGGAGGCGATGAAATCCGTGTGGTAGCCGTGAGCGTCGTTGGCCGTGATGCCAACGCCACCGTTGATGCCCAGATCGAAGTCCGCAGGCAAGGCAAAATCCAACAAGCCGAGCACGCTGCCTTCGGTCTTGCCATTGCCGATTTCATGCGACGCGGTGGGCGTCTTGACATAGGCCGCGAGTCCGCCGGCCGAGTTACCGGCGTCATTGCCCCAGAAGTTCATTTTCAAGCCGACGCTGAGATCCCCGCTGCCATCGGCGATTTGGGCTGGGTGAAGCGGGGTGTCCTGGGTGTGGATTTCCTGATAGAACGGCACCAGAAGTTGCAGTTCAGCCCAGTGAGTCAGGCCGAGGCGCAGGTTGGTGTTGGCCACCGTCCAGTTCTCGGTGCGAATGCCGCTTTGCTTGTCGCAGGCATAGGCACCCAGATCCATCTCCACTTGGGCGTGTCCGGCATCCAAGGTGCGGGGACCGTTGGTCTTGTTGGGACGGTCGGTGGCAAAATCCCGCAGCCGGGCCACTGGCGTGGGATTAAAGAGTGTGTAACCGGATTTGTCAGGCGCGACGCTGCCGGCCCGCTGGGATTCTTCTCCCGGTTCGCTCGCAACCAGACAGGCTGCCGCGACCCACCACGTGACACTGAGCGGATAATGAAATTTCATACGCATGAGCTTGGATGGCCGCTAGGCTGGCACAACGGGTTCATCCCGTGAAGGGCAAATGTCACAATATTCATTTCATCCCCGGCGGCGATCCCGCTTGGCGAACCGATCCATCTTCCGTTACGCTCCGTCCGTGACGGAGGACTTTGCGTTTCTGGACTCGCTGCAGCATTCCCATCCCGGCGTCCGCGCCGGTTGGGTGGGACGCGTGCCGGGCCTGGCCATCACCACCGACCGCGATGACGCGATGCGCAGGCTCCGCCCCTATCACGAAGCGGCCCTCGCCGACTTCGGCGGCAACCCGGATCGCTGGTGGCGCGCGGAGCAGGTCCATGGCATCGCCGTCGCCCGCGTCCCGGATGCCCCGCAAGTCCTCGCCCCTGACGGCCTGCCGGTCGTCCCCGGCGCGGATGGCCTGGTCACCCGTGAAACCGGTTTGGTGCTGGCGATTTACGTGGCCGACTGCGCCGCCATCTGGCTGGCGGACCGGGTGTCAGGGGCCATCGGGTTGCTGCATTCCGGCAAAAATGGCACCGCAGGCGGGATTTTGGCCAACGCGCTGGCGGTCATGGCACAAGAGTTTGGCACGCGTCCCGGTGACGTCACCGCAGTGGTCAGCCCATGCATCCGGCCGCCCGACTATGAAGTGGATTTTGCCGCCCAAATCGCCGCGCAAGCCGCGCGGGCCGGCATTCATGAGTTTCACGACTTCGGGGACAACACCGCCACGGATTTTTCCCGTTATTACAGTTATCGGATTGAAAAAGGAAAAACCGGGCGCATGATGGCGCTCCTCGTTAGAGACTCCCTGCCATGACTCCCTTCACCTTGCTCGCCCCGGCCAAGCTCAACCTCTCCTTGCGCGTGCTCGCCAAACGCGACGATGGCTTCCATGAAATCGACAGCGTGATGGCGAAGCTGCCGCTGCTGGCCGACCGCTTGCACTTTGCGCCCGCCGCCGCCTTTGCCTTTACCTGCGATGATCCATCGTTGCCGGGCGACGACGGCAATCTGGTTGTCAAAGCTGTCCGTGCCTACGAAGCGGCCGCCAATCTCGCGTGCAGATGCAGCATTTCCCTGGAAAAACACATCCCCCACGGGGCCGGCCTGGCCGGCGGCAGCAGTGATGCCGCCACCACGCTGCTCGGACTCGAGCAGATTCATGAAGGTGCCTTGGGCCCGGAAAAACTTGCGGCGGTGGCCGCCGGTTTGGGCAGCGACATCGCGTTTTTCCTCACCCCCGGTGCAGCCCGTTGCACCGGGCGCGGTGAAAGGGTCGAGCCACTGGCCCCGCTGCCAGCCCTGCCGGTCCTGCTGCTCAAGCCCGCCTTTGGCGTTTCCACCCCGGACGCCTATCAGCGCTGGCAAGGGTCGGTCGCGCTGCCGGGCATCCGCTACGGCGCCCAGGAAGTCGGGTCACTCACGCTGGTCAATGACCTCGAACGTCCGGTGTTTGAAAAATTCCGTTTTCTGGCCGAGTTGAAGCAATGGTTGTTAGTCCGTAAGGAAACCGTCGCCGCCTTGCTGTGTGGCTCGGGGTCCTGCGTGTTTGCGGTTTTGCGCCACCCGGCGGACGCCCAGGCGCTCGCCTCTGCCGTGCGCTTCGAACTCGATCCCGGCATCTGGAGTTGGGCCGGCACCACCGAGGGCACGGAATGAACCCGAAATCCGGAGTTAAATGCCTGCAATGGGGAGGAAAACCACAGGTTACACAGATTTCACGGATTTTTTTTGGGTTGGAATTTTCCAGCATTTGCAACTTCGGAGAAGTTGCAAATCGAACCTATTTTAATCCGTGGAATCTGTGCAATCTGTGGTTAATCTAACTAAATATTGAAATCCAACGGCGGTTTTCGGGATGAACAGACACGCGATTTTTTTTGCGAAAGGTTCACGCCTCGTTTGACAAGCGGCGCGGGTCTCCGCTAGCCTCCCCGTTCCGGCGCCAGAGCCCGGCCATCCATCATGAACATTGTCGTTGAGAAGCAGCCCAAATGCGTCGCCACCCTGCGCGTGGAAATCCCCGCCGAAAAAGTCACCAGCGAACGCAATAAGATCGTCCGGACCTACACCCAAAAGTCCCGTCTGCCCGGTTTCCGTCCTGGCAAGGCCCCGCAAGCGGTCGTTGAAAAACGCTACGGCAAGGAAATTTCCGATGAGCTGCAGGAAAACCTCATCAACGAAGCCTACGAGGACGCCCTCAAACAGGAATCCCTCAAAGTGCTCGATTTCGGCGTCCCGCAAAACGTCACCACCCACCCGGACGGCGCGTTTTCATTCGATGCCACCCTCACGCTCGCCCCGGAAGTCCAACTTCCCGAATACAAAGGCATCGCCGTGACCGTCCCGCCGTCCGCCGTGCCGGAAGAGGAGTTTACCCAGCAACTTGACTCCCTGCGCGAACGCTTCGCTGAGTTCAATCCCATCGAAGGCCGCGCCGCGGAAATGGGCGACTTCGCCGTCATCGACTACACTTCCACCATCAATGGCCAGCCGACCGATGAGTTTCTTGGCAAACCCGCCGGCTACCTGTCCGGCCGCGAAGCTTTCTGGGTCCGCCTGGATGACAAATCTTTCCTCCCCGGCTTCGCCAGCCAAGTGGTCGGCATGACCCCCGGTGAGTCCCGCGACATTCCCGTGACCCTCCCGGAGGATTTTCCCGTGGTCGACCTGTGCAACGCCGGGATGGTCTTTGCCACCACCCTCAAGGAACTCAAGCAATCGATCCTGCCCGACCTCAACGACGAGTTGGCCGCGCGCCTCGCCCCCGGCAAGACCTTGGAGGAAATCTCCAGCCTCATCCGCGATAACATGCAGCACGAACGCCAGCGCAAGATCGACGACTTGAAGGTCAATCAAATCGTCGCCCACTTCAATGCCCTGGTGGATTTCGATCTGCCCGACGAACTCATCACCCAGGAAACCCAATCCCAGGCGGACGCCATGGTGGAACGTGGCATGGGCGCCGGCATGACCGAGGAGGAAGTCCAATCCCAACAGGGGGAAATCTTCGCCAGCGCCCAACACCAGGCCGTTTCCAACCTGCGCACCAACTTCATCCTCCAGGAAATTGCTCGCGTCGAAAACATCACCGTCGATGACAAGGAACTCGTCAACCACCTGTTCCAAATCGCCGCCTCCCGCAAACTGGTCCCCAAAAAATTCATCAAGGACATGCAGCGTGCCGGGCGCATCAGCAACATCCGCCAGTCCATGGTCATCGGAAAGACCGTTGACTTCCTCGTCGAGCACGCCAAGGTTGAAGAAAGCACGGAAGCCTCCCTCAATGATTGATTTTATTTCCCCTGCCATGAGTTCCACTCCCCCACGCAACAGCTACTACGTCCCCATCGTCATCGAGCAGGATGGCCGCGGCGAGCGCTCGTTCGATATTTACTCGCGCCTGCTCAAGGACCGCATCATCTTCATCGGCACTCCCATCGATGACTTCGTGGCCAACTCCGTCATCGCGCAACTCCTGTTTTTGCAGATGCAGGACCCGAAAAAAGACATTCATATCTATATCAACTCCCCCGGCGGCTCCGTCACCGCCGGCCTGGCAATCTACGACACGATGCAGTTTCTCACCTGCGATGTGAACACTTACTGCATCGGCATCGCCGCCTCCATGGGCTCGGTCCTGCTCACCGCCGGCACCAAGGGCAAGCGCTATTGCCTGCCTAACTCCCATGTCATGATCCATCAGGTGTCCGGCGGCGCCAGCGGCACCGCCTCCGATGTCGAGCGCACCATCGGCTTCATGTTCAACCTCAAAAAGCGCCTCAACGGCATCCTCGCCAAACACACCGAGAAATCCGTCGAGCAAGTCGAACATGACTCGGATCGCGACAATTACATGTCCGCCGAGGAATCCGTCGCCTACGGACTCGTCGACAAGGTGCTGGATAACCGCAAACAACTGCCCGATGTTCTAGCAGCCACCACCCCCGCCAAAAGCTGAAAGTAGAAATGGCGAATAGACTGAAGAACGCTGCGCTCCCAGACAGAAGACAGAAGACCAGAGTCACTGGCTCGGCTTTTTCTTGCCTTCTGTCTTCTGTCTCCATGTCTTCTGTCTTCTGTCTTCTCCCTGATAACTTCTAACTGATAACATATAACTGGCGCGCAGCGCTTCCACCCATGGCCCGTTCCTCCAATCTGACAATGTGCTCTTTCTGCGGCAAGGGCCATTCCGATGTCAAAAAACTCATCGCCGGTCCCGGGGTGTATATTTGCAACGAGTGTATCGACGTCTGCGCGAGCATTCTCGAAAAGGAACTTGGCGGCGGCACGCCCAAAGGCCGCACGCCGGCGGAAAAAGCCGGTTTCAAGGTGCCCACCCCGGCCGCGCTCCGCGACAAGCTCAATGAATTTGTCATCGGCCAGGAAAGCGCCAAGAAAGTCCTCTCCGTGGCGGTTTACAACCACTACCAACGGCTCCGCCAGGACCAGGCGAAACTCGGCGACGAGTTCAAGGATGTGGAGATTGAGAAATCCAACATTTTATTGCTAGGTCCCACCGGGTCCGGCAAAACCCTGCTCGCCCGCACCCTTGCCCGGGTCCTCGATGTGCCGTTCTGCATCGTCGACGCCACCACCCTGACCGAAGCCGGCTACGTCGGCGAGGACGTCGAAAACATCATCCTGCGCCTGCTGCAGGCCGCCGACTTTGATGTCGCCCGTGCCGAACGCGGCATCATCTACGTCGATGAAATCGACAAGATCGGTCGCAAAACGGAAAATGTTTCCATCACCCGCGATGTCTCGGGCGAAGGCGTCCAACAGGCTTTGCTTAAAATTCTCGAGGGCACCATCTGCAATGTGCCGCCCCAAGGCGGACGCAAACACCCGCAGCAGGAATACATCCAGGTCAACACCGAGAAAATCCTCTTCATCTGCGGCGGCGCTTTTGTCGGCCTCGAAGACATCGTCAAGCGCCGCCTGGGCCGCAACACTCTCGGCTTTCACTCCGATGTCAACGCGCCGGACTTGGATGGCCCCAACGTCAATGTACTCGAACAGGTGCAGCCGGAGGACCTGCTCCACTTCGGCCTCATCCCGGAATTCATCGGCCGCCTGCCGGTCATTTCCTCATTGCGCAAGCTCACCGAAGACGAGCTCGTCAACATTCTAACAGAACCGCGGAATTCCCTCGTCAAGCAATACTCCAAGCAACTGGCGATGAACGGGGTCAAGCTGCGCGTCACTCGCGACGCCCTGCGCGCGCTCGCCGAGGAAGCCGTGCGGCGTGGCACGGGTGCCCGTGCCTTGCGCTCCATCTTCGAGCGCCTGATGCTCGATGTCATGTTCGAGGTGCCGTCGCGCGGGGATATTGAAGCGGTCACCCTCAACCGTCAGGTGGTCACCGGCCTGCGTCCGCCGCTCATCCGCCGCCGCCGCGAAAACCAGGACGCCGCCTGACCGGTTGCCTCACTCGACAATCACAGGCGTGCCGAGTTTCACGTTTTCAAAGAACTTTTCCGCCATCTGGTTGGGCATGCGGACGCAGCCGTGGGAGGCCGCATAACCTGGCAGATAGCCGGTGTGCATCCCGATGCCATCGGCAAAGCGCATGAAATTAGGCATCGGGGCATTGTAGAAGACGGCTCCCGGGGGGATTTTGTCCACCCGGATATCGACGTTGTCGTTGATGGTCTTGCCGCTGGCCTTGTCCTTGAAGACACCGTAAATGGTGGATTTGTGGTCCTTGTCCATTTCCTTGATCTTATAGACGCCCTTGGGCGTGCCGTGGTCTTCCTTGCCGCTGGAAATCTTTGACACTCCCACTAACTGCCCGTCCTTGTAGAACGAGGCTTTTTGCTGGTCGCGGTTGATCTTGATCAGCGGCCTGCCCGTCACGCCATCCCCGTCCCAATAAGAAATATCATCCGGAATGGCCGGTGCCGGGTGGTTTGGATCCGTCTGATGCCGCCCCGGCCCGCCCACATCGGCGAGGTAGTCGGATCCCGGCGGCCGGCTATCCATGCAGGAGGCCAAGGTGAAAATAACCATTGCTAGAACAGCAGATTGGGCGG
The DNA here is from genome assembly GCA_037132955.1 of Verrucomicrobiota bacterium. GTDB lineage: Bacteria > Verrucomicrobiota > Verrucomicrobiia > Verrucomicrobiales > Akkermansiaceae > Luteolibacter. Next base: position 8,033 of record JBAXPF010000037.1, on the reverse strand, counting down.
TTATGGGGCGCGGTGACTTCATTGGACCCGCGCAACATGAAGCCAAACCGGCGCCAGGTCAAGGCCCAGTCGTCGCATCACTGCGCTTTGATCCGCCGCCAAACCAGCCCCAGCAGCAGCGGCACACCCGCCAGGCACACCGGCCATAGACAGGTGAGCGGGGTTGTTCTGGCGCCGGATGCTAGATTATCAATCAGCCAACCGATCAGCGGTGCCCACAGTGCCGCGGCAAGCGACGATGCCTGCGATTCGATGCTCAGCAGGGTGGCCGCACGCCGCTCGTCGCCGTCGCGGTCAAAACGGCCGACGTGGATGGGCCGCCACAGGTTTTGCAGCAAGCCCAGCGCGATGAGCACCCCTACAGACAACCCACCGATCCCGCCGACCAGGGACAGCCCCAATACCCCCATCGCGCCGGCTGACAGTTGATAGATCCGGATGACCGCAGCTTCCGTGCCGCCGCAGCGGTTTTCAAATTGATGCGCGTGGCGGGAAGCCACACTGGAAAGGAAATGTAAAATAGCATAAGCCAGCCCGCCGAGCACTGCCGTCCGTTGCTGGCCGGTCAGTGCAAGGTGCACCGGCAGTGCCACGGCAAACGCCTGCACCACCACTTGCAGGTAATCCTTAACCACCGTGTAGCTGCCTTCGACCGCCACACTGTCGGTAACCAGACGGCGGATCGCGGCCTTGCTCACCGCCTCCCGCAGGCTGTCCAGCAAATGATGCCATCCCCGGCGTAACCCACCGCCGCCTGCAATTCCGGCATCGAGAGCTGCCGGATAGGTGGCGAGGTTGACGAGATTGAGCGCGGCGGGAATGGCACTGAGAAGAAAGACGCTGGCAAAACTGCCGGTGCAAAAAACAAGTGCCGCTGCGATCAGGGAAGACAGCGCCGCTCCGATCTTCGACCATGAGCGGGTGTAGCCATACACCTTGGTCCGTTCACTTTCCCTGCCCTGCTGGCGCAGCCATGCGTAGATGAGTGCCTTGTGGGTCCCGTCGCGAAACGCATCCGCCGTGCCGAATAGAATCATCCCCACCACCAGCAGCATATTGTTAGATGATAAGCCGAGCACCAGATAGGAAATGATGTAGCCCGCCATGCTCACAACCATGCAGCGGCGCCGGCCCAGCGCGTCGGCCAGCGCCCCGGACGGGATTTGGCTGATATTGCCGGCGATTTCCCGCACGGCAATAAGCCCGCCGATGCCGAGGAAATCGAGCCCCCGCTCGCGCAGCGCCAAAATCAGGAAAGCCTCGAAGAACCGCAGGTTCTTGAGAAATCCATAAAGCGAAAAGCGGGCGATCATGCGGTCACAGGGGGCGTCCTCTCGGCGCAGTATGCCTGATTCCTGCCAGGCCGATATCCCAAAGTGTGGCGTCTCTGGGAAAATTTCCCGCAACTAACCCTTTCCCGCGGGCAACCTCAAAGACCCTGCGGGAGTCTAGCAGTTGCCACCTTCAGGGAAGACTGGCAGTGGCGGTCAGAGGTTAAGGAACATCATTATACCAAGGAATATCTATCGCCCGGCTCTGATAGAACGTTAGCTAGCGACGATGAATGCGACATCCTACCACAATGCGACCGGGAATCATTGCACTAACGGAATGAAAGATGGCGTCCGTGCCAACTTCACTAACGGTCAATCCCACGCGACGTTTAACCTCGGCCTGGACATCAGCCCACTGCGTCCGCGTCAGCGGATTGTCGTCCGCGCGCTGCTCCAACGCATGAGCGGAATGCCGCGCACCGCGCTGAAGTCCTGAGCGCGCCAGCGTTGGGCCGGTGGATCGGTCTCTTCACTCCGCCTCATCTCCGGCGTTGACCTTGGCGCTGGAGTGTGCACCCTGCGCCCCCGATGATTTCCGTTCAGTCCCTGCGCGTCGAGTTTGGTGCCCGCGTGCTTTTCAATGATTTGGCGTTTTCCGTGCAGCCACGGGAACGCATTGCCTTCGCCGGCCACAACGGCGCGGGCAAGTCCACGCTCATGAAATGCATCGCCGGCATTCAACCGCCCAGTGCCGGTGCCATTCACGCGCCCAAGGGCACCCGCATCGGCTACCTGCCACAGGAGGGCATCCATGTCCGCGGTCGCTCGTTGTGGGTGGAAACCGAGTCCGCTTTCGGCGAAACCGTCGCCTTGCGCGCAAAAATCGACCGTTTCTCGCGCGAGCTCACCAAACTTGATCCCCGCTCTTCACCCTACGCCGAGATGTTGGAGGAAATCGGCGGCTTGGAACTCCAACTCGATGCCACCAACCCGGAGCGGATGAAGCCGCGCATCGAGTCGGTCCTCCAGGGCCTCGGCTTTCAGAAAAGCGACTTCACCCGGGATTGTGCCGAGTTTTCCGGCGGCTGGCAGATGCGCATCGCCATGGCCAAGTTGTTCCTGCAGGAACCGGAGGTTCTTTTGTTGGATGAGCCGACCAACCATCTCGATATCGACACCCAGTTGTGGGTCGAGCAATACCTCATCAACTACCCGGGTGCCATCCTGCTCATTTCGCATGACCGTGGTTTGTTAGACACGCTGTGCACCCGCACCATCGCCTTCCACCATGGCCGAGCCGAGGAATATGCCGGCAACTTTTCCTATTATGAGCGCGAGTCGGTGCTGCGCCGGGAAATTCTCTTCAAGCAATACACATCCCAACAGCGCGAGATCGCCGAATCCCAACGCTTCATCGACCGCTTCCGCGCTTCTGCCAACAAGGCCACTCTGGTCCAATCCCGCATCAAGTTGCTGGCCAAGATCGAACGCATCCCCGCGCCGGAGATGGACGACGCGGTGGTCAAATTCAAGTTCCCGCCGCCGCCCGCCTCCGGCCACACCGTTGCCAAGCTTGACGGCGTCGCCAAAAGCTACGGCCCGCTCACGGTCTTCAGTGGCTTTGATTTTGAAATCAACAAGGGCGAGAAAATCGCCATCGTCGGCCCTAACGGTGCCGGCAAGTCGACGTTTTGCCGCATCATCACCGCCCGCGAGGCTCCCGACGCCGGCAGTCACAGTTTCGGCCACAAGGTGGCCCCCGCGTTTTTCTCCCAAAACCACTCCGATGAGCTGGACCCGGATCTAACTGTCCTGGAAACCGTCGAGCGGTCCGCCTCGCGCGAGAGCATGCCGCATGCCCGCAGTCTGTTAGGTTGCTTTCTGTTCCGCGGCGATGACGTGTTCAAGCGGGTCGGGGTGCTGTCCGGCGGCGAGCGCTCGCGGGTCGCACTGGTGTGCATGTTGCTCACGCCCGCCAATTTCCTCATCCTCGACGAGCCGACCAACCATCTCGATATGCAATCGCAGGATGTGTTGCAGCGCGCGCTCATTGATTACCCCGGCAGTGTGCTCATCGTTTCCCACAACCGCTCGTTCCTCGATCCACTCGTCACCAAAACCCTCGAGTTCCGCGCCGGTCGCCAACCGTTGCTCTATCACGGAAATATCTCCTATTATATCGATAAATCAGCTGCCGACCAAGCCCTCGCCGCCGGTCGCAACGTGCCCGCCCGTGCCAGTGCCGCCACCAGCGGCGGATCCATCAACACAAGCAATATCTCCCGCAAGGACCAGCGCCGCGTCGAGGCCGAGGCCCGTGAACTGCGCTCGAAAACCCTCAAGCCCCGCGAAACCGAACTGGCCGCGCTCGAAGCCAAGATCGCTGAACTCGAGGCCGCCCAGGTCACCCTCACCCAACATCTATCCAGCGACGCCTGCGTTGCCGGTGCCGACCTCCTGCGCGAAACCTCCAATGCCGTGGAAAAAGTTACCCAAGCCCTCGCCACCAGCTACTCCCGCTGGGGTGATCTCTCCGCCGAAATCGAAATCCTCCGCGCCAAGCTCGGCATCACCGAGTAGCGGTCCCGCTCTTTTTAGTCGCGTTGGGGACAACGCGGGGGAGCGGTGGATGCACCCTGGCCCGTGGCATGCCTCACCTCATAAGCCCTTTTCCGTCTCACTTCTGCCGTTGGCTGAACAGCCAGCGCAGCAACTCCGGATCGTTGTAGGCACGGGTCCACGAATCATGGCCCACGCCCGGATAATAGGTGGCCTCGGGCTTGCCGCCGGTTTGTTCCAAGGCCCCGATCATCTCCCGCGTCGTGCGCACCGGCACCACCGGATCCGCTTCACCATGGAACGCATGAATCGGAATGTCCTTGAACAGGCCGACCAGTGATGGGTCGCCGCCACCACTGATAGGGACTGCGGCGGCAATCCGGCCAGGCGCGTGTCCTAACAAATACCATGTGGCAAAGCCCCCCATCGACAGGCCGGTCACATAAAACCGCTTCGCATCAACCGGTTGCTTTTTCAGCGTAGCATCGACCAATGCCAGCACCGCGTCTAGCAAAGCGTTCGCTTTGTCCGCCTCGCTCAGGCGCATGGTCTCGTGGTTGATCGGTGCCCACCAGCGGTCTGCCGGGCATTGCGGGGCGATGAGAAAGCACGGCTGTTGGAGTTGGTTGGCGCCATCGAGAAGCGGATTGACCCCGTGCTTGAGTTGGGCGTTATTGTCACTGCCGCGCTCACCCGCGCCGTGGAGGAACAACACCAGCGGATAGGTTTTGCCCGGTTCGATGGTTGCCGGCGCACTCCAGCGGTATTTCACCACGGTGCCGTCAGGCGCGGTCCACTCCCGTGCCTCCGGTGGCGCACCCAGCGCCGAACAAACGCCCATGATCGACGCCATCAGGATTTTTCGCATGGCGGAAGCCTAGCGACCGGTGCGGCCATGGAAAGATAAATGAATGGGGTCGCACGCCTGAGCCGGAGGTTTGGGCTGATGGCGCAGTGAATCAGCGGTTGGTCTGCATTCAGGCTACCCTGAAAACGCTTGCGGGGGGCGGGCATCGGTGACTTGATGAGCGCGATGCGACACGTGGTCCGGTGGGGGGTTATGGCAATTCTCGCGACGAGTGCGTCGCGGGCGGCGGCTGTGCATCCGAATGTGCTGCTGGTTCTAACGGATGACCAGGGGTATGGCGATTTGTCGTCGAGCGGCAACCCGCAACTGCGGACACCCAACCTCGACCGCATGCGCGCCGACAGCACGGATTTTTCGCGCTTTCTGGCGGCCCCCGACGGGGCTGCGACGCGGGCCGAGTTGTTAGCCGGCAAGCACGAGTTCCGCTGCGGCGTCAGCTCCAGCATGGCCGGACGCAACCTGATCCGGCCGGACGTGCCGTTGCTGCCGGAAATTTTTTTGGCGGCAGGGTATCGCACGGCGCTCATCGGCACGTGGGATTTGGGGGAAGCCGTGCCGTGCCGACCTGAGGATCGGGGCTTTCAAGACGTGTTCGTGCATGGCGGTGGCGGCATTGGCCAAACCCCGGACCGTTGGGGCAACAGTTATGTCGATCCTTGGCTGCGGCGCAACGACGGTTGGGTGGCCACCAAAGGCTATTGCACGCAGGTGCTGGTGGATGAGGCCAAGCGCTGGCTCGCCGCTCGGGCGGCAGGCCACCAGGCGTTTTTCCTGCACTTGGCACTCAATGTGCCTCATGCTCCCTATGAGGCTCCGGCGGGAGTCGCGCAGCGCGTGTCGGAGCGGACCGGACTCAAGGAACCTACCGCCTCGTTTTATGCCATGATCGAGGATCTCGATGCGAGGGTGGGGGACTTGCTCGCCGAATTGGAGCGGCTGAAGCTGGCGTCTAACACGATCGTGGTTTTTCTCGGCGACAACGGCTCGGCCATCGGCGCGTGGAATGCCGGCATGCGCGGCCTCAAGGGCAGTCCGGACGAAGGTGGCGTGCGGGTGCCTGCTTGGATCCGCTGGCCGGAAAAAATCGCCGCCGGACGGGTGGTGGACTCACTGGCGTCGCCGATGGATTGGTTTCCAACGCTGGTGCAGCTTTGCGGCTTGGCGCTGCCCGGGGGGTGGGCGGGCGACGGTCTTGATCTCGCGGCTACCTTGTTAGGTAAGGCGGAGTTTCCGCAAGACCGGATGCTGTTCTCTCACGTCGGGGGCTGGTCTGGCGATGATTCGCCGGAGCGGCACCGCTTGTCAGGGTTTGCCGTGCGTGACAGTCGGTGGCGTTTGGGTGGCTTGGAATTGTTCGATATGGCGGCCGATCCGGGCCAGAGCCGCAATGTCTTCGAGCAACAACCCGAGGTGGCCGCGCGCCTGCTTGCCGCCTACGGCAGGTGGTGGAACAGCGTGAGAGAGGTAGTTAGGCAGCCGGTGCGCTACCTCATCGGCGACGCCCGCCAAAAGGTGGTTTGCCTCACGGCTAACGATTGGTGGCCAAGCCGCGAAACGAACGGCGCGGCATCCGCCGCAAGCGTGCCCAGTCAAGCGGCCATCCGCCGCGCGCTGGGAGCCCTGGCCCGGGGCGAAGCGCTGCCGGAAATCTCCGGGCACTGGAAACTGCACGCTGTTAGGGATGGCCACTATCAGATCAGGCTCGCACCGCTCTCCGCCGAGACGGACGCTGCGGAACGCCTGCAAATCGGCCGGCTCAAGGCGGGCAGCGTTCACATCCGCACCGGCAAGCGCGAGGTGCAGATGAACCTGCTCAAGGGAGCCAGTGCCGTGTCGCTGAGCATGGACCTGCCGGCCGGCGATCTGGATATGGAGGCATGGTTCACCGGGCAATTGCCGGATGGCCGCATCCTCGGGGCGTTCTTTGCTGAGATTGAACGGGTCGGCGACCGCAAGCGCCCGGAATTCGAGTTGGATTTGCATACGATTCCCAAAAAATAAGGGCAACTTTTTTAGCGCGGGGAGGTTTACTCCGCGACTGGTTTCAATTTTCACCCCACACGTTCATGAAAAATCCCTGGATGCTTCCCGCCACCGCACTTATCATTGGAGCCTTAGGTGGCTACTTCACCGGCACGACCACCAGTACCCCGACCGATACCTCCGGTGCCGCCGCTCCGCAAGACGCGGGCACGTCGCGGACCCGCTCGCAAAGCCGTGCGGACGTTGGTGGCAGGGAAGGCGGTAGGGAAATCACCAAACGCAGCGGCTCCCGCGCCCACAGCATTGATGAGATCTATCGCAGCCCGGGTCAAACCAACCGCATCCAGGCGCTCATGGACTATTTTTCCGGCCTGAGCCCGGCACAGCTCGAGACCGAGGCGGCCAAGCTCGAAGACCTGCCGATGAACGAGCGGCTGATGGCCTCGTTCCTGTTGTTTGGCAAATGGGCGGAGACCGATCCCACGGCCGCCATGGCCTACACTGACAAGATGGGCTTCACCGGCAATTTTGTCCGGCCTACGGTGTTGCAAAGCTGGGCGAGCAAGGATCCGGCGGCCGCGGCCAAATACTATGCGGATAACAGCCGCCAATTCGCCATGATGGGCATGATGGGCGGGGGTCGCGGGCCGTTAGGCGGAGGCGGCAGTGGGGCCTCGGTGATTGCTTCCGAGTGGGCACGCCAAGACCCGAGCGCGGCCTTTACCTGGGCCAGTTCCTTGACTGGCAATGATAAGGGTGCGGCCATGACCTCCGTGGTGGGTGAGATTGCCAGCACCGATCCAAGAAAGGCCGCCGGCATGGTCGCCGGCATGGACGCCGCCAGCCAAGGCAAAGCCTATGAAGACATCGCCCGCAAATGGGGAACGCAGAATTTCAGCGATGCGGAAGCATGGATTCACACCCTGCCCGCCGATCAGCAGAGTGCCGCCATGGCCTCCGCCATTGCCGGGCTGTCCAAGGACAATCCGCAACTCGCCGCCGCCAAAATCGCCGCCTTGCCCGCCGGTGATGATCGCAATTCCGCCGTCGCCACCTTGGCTCAAAATTGGTCGCGCCAAAACCCCGCGGATGCCGCCAACTGGATCATGAAACAGGCCGACGAGGCGGCACAGACCAGCGCCATGCGCGAGGTCATCCCTAACTGGGTGAACCAGGATCCCAAGGCTGCGCTCGCCTTTGTCAACTCCCAACAGGCCGGTGCCGTGCGCGACAGGGCGGCCTCCTCATATGTCATGAGCAACCGCAAGAGCGCCCCAGCCGACTTGATCCAAGTGGCCGAATCCATCACCGATGAACACAGCCGCAACCAGTCGCTGAGCGTCGGCGTC
>JBAXPF010000036.1:0-20063 GCA_037132955.1 Verrucomicrobiota bacterium | reverse complement strand
CATCAACGGGGCCCGCTCGGAGGCGAAGGCAATCACTTCATCGGTCACCAGCATGTGGCAGGGGCGGATGCCGTGGGGGTCGCGCATGACAAACATGTCGCCGTTGCCGATGACGCCGCAAATGGCGTAGCCACCGTCCCAGGCGGCGGCGGACTCGGCGATGAGGCGGGGCACATCGAGCGCGGCGGAGATGCGTGCCGGGATATCCTGGCCGGGCAGGCCCTCATCGCGCAATTGGCGGTAAAGATCGGTGTGAGCCTCATCGAGGTGGTAGCCGATTTCCTCTAACACGGTCTGGGTATCGGTGCCGAAGACCGGATGCTGACCGCGGGCAATGAGCACCTTGTTGAGTTCCGGCGCATTGGTCATGTTGAAATTGCCCATCACCATGAGGGTGCGGGTGGGCCAGTTGTTGCGCCGCAGATAGGGATGGCACGAGCCGACGTCGAACTCGCCGGATGTGCCATAGCGCAGATGGCCGACGAGCACTTCGCCGCCGAAATCAAAGTGGGTCTTGACGCTCTCCGGGTCACGCGGGTCCATCTCGCCCTTGCGTGCGAGTTTGTTAAAATCCTTGAGTTCCTTGCGGTAAATCTGCGCCAGCGCATCTTTCTCGATGCCACGGCGGCGTTGCACATAGGGCTGGCCGATGGGCATATTGAGTTTCACACAACCGATGCCGGTGCCGTCCTGGCCGCGGTTGTGTTGTTTTTCCATGAGCAGGATGAGCTTGTGGAGTCCCCACAGGCAGGTGCCGTAGCGGTCTTGATAGTAGGCCAGCGGCTTGCGCAGCCGCACTGCGGCGATCCCGCATTCGTGTGTTAGAAAATCACTCATGGTGGATCCGGAAGAGGCGGCAAATTCACGGCGGAAGAGAGTGCGCAACGCATGACGCTTGGGTGGTACTCGAAGATTCAGCCACCTGCAAGCTTCACGCGCACCCCTTCCTGCGGGACCATGCGGCCGATAACCGTGCCGCCCGGGCCGGCCAGGAGCGCGGCGCTCACATCGGCCTCGGCGACGATGGCGACCCAGCCGATGCCCATATTGAAGGTGTGGAAACAATCCTGGGCATCGACGTGGGAGAGGAGCTTGGCGATGCCGGGCAATTCCCAGCGCGGGATGGTCAAATCGGCCCCCATGCCGCGGAACAAGCGCTCGAGGTTTTCCGGCAAGCCACCGCCGGTGATATGGGCCATGGCTTTGGGTTTCACGCCGCGGGTGCGCAGGTCGCCCACCACATCGTGATAGAGGCGGGTCGGTTGCAACCAACCGGTGAGTTCGGCGGGCGTCACCTCGTCGGCGTGGTCGCGCAGGACGCGCCTGACCAAGGACCAACCGTTGGCGTGGATGCTATCGGAGGCATAACCGAGCAACACATCGCCGACGGCGACGGTGGTCGGGTCCACCAGCGCGGATTTTTCAGCGCAGCCGATGCAAAACCCGGACAGCTCGATGATGCCGGGCGGGACGATGCCGGGCATTTCCGCGGTTTCGCCGCCGGCGAGGATGCAATTGCAGGCTTGAAGATAATCCGCCATGCCGGCGATGAGGCGGGTGATGCGTGCCTCGTCAAGGGCGGCAATGCCGATGTAGTCGAGGAAGAGCAGCGGATCCCCGCCGGTTGTTAGAATATCGTTCACATTCATCGCCACCAGATCCTTGCCGGCGATTTCCAACAAATCATGCTCCAGCAGCAACTCGAGTTTGGTGCCCACCCCGTCGCAGCCGGTCATGATGACCGGCTCGCGGTAGGCACTCAGGTCGTAACACGCGGCGAAGAGGCCGAAGGCACCCCACAATTTGCGGGTTTGTTGTGTGCGGCGCACATGCGTCCCGATATCCCCCACCAGAGCGGCCGCTTTGCGCGTGTCCACCCCGGCCTGTTGGTAAGTCAATTTTCCCGCCATGGTCTGTGCGCTGGTTCTACCAGCCCTGCCGCTCCAGTCACGCAGAAAAACTCACCGATTTTTTGCGTGGGCCCGGGAGGGGGATTCCGGGAGGCGGGGCAAGCCCGAAATCCGAGGTCAAATTCCTGAAATTGGGGGGAGAAACCACAGATTACTGAGGATTCCGTGGGATAGACTACAAAAGGTTGAACGTGCAAATATTACCACTGATGCCACTGAAGCCCACTGAGGACACTGATTTTATCAATATTTTCAGTGGATGCAGTGGTTCTCAGTGTAATCTGTGGTAAATCTAACTAACCACTGGGATCAAGCTTCAGTTTTCAGGTTAAGTGCTCGGCCGAACGGACTTCCTTTTCTTCACCAATGACTCTTGACCGGTGCCCCATGCCGCACATACGCTTTAGTCCATGAGCGGTGCCGCCACCCCCAGCATTCAGATGAGCCCCGGTTTGGAGATTGGCTATGGCAGCGCGCTGGCCCGGCTTGATGAGGAGGTGGTGCTGGGTGGCGGCACGCATTTTTTGTTAGCACGCAATGGCCGGGGCAAGACGACGCTGTTGCGCACCCTGGCGGGCAGCCACCAGCAAGTGGCGGGAAAATTCCGCATGACAGGCTTTGTGCAATACCTGCCGGAAGACCTGCGCTTTGACCCGGAGGTGCCGGCCAAGAGCTTGTTCCACGTGCTCTTGCCCAAGGCGCAGCGTGCGGCAGCCCTCGCCCTGGCCGAGCGCATCGAGCTGGACGTGAAAAAACCCTACGGCCGGCTCTCCACCGGCAATCGCCGCAAGACAAGCCTCATCATCGCCGAGTATTCGGTGCGCCCCACGAGCGGCAATATCCTGCTCCTCGACGAACCTCTGAGCGGTCTGGATGTCTTTGCCCGCCAGACGTTTGAGGAAATCTGGCAACAATCGGGTGGCGACGTGTTGCGCCTTGTGAGCTGCCATCCCGACTATGATGCCATGGCCTTGCCCAGCACCCTGCTCATTGAGGGTGGCAAAATCCGCCACTTGCAGCAAGCGGGCCAGTCCTGGAGCGGGTTAAAGAAGCTGTTGTAGGGGGGGCGGATTGAGGGTCTGGCGGATTCCCCTGATTCCGCATTCCGGCAATTTCCGCTTGCTATCGGGCACGCGGTCGGCTAATTGCCATTCACCCGCCATGAAGACCCCCCACCGCCTGCGTTCCGCCCGCCTGCTTGTCCTCTCCGTGATTGCCACGAGTCTGGCGCTGCCCGTCGCCATTGGCCAGGAAACCCCGGAGAAAAAGCCCTCATCCAAGGAGGCACTTAAGAATTCCAAAACCGTGAGCAGCGGCGAAAACATGATTCGCCCCAATCCCTACGACAAATTCATCGCCCTGGATTCCGCCCTCGGCGCGGAAGCCATCAAATGGAAGGAAGTGATGAACCGCACCGAGGTGAACATCGACCCCGACACGGTCAAGGACACCAAGGTGGCCATTCCGGCGTTGCTGGGTTTCCGCATTTGCGATGGGGTCATGGCCATCAAGGCCCGTGATGCGGAAAAGCTCAATGCCTGTGCCGATCATATCGAAAAGCTCGGCAAGAAACTCGGCGTCACCGATGCGGATTTGCGGCGGGCCAAGATGGTGCGCTCGTTCGCCACGCGCGGCGAATGGGGCCGCGTGTTCCTGGAACTCGGCTATCTCCAACAAGACATCGAAGCCGTGCTGCAACGCGAGTCGGGAGTCAGCGGCAAAGCCCCGGTGCGCAAAATCCTCTACGCGGCGGGCTGGCTGCAAGGTGCCCGTTACACCTCCAGCTTGGTTAGGGATCACTACAGCGAGCGCACCGGCGGCCTGCTCCGCGAGCCGCTGCTCGTCAAGGAACTCAAAGCCGATCTGGATGGCGCCGGCCTGCCTAACACAGGCATCGTCAAGTTGCTCTCCGAGGCGATGACCGAGTTGGAGAAACTCGTCAACGTCGAGCTCCGCAAATCCCTGTCCAAGGACAGCGTCGAGGCGATGGCAAAACTCACCGCGCAGACGGTGGTCGCTTGCGTCAAGGAAGCCAAATAACGCCCGCCACTGCCCGCGGGCTTGCCCGGTCCTGCCATGAAACTCCGCCACCACGTCATCGCCTGTGCCATCGGCATGGTCTGCCTGCTGCTGCCGTCCTGCAACTCGGAGGATCCGTCCGCGATGCGTGAAGGACAGAAAACTCTGGCCGAAGCGCTCGCCAAAAATTCCCGCCTCGAAGCGGAAATCGCCAACCTCAAGGCCGAACTCGATAAGGAAGTGCCGCGCCTCAAGGCGGAACTCGATGAGGCGAAATCAAAAATCAAATCCTCCGAGCCGGTCAAGATGCCGGGCGTGAGTGAGATCGAACGCTCGCTCGATCTGGAAGGCTCCAAACTCAAGGAGGAGGCGCGGCAACAGGTTCAAGGCGCCACGGTCGAAAGCTTCAGCACCGCCGATCTAACAATCCCGTCGTTTGAGAGGCCCTTCAGTTGCAAGGCCAAGGCGGTGCTCAAGGAGGCCAATGGCACGCGGCGCACCCTCTATTGGACCGGTTCCGCCAACCTCAAGGGCGAGTGGAAATTTACCAAGTCGGACAATTGGGAACCCAAACCGGTCGCGGTTGAGCCACCCAAGGTGGCTGCCGGCGATTCGTCCAGAGTGAGTCTCAGTGATCCCGAGCCGCCGGGCGGCGCGAAGGACAACCCGGCGCCGATACCCCAACCGGTGAGACCCCCACCGGTCAAGCCCCCACCGGAAAAACCCAAGCCCGCTTACGATATCCCGTTGGATCGGCCGGTGATGGGCCCGGGCTCGCGCTGAGCAATTTTTTCTCCAGGTCATGCAGGCGGCACTTATTATCAGGCAGGCAGCGGGCGTCCGCCGTTTCAACTTGGAGAAGGGATCCTACGGGATTTCAGGCCTGGCGCAACGGTCTATCGTGTTAGGTCCGCTTGGCGCTCCGGGTCCGGACCCGGACTTGCTCATCGACTGGGATCCGGCGTTGCGCACCCTGACGTGGCGTGAGGCCGGTGCCCCACGCAGCCGCGGCCAGGCGCTGCGCTCGGGGGAAGCCTTTGCCCTCGACGAGCTCACCTTCGCGTTCTCCTTGAAGTGGGACTCGCCGCTGCTTGCCGGCACGCCTTGTGAGGGGTTTGCCCTCGACCCCGCCCAGGCCTATCTGTTTGGTCGCGGCCCGGGCGACGCGGCCGAACCCGCAACCCTCCACGTCGCCCTCGATGCCCAGGACCGCACCATCTCCAAACTCCATGCCCGCCTCGGACTTGAGAATGGCGATTGGATGCTCAGCGACCACAGTTCCACGGAAACGCTGCTCAATGGCGAACCGTTCACACGGGCCAAGCTCATTTTCGGCGACCGCTTCAAGATCGGCGACTACGTGTTCGAATTCCGCGGGGCGCAAATCGAGCGGGTCGATCATTCCGACTCCGGACGCATCGAGGCGGAGCATCTGGCCGTGGTCGTCAAAGACCGCCAAACCGGCAACCCCTTGCGCATCCTCAACGACGTCGGCTTGCGCATCGGCACCGGCGATTTCATCGGCATCCTCGGCGGCTCGGGCTCCGGCAAGTCCACGATGCTCAACGCCCTCTGCGGCATCCGCCCGGCCGATCAGGGCAAGGTCACCATCGGCGGTATCCAAAACTCGCTGCTCAACAAACTCCGCCCGGGCGCCATTGGTTATGTGCCCCAAGACGACATCGTCCACCCCGAGTTGGTGGTGCGCGATGCGTTCTATCTGGCCGCCCGCCTCCGGTTGCGGCTCGAGAGCAAACAACGCAAGGCACTCGTCGAGCGCACCATCGAGTTGTTAGGCCTAACCGAGCACGCCGGCAAACGCGTCTATCATTTGTCCGGCGGCCAGCGCAAGCGCGTCAGCATCGGCATCGAGTTGCTGTCCAAGCCCTCGGTGATGTTTCTTGACGAACCGTCATCCGGGCTTGATCCGGCCACCGAGGAATCGCTGATGGAGTTGCTGCAATCGCTGACCCTGACGAATCTGACGGTGGTGTGCACGACCCATGTCCTGCAAAAGGCCTATCTGTTTGACCGGCTGGTGTTTGTGCACGGCGGGCGGGTCATTTTCGAGGGCAATTCCGCCCAGGCGCGGGATTTCTTCGTCAAGCGGGCGGCGGATCTCAGCGAGTCGCACGCCGGCAGCCGGTCCTCGGCGGGGATCACCAAATCGCCGCTGGAAAAAATCTATTCGGAAGTGTTGCGGGGCACCAAGAGCGCAGCGCAATGGGAAGAGGAATTCAAGGCCTGGCCGGGCCATCAAGCGCCGGGCATCACCGGCCTCGAGGAGGGGACGCCAGGCCTGCCGCAAGGCCGGGTAAAACGCGTTTCGGCCGCTGCGCGTTTTGTCACCCTGCTGGTGCGGCAGTGGAAAATTCTCGGTGCGGATTGGCTCAATCTGGCGTTTCTGTTTTGCCAGGTCATTCTCATTGGTTTGCTCATCGCCTTGGTATCCGACGAGTTCGGGTTCCGGATGTTTCTCGGCCTCATCGCCACCATGTGGTTTGGCTGCAGCAACGGCGCACAGCAAATTGTCGGGGAACTGCCCATCGTCAAGCGCGAGCAAATCTGCGGGCTCGGGCGCAATGTCTATCTGAGTTCCAAGTTCGCCTTCCAAGGCTTCATTTCCTGTGTCCAGGGCCTGTTGTTGTTGCTCATCATCATTCCCATCGGCCACGCGATCCACCCGATCAACTTCGATGCCAAAAATTTCAGCGAGCTTTATGTGATGCGCCTCATCCAGGAAGGCCGCTATCCCAAACCCCCATCACTGGATGACGAGGGGGCCGCCGATGGGTTTGTCGCCGTCGGCGACGACGAGGCAAAGGCGCCCGCCACCAAGACCCAGGCACCCAAGCCCCCCGGCGTGCTCAAACGCTTCATCGCCGCCCCGCCGGTCTGGCTGGCGGTCACCGCCGCCAAGTGGCTGGTCATGGAGGATAGCTTCATCGAATCCGGCGCGCGTCCGATCAACAATGCCGAGGGCATGCCCGTGGTCGGCGCGGATGGCCAGGCTCTAACATTTCAGGCGATCGCCCCGTGGCGCGTGTTGCTCATGGGCGTGCTGCTCAAGGTCTTGGCGTTTTTCGGCGCGGCATTGGTCGGCGTGAGTCTGGGCTTGGCGGTGTCCGCTTGGGTCCGCTCCCCGACGCAGGCGGTGATGTGGGTGCCGCTCCTGCTCATCCCGCAGATCCTGTTTGGCGGCTATGTGGTCACCCTGCCGAAAATGTCGCCCTTGGTGCGCTCGATTTCCGTCGCCTTTCCCAGCCACGCGTGCCAGCGCGTCATCGATGTGTCCAACCTCTACGGCCGGGCCACCCCCTATGTGACCAATCTCACCAAGCAGCCGGTCTTTCTAACAGGAGCGGCGGAGCCCGAGGATATCTCCTGGTCCGCCCATGGCGCCAAAATCTCGGAGTCTTTCGACCGCGAATCCTACGTCAACACGTCGTGGCAAAATCTCGCGGTGCACGCCGAGCGTCTCGGCCAGCACAAGAAAGTCTGGGAAGTGGCGGGCACGGATGCCAGCGGCTCGGAGATCAGGCGCAAGCGCGACACGGTGGAGAGCCGTGGCGACGTCCGCTACAGCAAGGGCACGCCGTTCTTGTTCACGTTCCCGGCGGTGGCCGCCACCTGGATTTTGATCGCATGGATCGGCTTGTGCTATGGCTTCGCCCTGTTTGGGATCCAACGCAAAACCCACGGCTGATGAACACCCCGCGCCCAACCACGCTTGTTAGAAAATTCCTGGAGTGCCTGTTGCTGGCCGGTGCCGCCGGGCTGTTGCTGCGTGCCACCTGGCTGCCGGTCATCGAAATCAAGGGCTTCGACACCTTCACCCTAGAAACCGTGGCCATGTGGGCCACCCGCGCCGCCCGCGTTATTCTCGGCATCGCTCTGGGCTGCCTGTTGTTGCGGCCACTGACGGTGGCCCGCTGGTGGATGGCCCTCGCCGTGGGCATCCTGCTCAGCCCGCTCGCCGACATGGCCATCCGCGCCCAAGACCTCACGCAGATGATGAAAACCAGCGGCACGGCTGATGTCAGCGGCCTCATCGTCCTGCGTGCGGGTGCCTGGGTCTGTCTGGCCGGCCTGGCGTTGTGGTTGCTAGATATTGTTAGAGTGGTTGGGGCCGCGCTGACCACGGCGCTCGGCAAACCCGGACAGCGTGCCGGACAATAGCCGGGATTGGGGATCAGTGCGTAACTGGGAAAATGCTTATGAATTCTTGTTCAATGAGAAAATTGCTGGTGGAAGCCGTGGTTGCGGGTTGTGTCTTCGCGGGCACATTGCCGGGCGCAATGGGCGAAGGGGAGCACCCGGCGGATCCTGCTGGAGTCTTGCGCAAACCGATCCCCGACAAGCTGGTGGTGCTCACTTTCGACGACGGCCCGCTGAGTGGCTATACCGTGGTGGCGCCGATTCTGAAGTCGTTAGGATTCAACGGCTCGTTCTATGTCTGCGACTTTGATTCGTTCAGGACCCGCAAGGATTGGTATATGACATTCAGGCAGATGAAGGCCATGGCTGATGCCGGGTTTGAGATCGGCAACCACTCCAAGGGTCATTCGCCGGGGGTGGATGCCATGCTGGCCATGGAGGATGAGTTGCTGGCCAACCATGTCCCCAAACCCACCACCATTGCCTGGCCGCTCCATCAGGCAAATGTGACCCCTGTGCTGGCTGCGGCCGGATACATCTTTGCACGGGGCGGCCATAACCGTGCCTACAGGCCGACGGTGGATCATCCTTTCGAGATTCCTTCCATGTGGTGCGGCGATCTTGAGGGCTTCGTCAAAATGGTTAGACAGGCCGCAGGCGGTAAAATCGTGGCGATCTGTTACCACGGTGTGCCGGACATGGAGCATCCGCCGGTTTCGTTGGCCCCGGAGGTATTCAAGGTGCAGATGCAATATTTGAAGGACAACAACTACAAGGTCATTGCACTGCGCGATTTGGCCGAGTATATCGATCCGGCAAAGGCCGCCAAGCTGCCACCCACGGCAGGTAACTTCAATGATGCGGGGCCGCCGCTCCTGGCGACCGAGGAGAAACCATGCGGTGCGGTCAAACCTGTGATGCCAGAGGCCGGCAACGCCCCGGCGGATAGACCCAAGCCGCAGGCGCCTGCACCAGTCGGCGTGGTGACCCCCATCGACAAGAGCCGGCCGAATGTCTTCACCTGGAACAAGCCTGAGGGCGGAAACTGGAGTGAGGGCTCAAAGTGGTCTAACATTCAAGGCGCGGGCACCGCGCCGGGTGCCGCCGGCCAGGCCGACTGTGTCCTCAACTTCGACCAGCGCGGCACCTGTGCCGTGAAAAATGATTTGAACGCAGGATTTCTACTGAACCAGCTTGTTCTGGGCGACGGTTGCGGGGGCATGGTTCTGAGCGGCAACGGCATGACGTTCGCCAAGGCAGGTGCTAACAACATTGCGCCGGAGATCCGTGCGGGCAAGTGCGGCCGGGTTGACATCAACGTGCCCGTTATTCTCCAGGATGATCTGAGCGTGAACACGTTTCCAGACAAGGATCCGAATTGCTTCATCAGTTTCAATGAGGTGATCTCCGGCTCCCGCACCCTGGTGCTCAACAGCTCCGGTGATCCCAACGTGGCCGGCATCAACTTCCATGATGTGCACTTCGGCATCCTGCAACTCAATAACAGCAACACCTACAGCGGTGGCACCCGCATCAATGGTGGCAAGATCAACGTGCGCAAAAATGACGGGCTGGGCACAGGGCCGGTCACCCTGGGCAACTTCGGCACACTCTCATCCGATGGCACCCTTGCCAACCCTCTCACTATCGACAGCGGGACGCTCTTTCATTGCGCCTGGAGCGGTCCTGTCACCCTTAACTGCATCGCCAATTTCATCAGCGACTGCGATATCTCCGGCACCATGAGCGGCCCCGGCGGCTTTGCCTTGCTTGGCACCAACGGGACCTACCTCAGCATGGTGCCCGGCGGCACCGTGACCCTTCGTGGCTCTAACACCTACACCGGCCCCACCACCGTTTTTCCGGGCGCCCTGATTGTAAAGAAGGCTGCCGGGCTCTACAATGGTGACACGACGAAATGGACGCCGACCCACATCACCGTGCACAAGTCGGCGACGCTGCGGCTCAACGTCGGCGGCCCGGGCGAATTCACCGGTGCCCAGATTTCCGCGCTGGTGGCCAACCTAACCACCAATGTGATCCACAACGGCTTGCTGGCCGGCGCGGTATTGTCACTGGACACCGCCAACGTCAGTGAACCCGTCATCGTTGCAGCCAACATAACGGATTCCAAGGGGCCGGGTGGCGGCGCGTTCCTTTTCAAGAAATGCGGAGCGGGCGCGCTGCAACTCTCAGGCAGCAATACCTACACCGGCCAAACAATTCTGGAGAGCGGCACCTTGGCGGTGGCGTCTCTCAACAGCTTCACCAAAGGCAACGGCAAACCCAACAGCAGTTTGGGAGTGCCGATGGATATAGAGGCCGGCGAGATCGTCATCGGCGATGACGGCAAAGATGGCGATTGCGCCCTGATCTATACCGGCCCCGGCGAAACGTCCGACCGCGTGCTCAATCTGGCGGGAAAAAAATCCACCGTGACCCTGAGCCAATCCGGCACCGGTCTGCTCAAGCTTGCCAGCCCCTTCGTGATCTCCGGCTATGGCGCTAACAAAACCATCGCGCTCACGGGCGACACCACCGGCACCGGTGAACTCGCAGGAACCATCACCAATCCCCACGACCGCGCCGGCATGGCAACCACCTCTCTGACCAAGTCCGGCAAGGGCACCTGGACGCTTTCCGGTGCCAACACCTACAGCGGCCCGACGGTCGTGGCACAGGGCGCGCTTTTCCTAACCACATCACGCGCTCTGGGACCGGACACCGAGGTGAGCATCGCCGCCGGAGCCACTCTTGGGTTGAACTTCAAAGGACAGATGAAAGTGAGCAAGCTCAGTATCGATGGCAAACATCAGGCCGCCGGCACCTATAGCGCGAGCGTCGTTCCGGGTGCCCTCAAAGGAACCGGCTCGCTGGTCGTCGGGTCATACTGAGCTGTTCATGAAATGGCTTCCGAGGTGCAAGCCGGTGAAAGGAGTCACCCTTGCTTGGGGGTCAACTCGAACCAGCGGATGGAGATGCCCCGTTGCATGGCAGGCGAGCTGATGCGCAACGTCTGGGGGCCCTTGGTGAGTTTGATGTCCACCGCTTGCATCTTTTTCCACAGGCCGGTGGTGCCGGGGATGGCCACCGTCCCGAGTTTTTCCGTGCCGCAGATTACTTCGAGAACTTGATCGCGGTTGGCAGCCGCCAGCATGACCTCTAACGAATATGTCCCGGCCAGCGGCACATCTATCAAGTATTCGGCCCAGTTGGTCTTCATGTTGCGCTGAAAATAGAGTTGTTTGCCGCCCGTCCAACTATCGAAGACAAACACCCGGCCTTCCTGTTCGGTAGGATACATCGCCTCGGCGAGATTCTTGGTGAACGTTTCGGCTTCCACGTGGATGACCCCGGGCGCGAGTTGAAATGGCGCTTCCTTCACGCGCGGCGGCCTGGATGCCGTGTTCGATGCGTCGGTGACGGCAGGCGGCCCTTCCGCATTGTAGTCAATGGGCGCGTCCTTTTTCGCGGGGTCGGTCTTGGTGGCTTTACCGGCGAAGATGACATCACACTCGGAGGCCGGCACCCCCATCGGCGTGGTGGTGTTCACGGGTTTCACCACCTTGGTGGCCAAGTCCTTGACGGCATCCGCCCGATCCTTCGCGGCCAGCACCGGTGCGAGCCAGTTCAGGTGCTGAACGAGGGACCACTCGGCCGTGCGGTATTTCCTGGCCTCCTGGGCCGTGAACTGGGCACCGTTGCAGCCGCCGCAATCCGAGAATTCCCAGCCACGTCCCTGATAGACTTTCCACAGGCTGCCGGCCTGCGGCTCGGTTTCGGGAAAATCGCAGCGTGCAGCGAAGGTGCAATGCTGCGGTTGTCCCACGCCGATGGCAGGAACGCCCAAGGCATTGCAGACGAACTGGCCGAACATGCCGCGCGGCCCGCATTTGCCGCCGCCTTCCAGCACCGTGATATATCCGTTAGAGAAACCGAACGGCGAAAACCTGCGCCACACCTCGCTCACGATCTTGTGGATCTGTTCTTTTTCCATCAGGTCAGGGCGCCAGTCGTGGATCATCTGCCGCGCCCAGTTCATGTCGGTGTCGGCACCAATGCAGTTGAGGCAGCGCGCGTAATCACACACCATCAGGTGGTCGAAGCTCGGAACCAAGTCCTTGTTCTTGTGGGCGGTTTTGAAGTTGTTATAGCGTTTTTGCCACTCGATGGGCTCGTCGCCGCGGTATTGGCCGACGCCGCCGGGTGGCCAGATGGCCGCGGACATGGCGAGTTTCAGATAGATTCCCTCGTGTGACTCCGGGTCTTCCGTGTAGAGTTTGAACCAGCGCTCCAGCGCTTCAATTCCCGGTGCCGCGTATTCCATATACATGTCCAGACGGCTGGTATCCTTCATCACCCATGCCAGGAACGCCCGCTTGGCCTCGACCTTCGCGAAGCTGTTGAGCTTGTCAACGCCGTGGGTTTCGACCAAGCGCCTCTGGTCCAGCACATTGCGGAACACCGGATCCTTCAACAGGGCAACCATGGCCTCTTCCGTGATCTTGCCGCCAGCGGACGGAGACTTCTGGTCAAGCCACGCCGACATGTTGGCGTAATAGCCGGTGAAGTCGGCCGCTTGGAGCGCCGCGTCGAGATCCTTCTCGCTGGGCTCCCATGCGAAGGCCGTCATCGGCAGGGACAATATCACACCGGCGATGAACCACCGGGCGGGCTTGATGGGTAACATTTTCATTGGGGGTCTCCTTGAGTGGGTGTTCCCCGATGCCGTTAGCTGGTTCAAGTCAAACCTGAAGCCCAGCCATTCCACGGCCCGCGAAACATTTCCGCTTACCCCCGAATGCCATGACGTGCAACCGCAATCGCCATGAAAAGTCGATTTTGCCAGGAATGAGGCGGGGTGAAAGCCAGCACAAGGGCCGGACCGGAGGCTGGGCTTAGTCCATGATCAAAGCCCCAGTTGGCGTTTCACGTCCGTGAAGGATTGCACCGCGCGCTCCAGGTCATGCCGCGTATGGGCCGCGCTGACCTGGGTGCGAATCCGCGCCTTGCCCGGCGGCACGACGGGATAACTGAACCCAATGACATAAACCCCGCGTTCCAGCATCGCGTCCGCGAATTTCGTGGCCAGGGCGGCATCCCCTAACATCACCGGCACAATGGGATGCTCGCCGGGCGCGATGTCGAATCCCGCCGCAGTCATCGCCTGACGAAAATAGCGTGTGTTTGCCTCCAGGGTGTCGCGCAATGCGGTCGATTGATTTAAAATCCGGAGTGCCTCCAGGGATGCGCCCGCGATCATGGGGGCGAGGGTATTGCTGAACAAATAGGGCCTAGACCGCTGACGAAGCATTTCGATGATTTCCCGGCGTCCGCTGGTGTAACCCCCGCTGGCACCCCCGAGAGCCTTCCCCAGGGTGCCGGTAAGGATGTCGATGCGGCCCATGACGTCACAGAATTCATGGGTGCCACGCCCATGCCGGCCCATGAAGCCCACCGCGTGCGAATCATCCACCATGACCAGCGCATGGTATCGGTCCGCCAGATCGCAGATCGCCTTGAGGGGCGCGATGAAACCATCCATGGAAAACACCCCGTCAGTGACTATCAGTTTGAATCGAACACCTTGCGCATCGGCATCGATGAGCCTGGCTTCGAGATCCGCCATGTCGCAGTTGGTATAGCGAAACCGCCGGGCCTTGCAAAGGCGCACGCCATCGATGATGGAGGCGTGATTGAGTTCATCGCTGATGACCGCGTCCTCGGGCCCCAGCAGCGCTTCGAACAAGCCGCCATTCGCATCAAAGCAGGAACCGTAGAGGAGGGTTTCCTCGGTGCCAAGAAAATCGCTCAGGCCCGCTTCGAGCTCCTTGTGGACACCTTGCGTGCCGCAGATGAAACGCACACTGGCCAGACCATAACCCCATTGGTCCAGCGCCTCATGCGCGGCACGCCGCACCGCGGGATGCTGCGCCAGGCCCAGATAATTGTTCGCGCACATGTTGAGCACGGGCACGCCATCCGTGGTTGCCACCAGGGTCCCCTGCGGCGTGGTGAGTGTGCGCTCGCGTTTGTAGGTGCCGGCCGCGCGCATGGCGTCCAGTTGACTGGCAACGTGGGATTGGAATTTGCAATAGGCAGTCATGAAAATCGTCTATGGGGCGTCATTGAAAGACAGACCAGTCGAGCACCACCTTGCCACACCTGCCGGACCGCATGACTTCGAAGCCGCGGTGGAACTCATCGGCTCCGAAGCGATGGGTGATGACGGGTTTGATATCCAATCCGCTTTCCAGCATGACGGTCATTTTATACCAGGTTTCATACATTTCACGGCCATAGATGCCCTTGAGGGTGAGCATGTTGAAAATAACCTTGTTCCAATCGATCGGCATCGGCTCGCAGGGAATGCCCAGCATGGCGATTTTGCCGCCGTGGCACATGGCATCGATCATCCCGCTGAAAGCCGCCGGATGGCCACTCATTTCCAGGCCCACATCGAAGCCCTCCTTCATCTGCAATTGTTTTTGCACCTCGGCGAGACTGCCATGGGTGACATTGAGCGCGACGTCGGCGCCCAACGTTTTTGCGAGGTTCAAGCGGTAGTCGTTGACATCGGTGATGACCACATGCCGGGCCCCCGCATGCTTGGCGATGGCCACCGCCATCAACCCGATGGGGCCTGCACCGGTGATGAGCACGTCCTCCCCTAACAGATCAAATGACAGCGCCGTGTGCATGGCATTGCCAAAGGGATCGAAAATCGACGCGACTTCTTCATCCACGCCAGGCGCATGATGCCAGACATTGGTCATGGGCACGCTGATGAATTCGGCGAATGCTCCCGTGCGGTTCACGCCGATGCCCACGGTTTCCTTACAGAGATGGCGGCGGCCTGCCAGACAATTGCGGCAGCGACCGCACACCACATGCCCCTCGGCACTCACGATTTCTCCCGGGTGAAAGTCGCTCACATTCGAGCCCACATGGACGACTTCACCCACGAACTCATGCCCGACCACCATGGGCACCGGGATGGTTTTTTGCGCCCAGGCGTCCCAGTTGTAGATATGCAGATCGGTGCCGCAAATGCCGGTTTTATGCACCTTGATGAGAACCTCATTGATGCCGACGCTGGGTTCGGGAACGTCCCGCAACCACAGGCCGGGCTCTGCTTTGGCTTTGACAAGGGCCTTCATGGGATTGTTGTGTTCGATAGATGGCGCTGGATTGGACGGCCGCCAGCTGGAGTCTGTCATGCAGGATCCCAGGACGGCGATAGCAAAAAACAAGAACAGCAGAGGTGCGTTATGACTTGCGGGAATGCGCGCCTATTCATGCCGGAGGGCCTCGATCGGATCAAGCCGCGAGGCCTTCCAAGCCGGGTAAAAGCCGAAGATGATACCCACAGCGCCTGCGACCATGACGGATATCAGGATCGCCGGCACTGACATTTCAGTCGGCCAATGCTGGATTTCGCGGACAAGCACGGATGTGCCGCGGCCGACGGCTATGCCGAGCGTGCCACCGGCGAGGCATAACAAGAATGCTTCCAAGAGGAACTGGCGCAAGATGTGGTGGCGGCGGGCGCCCACAGCCATGCGCAGGCCGATCTCACGGGTGCGCTCGGTGACGGAAACGAGCATGATGTTCATGATTCCCACGCCGCCCACGGCGAGCGAGATGGCGGCCACGACGAGCAACAAGGCCCCCATCAATTCAGCTGTCCGCGCCGAAGTGCGGGCCACCTCGGTCATATCAAGGATCTTGAAGTCATCCGCATCCCCGTCGGCCAGGTGATGGCGCTCACGCAGGACGGAGGCGATCTGTTTGATGGCGATGGGCACCTGTTCGGTGTTGGCCGCCTTGGCCTGAATCATGTCGATGCTCATCTGTCCCGCCGGTTGCGGCCTATTGATCAAGCGCGCGGCCGACACCTGGGGATAAAGTGCCGTGGGTGCCGGATAGAGGTTGTGAGTGGAGTAACTGCCGGATGGGGTGGGGGCACCGGACTTGGCAGCTCCGCCCCCCAGGCCGTTGATGCGGAACTTGATCGTCGTCCACGGGGCGATGATCACATCGTCCTGGTCCTGGCCGGTCATGTCAGCACCGCGGCTGCCTAACAGACCGACCACATGGAAGGGGACGCTGCGGATGCGGATGATTTTGCCGATGGGCGATTCGTCTGCAAATAGTTCACGTTTCACCGTGGTGCCGATCAGACAGACGGCGCTGCTTGAACTGACGTCGGCATCGGAGAAACAGGCGCCTTCCTCCAGGTCCCAATCCCGCGTGACCAGATAGTCCGGCGCGGTTCCCGTGAGGCGCTGCGGCGACCAATTGCGTGTGCCGTAACCCACTTGGGCTTGGGACCAGACCAAGGGCACGACCACGGTGACGGCCGGGCAATGTCGGGCGATGGCGTCCACGTCGCCGGGTTTGAGGGTTTGGAATGTGCCGGCACCCTGGCTCACGCCGTTGTTGTTAGCCGCAGCAGGAAATATGGGGATTTTGTGGGCCCCCATGCTGGCGATGGTTTTGCCGATGGCCGCCTTTGAGCCCTCCCCGATCTCGGTCATGGCGATGACCGCCGCCACACCAATGATGACGCCCAGGATCGTGAGGGCGGAGCGCATCTTGTGCCGCCGCATGTTGCCTGCGGCTGTGAGCAAAGTGGACGGGATCAAGGTTTGGGTGCGGTCGCTTTCAAGCCCAGCGCCCACTCGATGCCGCCGAGGATATGCTGCTGATACGCCTTGCTGATCTCAATGGAGTTCTTGCGGTCCTTGAGCTCCGGGTCCGTATCGATGAGATCTTCGCGGTGACCTAGCGAGGTGTAGAAAATCTTGCCAGTGCCAAACGGTTTGCTCCAGGTCACCGGGAAATGCCCCGGGGCCTTGTTTTGCGGATGCTTGTCGAGAATGAGCAGGTCATGCACTTGCGCCGGATCGTAGTTTTTGAACTCGTAGATTTCCTCTTGCGCAATCGTCCAGGTCTTGCCCAGATGCGCGTTGGCCGGGTGCTGCGGGTCTTCGTTGAGGCATTCCACGCCAACCTGCGCGCCGTGCCCCTTGAACTCACCGCCCAGCATCTGCGCATATTCCGGCCACTTGTGGAACGTGTCGCTCGCCGAGTGAATCCCGATGAACGCGTGCCCGGCTTTGATCCAGTCCACCAGGCCTTGCGGGTCGGGAATCGGCAGATCCCCCGTGGTGCTGGCAAAAACCACCCCATCGTAATTTTTTAACGATTCCGGTGAGAGCTTCTGCAGCGCATCCTTAAGCGCTTGCTGCCAGACCGGGTCACCTTGCTTGCCGGTCGGTTGGTGCACATAGTCCACCGTGAATTCACCACTTTGCTGGCCGAGTTGCGCAAGCATCTTTTCCAGATTCGGAATTGAGCTGTGTCGAAAGCCGGTGGTGGTGGTGATCACCAGCAGGTTTTTCGGCGCGGCCGACAGCGTGGTCGCCGTCAGCGCGGCGACGAGAAAGGTGGGGAGGAGTTTCATCGTTTGTTTGTTAGGAATTTGCTTGGACAGGATTGTGGGCAGGATTGTGGGCAGGAGCAGTCCCGGATGGGGGACAGCGAGCCTGCTTGCCGCGGAACCTACCCGTCCCTCCCGATAACGCAAGGAACAATGCTTCGGGAACAAAGTTGCAGGTTTGCGGTTGGGTGGGTTTCAGGCTTTGAGGATGCCACGGGCAGCAAGATTGTTGAGGCGGCGGGCAATGTCGGCCAAGCCGTCGGCGGCCACCTGGTTGTAGCTGCGGCCGTCACGGGTATCGATGCCGTGGCCCGGATCGAGCTGGCGGAGGCTTTCGAGCGCGGCATCCGCGTGATCGAAGATCTCGACGAATACCTGGCGCAGCTCGCCGGTTTGCGCCATGGCTGTCAGCAGTGCGCCTATCCAACCGTCGTCGGTGGACAGGCAACCGCGCGTGGTTTTGGCGGAGGCATGGAAGATGCCGAGTTCACCCGCGGCCCCGATGCGGGCGATGAGGGCCGCGTTTTCCGCGATGCTCAGGCCGGAATCCCCGCAGTGGGCGGCATCGACCAATAGCTTGAAGAATTTTCTGCCGAGGGCTTTGTTAGCGGCGCTGACGAAGGCCCATCCGCGTTCCAAGCTGGTGAAGGTCTTGAATTCGCCGGGCCGCAAGAATTCAATGTGCCAGTTTTCCACGCTGGATCCCGCCAGCCCCGCCTCGTCATACGCGCGGAGGTGGACTTTGACGTTTTGCGCGATCGCCGCCTCAAACTCCGCTCCGTTGAGGCGGGTGTCGGATTGGCTCATCCATCCCTCGATGGAGGTGGAGGAAACATGGCTCGCACCATGGGCCATGGCCGCCTTGAGGTTGGGCACCAACTGCGCGACGACGCCGTCTTCATCCGCCGGATGCATCGGATTGACGCCGCCGACCATGAGGATGAAATCCACTTCGAGGTCGAGTGCCTTGAGACCGCGGATGAGCTCATCGCGGTCCGCCCAATCCGTTCCCGGGAAGAACGAAACTTGCACCCGGCTCGGCTTGATTGCCGAAATCTCGCAGAGTTCCTTCATTCCTGCAACAATCCGCATCTCCCCCGCGGCATCGCGTGCCAATTTGCCGCCAGCATCCGGGACCAGCCCGCCGACAAATTTCAGATGGGTCGGCACGACGCCGAGCTGGATGTTAGGGATGAGGGCGATTTTCATGGGCATGCGCTGAGTCAAATCAGGAATCCCCGGTGGGGAAAGAAAAATTTCGCGCAACCGTTCCACGATTGAGGGGTTCCCCTGCCGTATGAAAACATTCACACTTACCCTGAGTCTCGGCGCCGCCGCGCTCTTCGCCCTCCAATCCACCACCATCGCCCAGGATCAGCCAGCCGCCGGCACCAATCCAGCCCCCGCCGCTGGTGCAGCCCGTCCCGCAGGCCACGCGGGTGGCCGCCACATGGACCCGGAAGCCCGGCTCAAGCTCCTGACCGAGAAACTCGGCCTCGACGCCGACCAACAGGCCAAGATCAAGGCGATCTATGACAAGAACGCTCCCAAGTTCAAAGAACTCATGACCAAGGGGCGCGAAAATCTAACCGATGCCGACAAGACGGCGCTGCGCGACTTGTTCAAGGCGCAAATGGAGGAAGTTGCAGCCGTCCTCACGCCTGAGCAAAAGGAAAAGCTGAAGGAATTGCACCCCAAGGGTCGCGGTGAGGGCAAACCCGCCGCCGACAAATAATCCACGATATCACCCCCCAAACAAAGGGGCGGGAAGCATTCGCTTCCCGCCCTTTTTCATGGCTGTCAGCCATCTTCGGTTAGGCAGTGGGCTCAGGCTTGTTCCAGCTGTTTTTCCACCTTGCGGATGGTGGTCGCTGTGTGCTTGCCGTTGACCCGCTTGGCGCCCTCCAGAGTTTCTTTCACGCTGGCCAAGGCCACCTGCGCCGCAGCGAACGATTTCTTTTCATCGCCGAATTTCTTGTCAGAGAAATACTTGGTGAAAACGGCTCCCGCACGGCTGACGGATAGGCGCCAGCCTTGGAAGGCGGACGTTTCATAGGTGAAGCGGGTCAGATTCTTGATGGATTTCATGGTTGTTTGATTTTGGGGTTAGTGTTTGTCTCTCGGCGCTTCTAGCCCTGACTGTGGGGATTGCAAGCATATTCTACGTAATTGTGCATTCTGCACTTCCCGCACTTTCTGCCGCATGCTGCACATTCTGCGCTGTCAGGGTGAAAAACTTCCGCCCCCCACCCAATTTCGCGAGAGACGATATGCGGCACTCAATTCGGCGCCTCCGGCCTCCAGCCATTCCACATGCGTGCCGGATAAACTCACCAATTTTTCATGCAAGCCGCATGAGGTCTTCACACGGGCGGGCGATGCTGGCCGGGTCATGAATCAAGAACTGATTGCCAAAATACAATGTTGGGGTGGCCGCATGGTCGCCGTTATGGGTTATGTGTCGATCCTTGGAATGATCGCCGTCGGGCTGGCTCTGATGGGCTTGGCCCTGCTGTTGATCGTGTTCACCC
>JBAXPF010000035.1:0-20192 GCA_037132955.1 Verrucomicrobiota bacterium | reverse complement strand
ATCACCGCCGCCGCCATGCTCGCCGTGGCCAACGCCCAAACCCTCAGCCTCAAGGGCAGTGACACCCTGGGTGCCAAGCTCGTCCCGCAGCTCGCCGAAGGCTTCAAAGCCGCCGGCAACACGAGCGTTAAATTCGAGATTGCCGCGGAAGGTTCCACCACAGCCTTTCCTGCCCTGGCCAATGGCACCGCCCAAATCGGCATGTCGTCGCGCAAGGTCAAGGATGAAGAGCGCACGTTCTGCCGCACCAAGGGCGTTTACATCAAGGAGCACCAGATCTGTTATGACATGATCTGCGTGATCGTGAACAAGAATTCCCCCGTCGCCAAATTGACCAAGGCCCAGGTCGCCAAGATCTTCACCGGTCAAATCAAGGATTGGTCGGAAATCGGTGGTGCTCCTGGGAAAATCTCCATCTACACCCGCAACACCTCGTCCGGCACCTACAAGGATTGGCAGAAACTCGCCATGGGCGGTCGCGATTATCCGTCCAGCTCGCTCAAAATGGCCGGCAACGAACAAATCGCCCAGGAAGTCGCCAAGAACCTAGGCGGCATTGGCTACGTCGGCCTGGCCTACGCCAAGACCGCCGGCACCAAGGCGCTGGCCATCGATGACATCGAACCGCTGGCCAAAAACGCCAAGGCCTACGCCTACTCCCGCCCTTGTTTCCTCTACGCGCCGGATAAGCCTACGGCTGAGGCCGCCGCGTTCATGACCTACATTGAATCCGCCGCCGGTCAGGACATCGTGCGCCACGTCGGCTTCATCCCGGTCAAGGATCTGTGATTTGAAATCGGGGAGCGCCGGCGTCCCGCCGGCAGTGTGCGGCATCCTGCCGCACACTCTTCGATGCGCGCTTTCTCAATAAACCTCATATCCCATAAGGGAAAAATGAACCGCAGATACCCGCAGATGAACACTGATTTTTTGATATTTTCAGTGAATTCAGTGGTTCTCAGTGTAATCAGTGGTTCTCTTTGTCCGAGTGTGTAACATTCTCTAGGCGCCGTCTAAACCAAGGCCTGGTCAGTAATCTGCTTGTCTAACCTCATGTAGCTCTTCTTGGAAACCCATCATCGCGCATGTTAAAGATTGACCCAGTGCCCCACCGCTTAAGCAAGGATGGATTCTCCCTGGAGAAGGCAATTCGGTTTTTCTTCGCCTCCAATGCCGGCCTGACTATTGTCATTCTCGTGCTCATCATCGTCTTCCTGCTCAAGGAAGGCCTCGGCTTTTTCCCCGGCTACCGCCGCGAGTTGGAAGTCTATCGCATCGCCGGCCTCGAGTTCGTCGATCTGTCGCGCAACAACCTCACCGCCCACGAACAGCTGGCCAGTGTTCTCAACCGCACCTACTACGCCGAGATCAACGGCCGCTGCGCGCGGGAATTGAAACGCTCCCGGGAAGCGGCGGCTCTCTTCAACGCGTTCTCCGACCAAACCTCCGCCACCCGTGAGCTCATCCTCAACAATTTGACTGCCGGCATCGACCCCGCCTCGGAGATGCTTGCCACGCTGAGGAAAAACCATGCGGCCAACGTCCGCGCCGCCCTCATCAAGCTGCCGCCCACACCCCATCTAACAACTACGGAGCGTGCCGCTCTCACCGACGCGCTGGGCAGCCGCGACGTCACCGACAAGGACGATCCGCCGTTGGTCGCCACGCTTGCGGCGCAATACTCCGCGGCCCAACAAGTGCAAGCTGAACCCTTGGCCGGCTTGCGCGCCACCATTGATTCCTTCGAGGGGACCGGCTCAGACCTGTCCGCGCTGGTGTCTGAGATGACCACGGCCGTCACCGCCACCAAGGAGGCGATTCAAAACGCGGACATCCTGGAGAAGGATCGCAAGACCCTGTTGGCAGCGGCCGCCAATGCCAAGGATCCTGTCGCACGGGTGAGACTCATGGCGGATGCCCGCAGTTCGCTCGCTGAAAAGCCCGACATCGAGGGCCCCATGCAAATCCTGATGTTGCGCAAGCCCGCTTGCATCGCCGCCCACGACGCGCTGCACCAAACCTGCGCCGGCATTCTCACCAAGCTCCCGGCGTCGCTGTCCCAGCCCGAAGCCGAGCGCCTGCTGCGTGCCGCACGCAAGGCGGCGCCGCTTTTTCTAACCGCTCTCGAGCAGGCTCCGCAACAAATCAGCCAGTGGCGGCATGACACGCCGGTGCCGCTCAGCGCTGCGATCCGGTCCTTTCTCACCGGCAAGGACTGGGTCACGGGTGGCGAATGGCAGGATTTCTACGGCATCCTGCCCTTGCTGGTCGGCTCCATTATGATTTCCGTCGTGGCGCTCTGCCTCGCCATTCCCTCCGGCGTCGGTGCCGCCATCTATATCAACCAATTCGCCTCGCGCCACGAGCAAGCAATCGTCAAACCCGTCATTGAGTTCATCCAGGCGATTCCCTCGGTGGTGCTTGGTTTTATCGGCATTCTGGTCTTCGGCAGTGTTTTGCGGGATCTATCGCAACTCGATTCGCTGGCATGGGTTCCGGGCTTTCCGATCGAAGAGCGGCTTAACATTTTCACGGCCGGCTGCCTGCTCGCCTTGATGAGCATTCCCACCATCTTTTCGCTCGCCGAGGATGCTCTTAACAACGTCCCCTCCGCCTACTCGGAAGCGTCCGACGCGCTCGGTGCCTCCCGCATTCAGACGTCCTTCCGCGTGGTTATTCCCGCCGCCTTCTCCGGCATCCTCGCCGCTGTCCTGCTAGGTTTAGGCCGCATCATCGGCGAAACCATGGTGGTCCTGCTGGTCGCCGGCAACCGCATCAAAATCCCGGATTTCTCCAGCGGCATTGGCGCGTTTCTGCAGCCGTCGCACACGCTCACCGGCATCATCGCCCAGGAGCTCGGCGAGGTCCCGCTCGGCAGCGTCCACTACCGCGCGCTCTTTGTCGTCGGCATTCTCCTCTTTGCCATCGTGCTTGGCATCAATGCCACGGCCCACAAGTTCGTCAGCCGGACCCAGCACTAACATTTATCTGCCATGCACGATCCCGAATCATTGATCCGCAAGGGCCTGCCAAAGGGCCACTTCAAGGACCTTGCAGTGCGTTTAATGTTAGGGATTGTCACCTATTGCATTGTCATTATCGCAGCCCTGTTGTTTTTCAAGATCACCAAGGATGGCGCGCCCGTTCTGTTCACCACCAAGGCCCCCTTTGTGGATCTCGGGTTCCTGCTGGATAAGAACGAGACCCTGCATGTCTTTGACGATGCCCAGGGCCTGCGCCACCAGTTGCCCGCCTCCCAATACAGCGATTACGTCAAGAGCCACGGGGAGGCGCCGATTTACAACGAGCAGACATTTTCGTATTCCGGGGGTGGCATCATCGGCCCGATTGTCGGCACGGCGCTGCTCACCATAGGTTCGATGGTCCTGGCGTTGTTTTTCGGCGTGAGTGCCGCCATCTATCTGTCGGAATACGCCAGGCAAAGTCCGTTCATCCACGCGGTGCGCATAGCCATCCTCAATCTCGCGGGCATTCCCTCGATTGTGTTCGGCTTGTTCGGTTTCTCGGTGTTTGTGCTGGCCGTTCCGGTCATCACCAGCACGCCATCGGACCGCTCGTTGCTCACGCTGCCGTTGTTTATTGGCGATGCGGTGCTCAGTTTCCAGGGCTGGAACTCCTCGCTGATGGCCGGTTGCGCCACGCTCGCCTGCATGATCCTGCCGGTCATCATCACCGCCTCGGAAGAATCGCTGCGCGCCGTGCCGCAAGGATTCAGGGATGCCTCGCTGGCCATGGGTGCCACCCGCTGGCAAACCATCCGCACCTGCGTCCTGCCATTCTCCATGCCCGGCATCCTCACCTCGTCCTTGCTGGCCATCACCCGCGTCGCGGGCGAAACCGCGCCCATCATGTTCACCGCCGCAGTTGCCGCCAAGGACGACCTGCCGTGGCAATCCCTGGCCAATCCCTTCGATGTGCTCTCGTCGCAGGTGCAGGCCTTGCCCTATCACATCTACACCCTGGCCGCACGCATCCCGGCCTCCGAATACACCCAGCGCGCCCAATACGGCTCGGTCTTTGTCTTCCTTATCCTGGTGGCCTCGCTCTCCTTCGGTTCGATGCTGTTGCGGGCCAAACTTCGCGCCAAACTCAAATGGTGACCGACCTAACAAGCTATACCGATCCGCTGTCTCCGGCCATCCGGATAGACGGGCTATGCTTCGCCTATCAAACGAAGCCGGCGCTCCACAACGTCACCCTCGACCTGCCCGCGCGTCAGGTCACCGCCTTCATCGGTCCATCCGGTTGTGGCAAGACCACCCTGCTGCGTTGCTTCAACCGCATCAATGACCGCATCCCCGGTGCCCGCATCACCGCCGGTTCCGTTCATATTCATGGCATTGATATCAACCGGCCGGATATTGATCTCCAGGAACTCCGCCGCCGTGTGGGCATGGTCTTCCAAAAATACAACCCGTTCCCGAAATCCATCTATGAGAACGTGGTTTACAGCTTGCGGTTGAGCGGCATTCGCAAGCGCAGCCAACTCGATGAGAGTGCCGAAACCGCGCTGCGCTCCGCCGCCCTGTGGGATGAGGTTAAGGACCGCCTGCACAGCAGTGCCATGGGTCTATCCGGTGGCCAGCAGCAGCGCTTGTGTATAGCTCGTGCTATCGTCAGCCAACCGGACATCCTCCTCATGGACGAACCCTGCGCTGCACTCGATCCGATCGCCACCCTCAAGATCGAGGAACTCCTGCACCAGTTGAAAGAGCAATACACCATAGTCATTGTCACCCACAATATGGCACAGGCCACCCGTTGTGCCGATCACACCGCTTTCATGTATCTTGGAAAACTCGTCGAATTCGGGCCCACCCTGCAAATTTTCCAAACCCCTCACGACCCACAAACCCTCGCCTATGTCACTGGATCCTTCGGATAGAGACATGGATAAAGACAGAAGACAGAAGACAGAAGACCGCTATGCTCCCAGACAGAAGACTGGACGCAGCGGCACCTCTTTCTCTTGTCTTCTGTCTTCTGTCTTCTGTCTTCTGTCTTCTGTCTTGCAGCGAAGCGATCTTCTGTCTCTTCCCTAATAACTGATAACTCTCCCCCCTTCCGTGTCCCTCCCGTCCTCGCCACCGCAGCCGCCCTCGATTCAAGTGCGCGACATGCACTTCCATTACGGGCACGCCTGTGCCTTGAAGGCCCTTACGCTTGACGTTCCGGAGCGGCAGGTCACCGCCTTCATTGGGCCATCCGGTTGCGGCAAATCCACCTTGCTGCGCTGCTTCAACCGCATGAACGATGAAATCCCCGGTGCCCGCGTCACTCAAGGGACCATCCACATCGGCGGTATTGATATCCAGGACCGCACCGTGGATGTGGTCAAACTCCGGCGTGAGGTCGGCATGGTCTTTCAAAAGTCCAACCCGTTCCCGCGCAGCATCTTTGACAACGTCGCCTTCGGCTTGCAACTCCACCGGCTGGCCGGCCGCAGCATCCTCACACAGGCGGTCGAGGAAGCGTTGGTCGCCGCTGCCCTTTGGGACGAAGTCAAGGACCGCTTGCACGAGTCCGCCCTCGGCCTCTCCGGTGGTCAGCAACAACGCCTGTGCATCGCCCGCAGCCTCGCCGTCAAACCCCGCATCATCCTCATGGACGAGCCCTGCAGTGCGCTGGATCCGATTGCCACGGCCAAGGTGGAGGACCTGATCCGGACACTCAGGCAGCTCTACACCATCATCATCGTCACCCACAGCATGCAACAAGCCGCCCGTGTCTCCGATCACACCGCCTTTTTCTATCTGGGTGAACTCATCGAATTCTCGGACACCCTCAAACTCTTCAGCAACCCCGCCCGCAGACTTACCGAAGATTACCTCAGGGGAACCTTCGGGTAGAGACAGAAGACCAGAAGACAGAAGACAGAAGACCAGAAGACAGAAGACAGAAGACCAGAAGACAGAAGACCAGAAGACAGAAGACAGAAGAGCAGAAGAGCAGAAATATGTCCCATCGTTCCTATCAGTCTCATTCGTCCCATCCTCTTTTCTTTTGTCTTCTGTCTTGCAGTGAGACGGTCTTCTGTCTCTCCCCAATAACCGATAACTATTAACCAACTACTCTTCAGCTCCCATGCCCCAACACATATTCAGCGATTACGACCACGCCATCCGGCGCCTTCAGGAAGATCTCCTGACGATGGCCACCCTGGCCCGCCAGAACCTCGAGCAGGCCATGCAAGCCCTGCTGCGCTCAGACACCGATCTGGCCAACACCGTGATCGCCGCAGACTCGGATGTGGATGAACTCGAGCGCAAGGTCGACCAGATCGGCATGGAAATCCTCGTCCGCTTCCATCCGGTCGCCACCGATCTGCGCCTCATCATCGCGTCGATGAAAATCAGCACCAATCTCGAGCGCATTTCCGATCATGCCGTGAGCATTGCCAAGCGCGCCCGCAAAATCAACAAGAACCAACCCTTGCTGGAAGTCCAGTGGCTCGAACCCCTCTACGCCCAAACCTATGCCTTGTTGCGCGATGCCTTGGATTCCTACACCAATCACGACCCGGTCCTCGGCCAGGCGCTCCACGCCAAGGACAAGGAACTCGACCGCCTCCACAAACAACTTGCCCGCAGTCTCAGCAGCCAACTCGAAACCGCGAGTGGTCGCTCGGATGCCTGGCTTCACCTGATTTTCATTGCCCGCTCGCTCGAGCGCATCGGCGATCTCTCCGTCAACATCGGCGAGGAAACCGTCTTCCTTGAGTGCGCCATAGACATCCGCCACGAGTACCGCAAACAAGCACTTGAATCCGACCCGCCACCGCCATGAGCCGCATTCTCGTCATCGAAGATGAAACCGACATTGCGGATCTCATCGCCCTGCATTTGCTGCGCGATGGCCACACGCCCATCCTCGCCCATGATGGCATCGCAGGTCTGGCTCTGGCCAAATCCGCGTCTCCAGCTCTGGTGCTGTTAGATCTGATGTTGCCGGCTATGGATGGCGTGCGCGTGTTCAAGGAACTGCGCCGCGACCCGCGCACCCTGCACACTCCCGTCATCATGCTCACGGCCCGCGCCCAGACCGAGGACCGCGTCGCCGGCCTGGAGCTCGGTGCCGATGATTACGTCACCAAACCCTTCTCGCCCAAAGAACTGTTGCTGCGCATCAAAGCCGTGCTCAAGCGCGTCGAGACCGCAGCTCCGCGTGACACGCTGAGCGCCGGCCACTTTCGCTTCGACCCCGCCAGCCTCCACTGCTACGCCGACAACCAGCCGCTCGATCTAACGCAAACCGAATACAAGCTCCTTCAATACCTTTGCGAGCATGCCAACCAAGCCTGCGAACGCACGGAACTCCTGCGCTCTGTCTGGGGCTACAGCGACGCCGCCAATTCCCGCACCCTCGACACCCACATCAAACGCCTGCGCGTCAAACTCGGGGCCTATGCCGATTGCCTGGAAACCGCCCGCGGCACCGGCTATGTCATGCGCAGCGCGCCGCCGCCGTAATCCACCGCAATCTAACGAATGGATTGAGCGCCGCTACAAGCGAGGGTCGTCGGCGCGGCGGATTTCGTCCAGATCGGCGAGGTCTTGAAGGCGTCCGGCGGTTTGCTTGGCGCGGACGAGGTCTGCTTTGCCGAGATAAAGGGCGCCGAAATCGCATTCGACCGTGACAATACTGAAACCACCACTTGAGACGGGTATCTTTTTTGATACACTCCTATCATGCCAAGCCCGCCTCTCGTCCCCTGCGCGTCATTTTCTTCCGGACTGCCGCCGGAAACGAGCCAGTGCGCGAGTGACCACGCGCCGCCATGACCACGCCTCGGCGCAGCCACGCGGATTGCATTGATTCCTACGCCAGCCTCGGCTAGGGTGCACCTGCCGCCGCGCCAACCATGAATTTGCACACGCTCCTTCTCTGCCTCGCCATCCTCTGCCTTCTTGGATGGGGGGTGCGGCAGCGCGTGCTCATCCGCCGCCTGTGCCATCCGCAAAAAAGCCAGCACGTTCAGGATTTGCGGGTGCTCGCCTCCGCCCAGAATGAGCGCGACAGCCTGCTCAACGCATTTCCCGACGCCTTCCTCATCGCCGACGCCCAGGGAGTTATCCAACATTGCAACCAGGCCGCGATCGATTTGTTGGGACCGGCCCAGCTCACCGGCCGCGCGGTCTTGGAAACCTTGCGCGACGCCCGGCTTGCCGCGCCCTATATGGAATGCCGCGACACCGGCAAGCCCGCCGTCGCGCAAATCCAGCTTCCCGCCGAAGCCGCCCCCGCGCGCAGTCAGGACGCGTCCAGCGGGGACTCCGTCTGGCGGGTCGATGCCGCGCCCATAGCCCAAGCCGACGGCCCACCGCACATCCGCATCCTGTTGCGCGATCTATCAGCCGAGCACCAGCTCGAGCAAATCCGCAAGGACTTTGTCGCCAATGCCTCCCACGAACTGCGCACCCCGATCACCCTGGTCGATGGTTATTTGGAAACCTTTTTGGAAGCGCCTGAATTGTTGGATGACCGGGCCACCGCGTTGAGATTCCTCGGCATCATGCGCAAGCACACCGGGCGCATCACCCGCATCATCGAGGACATGCTGCTCATCTCGCGCATCGAAAGCAGTGATGCCGCCACGCTGCGCATGGAAGACTTCTCGCTAGGTGAGTGTGTGCAGGACATCATCGAGCGCCTTGAATCGCTCATCCAAGCCCAGCAGGCCAGCGTGCGCATCGACGTCCACGACCCCGCGGTCACCCTCCATGGCGACCGCTTTTATTGGACCCAGATTCTTTTCAACCTGATCGAGAACGCACTCAAGCAAAACCCCAAGCCCGGTCTCCAGGTCACCATCCACAGTGAGACAACCGCCGCCGGCTTGCGCATCGAAATCATTGATAACGGCATCGGCATTCCTGCCGCCGACCTGCCCTTCATCTTCAAGCGCTTCTATCGGGTGGAAAAACACCACTCGCAAAACGAGATCAAAGGAACCGGTCTTGGCCTGTCCATTGTCAAGCGGGCCGTCGAAGCCCACGGTGGAATCATCACCTGCCAGTCCGCGCCGGGCCTGCGCACCGCTTTCCTTATCACGCTGCCGCAGGCACTGTGAATATCACGCCTTGCGCAGGTGGACGGGCAGGATGTTGAGTTGCTCGCGATATTTGGCCACTGTGCGCCGGGCCAGCTTGATGCCTTGGGCGGCGAGTTGTTTGGTGAGTGCGTCGTCGGTGAGCGGTTTGGCGGGGGATTCGCGTGCGATGAGTTGTTGGATGACCTCGCGCACGCCGGTATTGGACACCTCCGCACCATCCCGTGTTTGGTAACCGGAGGCGAAGAACGTCCGCATTTCCATCAGCCCGTGCGGCGTGAGCACATACTTGCCGGCCACTGCGCGTGAGATGGTGGCGTTGTGCATGCTGAGTTCGTCGGCGATGGCTGTCATGGTCAGTGGGCGCAGGTGGCGCTGACCCTTTTCCAAAAATGGCGCCTGGTGCTCGATGATCTTGTGAGCGATGGCGAGGATGGTTTCCTGGCGCAGGGAGATGGAGCGGATCAGGCTGCGGCCGTCGCTGATTCGATCGCGGAGGTAGTGACGGGTTTTGGCGTCCACGCCGCTGCGGCCGATCATGTCCTTGTAGAAGTCATTGATGCGCAGGTTCGGCAGATGCTCGTTGGTCAGTTGCGCCAGCCAGTGCCCGCTCATGTCGCGCTCAATGATCACGTCGGGCAAAATGTGAGGGTTGTCCGTCGGGTCAAACTCGCCGCCGGGGTTGGGGGTAAGACAGCCAATGCTGGCGGCCGCTTCGGCGACGCGTTCCTCACTGGTGCCCAGTGCCCGGGCAATTTGCGGGTAGTGCTTGCGGGCGAGCGCTTCGAGGTGATCGCGCACGATTTTGTATTCGAGGCTGTCCTTGCGCCCGCTGTGTTCGAGTTGCAGCAACAGCGACTCGGCAAGGCCTGAGGCACCCACACCGGGTGGATGAAACGATTGCACGAGCTTGAGCGCGGTGGCCAGCGGCAGTGCCTTCAAGCCCAGGCGTGTCCCGATCTCTTGCGTCGGAAGATCGAGAAATCCACGCGCGTCAAGATTGCCCAAGAGGGCTTGCGCGGCTTGACGGACAGCAGGTTCGACCATCGAGAGGTCGAGTTGTTGCTGCAAATGCTGCTGCAGTGATTCCGGGGTGACGATCGAATCATAATAATGTTGGCGGCGTTCCTCGTCATCGGTGCTCCACGGCGAGGTGTGGCCGTTGATGATGTTAGAGTCGCGCCAGTCGTCGTCCGTCTCGTTGAGGTGCTCGAGCGAATCCGCGGTTTGCGGATCAGGCGCGTCCGCGTCGAGGGAGAGCGCCTCGCTGACGTCTTCCAGGGTTGGATTGGTTTCGAGCGCCTGGCGCACGAGTTGGGACAACTCCAGCGTCCCGGCCTGCAGAATCTCCAGACTCTTGCGCATCTGTGGCGCGAGGGTCTGTTGCTGGGAAAAAGCTTGGGTGAGCGAGGCTTGGGACATGGCGGCCAGCGGCTTGACAAGCCCATCCAAGCAGGCATTCCCGCCAAGTTAAAGCAAAATCCGTGCCAAATATCCGTTTCTTTTGCCTTGGGATCGGTGGCTGGCTCCTCATGCGGAGCTTGGGGTGGCGGCACGTCTTGGCCGCTGCGGCGTGTCCTGATCAGGGAATCAGCCCGGGAAACTCAGGATTTTTTTATCCTGAGGGGTTTGGGATGGGTGCGCTCGTAGGGGGATTCACCGGCCGCCAACCGGAACAAGCGTTCCGCATGGGTGCGCAAAATTTGTTGGATGAAGTAACCGGCATACGCGGTGGTCAGCGTCAGCAGGGCGATTCGTTCGAGATTTTTCATACGTCGTTCGATGGCTAAGATTAACGCCTCCCGCTCGGCGCGATCGAAATCGATATCCAAACCTGCGGAGACGTCAACAAGATAGACATTGCGCAACCGATGGCAAGGCCAAACCGCGAGCCCTCGCAAAATTCGCATTTGGGGTGGCAACGGCCAGTATGCGGACGTGCTGATGAGCATCGCCGATGCCTGGACTAACCACAGATTACCCGGATTGAAACAGTCGCTGGGTGGTCGACGTAATAGGCTGGTCCACCCAGCGACCCACCCGGCAGCCTGTCGGACAGGGCGGGGCAAACCATCCATCCATTTTATGATCCATCATCTATCAATCAGAACCGCCGCTGTTGTCGTGGTGGCCGGTGTTTGCCTGACCTGCGTTTTTCCGAACACCGCCGCGGCCGCCCTGCCGCTGGTCATTGCCGATAGCGATCTAGCCATCACGGGAGATCCCGGGCCGTTCCGCACGTCATGGGAAGTGCATCGCCCCGAGGCCAACCTGCTGCTGGCTACGCTGGTCCTAACATCCGAGCAGGCGGCCAGCCCGCCGCCGCTTGAGGTGAAATGGAAATTTCCGGCGGTGGATCTCGCGGGAACATGGGTATCCGACAATACCAAGGCTAACAATGATAGCCAGGGGGTGGGCGTCGAATCGCGGGCGGTGTTGCGCGCGCCCCTGATGATGTTGTTAGGTCCGGATGACGGCAACCGGATGACCCTCGCCGTGTCCGATGCCTTGCGCCCGGTCAGCATGGGCGCCGGGGTCAAGGAGGAGGATGTGAACATGTATGCCTCGGTGAAATTGTTCGCCGGCAAGCAACCGCCGATGAAGGATTACCGGATCACCTTCCGCATCGATACCCGCCCGCAGCCGTTTTACAAGGTGCTGCGTGACGCCGCGCGCTGGTGGGCCGCGCAAGATGGCTATCAACCTGCACCCGTGCCCGAGGCCGCGCGCGTGCCGCTCTACTCGTCGTGGTATAGCTATCACCAGAGCGTTGATCCTGCCGCCATCATCAACGAGTGCCGCCTGGGCGCGGAACTCGGTCTTGAGGGTGTGATCGTCGACGACGGCTGGCAGACACTTGATAGCAGTCGCACCTACGCGTTCACCGGTGACTGGAAACCGGAACGCGTCCCGGACATGAAAGGGTTTGTCGATCAGGTGCATGCGCTCAAACAGAAATTCATGCTCTGGTATGCCGTGCCGATGGCCGGCGAGAAATCGGCCGCCGCCAAGCGCTTCGAGGGCAAGATGCTCGCGTTCAGCGCAGGCCTGCACGCGCACATTCTCGACCCGCGCTACCCGGAAGTGCGCGAATACCTCATCGGCCTCTACGAAACGGCGGTGCGAGAATGGGGCATCGACGGCCTCAAGCTCGATTTCATCGAACTCTTCGCGCCGCAGGGCAACACCGTCCTAACAGCCGAGAACGGGCGCGATTTTGCCTCCGTGGATGAAGCCGTGGACCGCCTGTTCACCGACATCATGGTCCGCCTGCGCAAACTCAAGCCGGATATCGCCATCGAATTCCGCCAACCCTACAACGGCCCGCTCATGCGCAAATACGGCAACATGCTCCGCGGCGTCGATTGCCCGAACGCCGGCCCGCTCAACCGCAAGGAAACCGTCGATTTGCGCCTGCTCGCCGACCACACTGCGGTCCATAGCGACATGATCGAGTGGCACCCTAACGAGCCGGTGGCAAGCGCCGCGTTGCAGATTCTCAACGTGTTGTTCAGCGTGCCGCAGTTGTCGGTGCGGCTGGCCGAGGTCTCACCCGAGCACCGCAAGATGATCGGCTTCTGGCTCCGCTATTGGAAGGATAACCGCGGAGTTCTGCTAGATGGCGAGTTCCAGCCGGTGTCGCCCGCAGCAAACTACCCGGTGGTGGCGGCGCGGACCCCGGACAAGCTGGTGGCCGCGATCTATCAGGATATGGTGGTGGTGCCCGGTCCGCAGGCGCCGCCGCAGATTGACGTGGTCAATGCCAAACCCGGAGCGGCGGTGGTGCTGCGCTTCGAGCAGGCGTTCGGCCCTGCCATGGTGCGGATCCGCGACTGTCAGGGCACCCAAATCAGCGAGCAAAACCAGGTGCTCGGTGCCGGGGTGCAGGCGTGGGAAGTGCCGCCGTCCGGGTTGTTGGAGATCCGACGCGCGGCGGAGAAAGAGTGATGGCGTGATTTGTGGCTTGATCAAACACGCCTTTTCACCGATCCCTCGGCCATGAGCCATGCTCCCGATCCCGAGAAAAGCCACCACGAAACAACCCTGGATGACGTGAAGCAGCTCGGCCTGTGGGCCGCTCTGGGCAGCCTCGGCTATGTGTTCTGGATTGTTGGTGGCATGGAAATGATCGAGCGGATGGCTTATTACGGCGTGCGCGCGGTCGCCAGCTTGTATGTGACGCGCGCCCAAATCGACGGTGGTCTTGGCCAGACAATGGCCACCTTTGGCACCCTGTTGTTTGCCTTGAGCTTGATTGGGTCGGGGGTGTCGGTGTTCACCGGCGGACTTTCGGACCGTTACGGCTACAAGGAGACGATTTTCGCCTCCACCGTGATCAAGTGCTTGGGCTACCTGGTGATGGCATGGTTTCACAGTTATTGGGGATTTTTTGCCGGGGTGATGATTCTGGCCCTCGGCACGGCGATATTCAAGCCGGGCATCCAGGGCACGCTCATCCGCAGTTGCACCCGCCGCAACAGCTCGGTGGCGTGGGGGGTTTTCTATCAAACGGTGAACATTGGAGGCTGGATTGGACCGCTCGTTGCCCTGCACATGCGCCAAATGAATCTGGGATGGTCGCTGGTGTTCTACACGAATGCCGCCTTGATCTGCATTAATTTCCTCCTGCTCGTCACCTACAAGGAGCCCGGCAAGGAGGAACGGCTGGCCCGCCGCGCCCAGGTGCAGGCGGGCCACGTCATGGAGACAAGCCTGTGGCGGGAGTCGTTACAGGAACTCAAGAAACCCCATCTGCATGTCTATCTGCTTATCTTCACCTTGTGGTGGTTCATGTTTCCGATGATTTGGGACGTGCTGCCGAAGTATATCGAGGATTGGTCTGACACGGGTCAAATCGTGCGGTCATTGTTTGGTGCGGATGGCGCCCACAGCAGTGTCGCCAAATTTTTGTTGGGGATGAAGGAGGATGGACTGACAATAGAGCCCGAGGGCATCGTCAACATCAACTCGGGTCTCATCATGCTCACCTGTTTCCTGTTCGCCGGCCTCAGCGCCAAGATGCGTGCCACCAACAGCCTGCTGGTGGGGACCCTCCTGGTGGTGGTCGCACTTGTCATGTTGGGCCTGTTCAGCCTGGCCTGGCTTTGTGTGGCGGCCATGATCATTTTCAGTGTGGGTGAAATGCTCGCCAGCCCGAAATTCAGCGAGTTTCTCGGCAATATCGCGCCGCCCGACAAGAAGGCCATGTGGATCGGCTTCTCGCAGGCACCGATGCTTATCGGTGGCACCATCGAGGGCAAGGTCGGCCCGCAGCTGTATTATTACTGGTCCGACAAGGACGTGTTCTCCCGACAAATGTTGGTCGAGCGGGGCCTCGATCCGACCCAGGTCACCGAGGCCGCACTGCCGGTCGGCGAAGCCTTCCACAAGTTGGTTGCGGTCACCGGGGAGACGCCGGAGGCATTGACGCGCCTGCTCTATCAGACGCACCACATCGGGTCCACCTGGTATCTTTTTGCCCTCGTGGGCGTGGTTTCCGCCGCGCTGATCTGGGCCTACGGTCGTTGGATCCGCGCGCTGGCCGAGACACGGAAACCGCGCGGCTGAGGCCATGCACCTAAAACAAATTTACAAGGTCAACCACTCTGCTGATTTATGAATATCCCAACCCTAAACTGCGGTTGCCGGGCGGTGATCGCGGCCTTACTAACCTATACCCCCATGGAATTGCCGGCACAGACCTACATTCACGACGCGCGGGTCGACGAGCGCACTCACGACCTGCAAGGGCCGTTCAACTATTTCCTCACACCCAGTGACGCGCTCGGCTTCATGGACTCGCCCAAGGCGTTCCAACTGACCGGCGACGGGGCCTACAGCGCCCAGTGGGGTGAGTTGACCTTGTCGGCGGGCACGCCGCTCAAGCGGCTCAACAGCCGCGTGCGCACGCTCGACGGTGGCAGCCTGCCGGTGATCAACTACGGGGCCTTGCTCGACGGCATCGAATACCGGGTCAAGGCGTTTGCCGCGCCGGTCGGGCTGGATCCACAGGGGAATTTGTTAGGGATGGTGCGCGTCACCGTCACCAATCCCGGCAAGACCCCGCAACGGGCGGCGATCGGTGCCCGGGTATACGACCACGAGGCGGCGTGGCGGCAACCGTTTTTCGACCACACCGAGCCGCAGTGGTGGGTTGAGCGCTTCATCGACAAGGCGGCGTGGCAGCCATGGAAATTGTGGGATGCCACCGACGTGCGCAACGGCGGCGAGGTCCACCGGACCGATAGCAAGCACCTGATATTTTGCTATCAACCGGACAAGTCCGGCTGGAAAGTCATCGATGCGCCCTCCAACGTCGAACCTTTCGAGTTCGTGATCCAGTTGGCCGCGGGGCAGTCGGCAGCGGTCGATCTGACCGTGCCGTGGGTGCCGGTGGCCGACGCGCGGGCCGAGCAAGTCAAGGCGGTGGCTGATGCCAGGTTCGACGATTACCTCGAACGCAGCAGCCACTTCTGGCAACAACAATTGAATCCGGAGTGTGTGTTCGAGGTGCCGGAACAGAAGGTCATGGACATGCACAAAGCCTCGCTCATGTATGACCTCATGGCCCGCGACTTGCAGGAGGACCGCAAGACCGTCATCCAGACGGTCAGTGACGTGCAATACAACCGGTTCTTCTCCCGCGATGCCGCCTTCATCATCCATACCTATGATATGTTAGGCCTGACGCAGGTTGCCGCGCAATGTATCGAGCACGTTTTGCTCAGGGATGAAAATGGCAAGCTAAGCGGCCTGCGTGCGACCCATCCGGATGCCTGGGGCCAGGCGCTGTGGACCCTGGCCGCCCATTACCGGATCACCGGCGACCGCGCGTTCGTGGAACGCGTCTATCCGGCCGTGCCCGGCCACATCGCCAAACTCGAGGCGGAAACCGCGAAGGACCCGTGGGGGCTGTGGCCGGCCTCGGGTCCGTATGACAACGAACGCATCGATGGTCACTACACCGGACACAGCTTCTGGGTTTTGCGTGGTCTGCAGGATGCCGCGGAGTTGGCCACTGCCGTCGGTAAGGACGAGGATGCCAATCGCTTCCGCAAGATATATGATGATTACAAGGCCAAGTTCATGGTCCGGCTCAAGGCCATCACCGACAAGACCGGCGGCTACATTCCGCCGGGCCTGGATGATCCGCTGGCCGGCATGGACTGGGAGAATGCCTCGGGTGGTGTCTATCCGTTCGGCGTGATCCCCGCCAGTGACCCGATGGTGAAAAACACCGTTAAGACCGTGCGCGACTATGCCTATCAGGAAGGCATCATGACCTACGAGCACAACGCCTTCAAGGTGCGCAA
Organism: Verrucomicrobiota bacterium; assembly: GCA_037132955.1. Classification (GTDB taxonomy): domain Bacteria; phylum Verrucomicrobiota; class Verrucomicrobiia; order Verrucomicrobiales; family Akkermansiaceae; genus Luteolibacter. Next base: position 3,809 of record JBAXPF010000035.1, on the reverse strand, counting down.
AGCCAAAGAGGCGCAGAAGCCTGATTGGTCGCAACCCGAGCACACCGTCATCCACCATTACGAAACGTTCCAGGTGCTGCAAACCCTGCTGGCCCTCGGCATGGACCGCGAGGTGGTCACCGACTTCTATTCGTTCCTCGTCCATACCGGCAGCACCCACACCGGCTTCGAATATGATATCTGGGCGTGGCGCGACCGCAATTTCCATAACAACTATCCGCCCCACGGGTGGTGTGCCGCACGCTTCAACGAGTGCCTGCGCAACATGCTGGTGCGCGAGGATATGCAGGAGCCTGTCCTGCACCTCGCGTCGGCCCTCGCACCCACCTGGCTGGAGCCCGGCCGCCGCGTGCGGGTGAGCAAGGCCCCGACCGATTTCGGCTTGCTCTCCTACACCATCGACGCCACCGCCGGCGGCGCGACGGTTAGGCTTGACGCGCAATGGCGCAAGGCACCCGCCGCCTTGCGGTTCCACATCCCGTGGTTTATCGACCTGCACTCGGCGAAGGTGGATGGCCGGGTGGTCGAAGCCAAGGATCGGATGTTGGATTTGCCGGCCACTGCCAAACAATTGGATCTGCAATGGACCCGCAATGCCAAGCCGGACCTGAGCTATCGCACGGGCGTGGAGCGCTACGTCGACCGCTACTGGAAAATCCAACATGGCGAGCCCATCCCCGGTTTCGACAGCCGTTGGATCTTTCCCGAATAACTCAGGGGGTGCGGGCGTCCCGCCCACATATATAGACATTGGCAGCGATGGGTAGGGAAACGGATTTTCGGGTTGGTACAATGCACAAACCAGTGATCTCCCACGAAGTGGCAATCGGCGGACCATGGCACACAAAATTTTGGCATTCAGCGATTTATTTACTGCGCGGAAATTGCTTTTGAAGTGAAGGCCGATGAACCTGAAAGCCGAAGTTTGATCTCAGTAGTTAGTTAGATTAACCACTGATTACACGGATTTCACTGATTACACTGATTACACGGATTTCACTGATTACACGGATTGAAATAGGTTCCATTTGCAACTTCTCCGAAGTTGCAAATGGTGAAAGATTCCAAACCAAATAATCCGTGAAATCCGTGTAATCCGTGGTTTCCATCCCCCATTTCAGGGATTCAATTTCGGATTTCGTGATGAAACAGCCCGGCGCCGGACCGGCGGGCGGGTAAAACGGGGGTTGGAAACGGTACGCCCGCCGTGAGTGTTTTGACGGTCAATACACTTTGCCGAAATTGCGTTCTTGCGGGATCGGGACCGCGCCGGGCATGTCCATCCGGGGACGGGCGAGCAGCGCCGCCTTGCCTTTTTCGAGCGCCTGCCACAACGCTTGATAGACCGGATCGTTGCGGTCGGGAAAGATCCGCGCGGGCGGGTCATGTTCCTTGCCAGCCAACTCCAAGCCGCCGGCAGGTCGGGTCAGGTGGGCGTTGAGCAGGCGGCTGGATTCCGGCCGGGTGAGATTGATCCAGCGGTTGTGGCGACCTTCTCCGTCGAGCGGTGGATGGCAAGCACTGCACTGCGGTGTGTACGTCTTGTTGATGGTGAACGTGTTGCCGAAAAACAATTTCAACTGCCGGTCGTCCGGATGGATCGACCACAAGCCCTGCCATGAGAAAATGTTTTTGTCCTGATACTCCCAGCGTGTGCAGAGGATTGTGCCGTCCGGCAACACCGCCGGGGCGCTGGTGCAAAGACTGGTGAAATCGATGCGGCGCAGGTTGCCGCCGTCGCCGTCGCAGAAAAACAGCGCCGCCGCAAGGAAATCCTGATAGAGGGAATACGATTCGACCCGCGACGAACAGAACACGATCCGCCCATCGGGGTAATACACCGGATTGAAATCATGATACGGCCCGCGCGTGATCTGGCGCAGGCCCGCGCCGTCGGTGTTGATCTGCTGCGGCCCGGCACCGCGCGCCCCGGCGGTCGTGGCCGCCAGGATTATAAGGCCGAAGATGAAACCCGGCAGCAGCATGGTTTTCTGATGAACACGAAAACCATTTATTACTGCCAGTAAATCACATTTGGGGTGACGGCCGTTGCAAGGGCCAGTGGCCGGACCGCAGGGTGAAAAAAAAGGGCTTGATTCATGGCGATATTCGTTGCCGGTTAAATAGCCAACCAATTGGGGATGACTAGAAGATTCATGGTATTTCCAGTGGCCCGATCGTGAGGCTCAAGCGAAGCTGCGGCAGATGACGCCCTCACAGAGCGTGACGATGCGGCCCGCGGTGGGGGTATGGACGGCGCGGGGGAGGAAGCTGGCGCGCAACTTTTCCAACACATCCGGCGCGACGGATGTGGGAACCTGCACTTTCATGACGCCCCGCTGATGGAGATCCAACGCAGCAACCAACAACGGTGCGGCAAACGGCTGGGATTCCATGGCCGGCGTGCCGCAGCGGAGGAGTGCTTCGGCCCGGGCAAGATGATTCGTGTTATCTAACAAGCAAGCGAGTTTGAGTAGGTTTTCCGCGGCGAGGTGGTTGGGTGAGGGTTCCGCGCCATCGTAATCCTCGCGGATGACGCTGAGTGTCTTGCCACCGAGCGCAGGCCGCATGACATAGCCGGAGCGGGTGGCATCCCAGAAGTCGGAGTCGAGTTTTTGCTGGAGTGTTAGTGCCCAGGCGAGCCAGTCGCCGACCGGTTCGGCGGCGTGGAGTTCGATCAAGCCGGCGATGAGGAAGACATAATCCGCCGGAAAGGCCGGGATGCGGCCGCGGCGCACGCGGAAGCTGCGGAACAGCGATTGCCCGTCCCATAACTCGCGGCGCAGGAAGTTGGCGGCGGCGACTGCCGCTGCGGCCAGATCGTCACGGCCCAAGACCCGCGAGCCACGGGCCAGTGCGCCAATCGTTAGACCGTTCCATGCGGTGACCATCTTGTCGTCTCGGTGGGGCATGGGACGGTGCGCCCGCGACTCTAACAATATAGCGGCAGCGGCATGCAGGCAGTCTTGGATTTCAGTTTCCGGACAATCGAACAGGGTTGCAAGTGCGGCATCCGGCTGGGCGCGGAACAGGGTGTTTTGCCCGGTCAGTGCCCCGTGCGGGTCGCTTTCGGGGCGGGCGTTGCCAGTGGTTTCGACGCCGTAGGCGGTACAGAAAATCGCCGCGTCGCGGGGAGCGAGCAGGTTGGATATCTCCGTGGCGTCCCACGTCCAATAGGCCCCCTCGCGGCTGTGGGTGGCGCCGGGCGCAGGCAAACTGTCGGCGTCCTCGGCTGCATGATAGGCCCCGCCCTTGTCTAACAAGGATGTGAAGAGGTAGCGGAAAATGCCCTCGGCGACCTCGCGGAGGGCGGTATCGTTGGAAATCTGCCAGGCGTCCAGATAGACCATCGCCAGTTGCGCTTGGTCATAGAGCATTTTCTCATAATGGGGGATGTGCCAGTAGCGGTCGATGGCATAGCGGTGGAAGCCGCCGCCAAGCTGGTCATGCAAGCCGCCCAGGGCCATGCCACGCAGCGTGCTCTCGCAAATGGACCACGCCGCCGCGCCCTGCACGGAGTCGCGGCCGAAACGCTCGACCAGCTGCATGAGGGCGCGGATAACGACCGGCCGGGGAAACTTGGGAGCGCCGCCGAAACCACCCCAGGTGCTGTCGAAGCTGGACTGGACAAAGGCCATGTAGGTGGCATCGAGATCCGGGCGTTCCTCGCGGTCCACTTTGATGTTGATGAAGTGGGAATTCATGACTGCGGCGATGGCAGGATTTTCAAAGCACTCGTGCTCCATCACATGACACCAGTGGCACGTCGAGTAGCCGACCGATAGAAAGACGAGTTTGTCTTCGGCGCG
>JBAXPF010000034.1:0-20496 GCA_037132955.1 Verrucomicrobiota bacterium | reverse complement strand
CCATCCTCAACCGCGACAAGCGCGTGGATCCGCAAGCCTATTTTTTTCTCAAGGACGCGCTGGATTTCACCCTCAAACGCATCGCCGAAGCCAATCAGGGCCAAACCCGCCACGTCAGCGGTCCGGAACTTCTCGCGGGGTTCCGCGATCTGGCCTTGGAACAATTCGGCCCGATGGCCGCCACCTTGATGAGCGAGTGGGGCGTGCGCCAATGCGGCGATATTGGCGACATGGTCTTCCATCTGATAGAAGAGCAGATCTTCGGCAGACAGGAATCCGACTGCAAAGAAGACTTTGCGGGCAGCTTTGATTTTGAGGAAAGCCTGCGTGCGCCCTTCCTTCCGCAACGGCGCCGACCCTCCACATTGCCACCTTCCCCGCCTGCGCTGGCCCGAAATCCAGGGGGAATTCCCGCGGCCGCTAAAAATTTGGAAAATTCCTGAATTTGCGCGTGCCCTCCGGCGTGGGTTCACTATAGTCGGGCAGAACCTCCGCATGCAACACGCCACTCGAGTCACATTTTCACGCGGATGCGTTGCTGTCCTGGCGGCGGCGTGTTTGCCCGTGGCGCTGTTAGCCAAGGAGCCATCCACGCCCGCGGCGCTCGCCCAGCGCGAACTGGAAAAGCGCCAGGCCACCATCGAGGAAGCCCAGGAACTGCTCACCAAAGGGGATCAGGCCTATCAAGCCGGCCGCTTTGCGGATGCCGTCACCGCGTTCTCCGGTGCCTTTGGAGTGCTGCCCAATTCCCCGCTCACCGCGGAACTCCGCAGTGCCGCCGCCCGCCGCTACGCCCAGGCCTCTGTCGAGCATGCCCGGGTGCTGTCCCGCAAGGGGGATGAGGCCGCCGCCAAAGCCGCTGTGGAGGCTGTGCTCAATTCCGACATTGCGCCCCATGATGCGGCGGCCATTGCGATGCGCAACCAGTTGGACGACCCGATCCGTATCAACCCGGCCCTTACCAAGGAACACAGTGCCGACGTAGACGCCGTCCGCAGACTCCTCTACAGCGCCGCGGGCGCTTTCAACCTCGGCAAATATGACGAGGCCAAAAAACACTACGAGAGCGTGTTGCGCATCGATTCCACCAATTCCGCCGCACGCCGCGGCATGGAACAAATCGCCGCCACCAAATCCGCCTATCAAAAATCCGCCACCGACCTGACGCGGGCCACCCTGCTCAGCGATGTGGATGCCACATGGGAACTGACCGTGCCAACTCCGATCCTCGACGTGGCCGCGGTGGAGCCCCTAGCCGCCGGGCAAGTCGGCTCCTTCGTTCCCGTCGCCAACAAACTCGACCGCCTGATCATCCCGCATCTTATTCTGGAAAATGCCACGCTGCTGGAGGCCATCGACTTGCTGCGCCTCCGAGCGGCCGAACTCGATGACCTGGAACTCAACCCGGCCCGCCGCGGCGTCAATTTCCATATCGATCTGGGTGATGAGAACTCGGAGGTGGGCAACAAGATCCGCGCCACCCATTTCAATATGCGGCTCAACCATGTGCCGATTTCCCAGGCGCTCCAGTATATCACCGGGCAAACCCAGACGAGCTACACCACGGACGATTTCAGCGTCATCATCCACGGGCGTAGCACGGATTCCAAGGATCTCGTTTCACGTTCCTACCGGGTGCCGCCGGACTTCCTCTCCGTGCTGAGTGCGAGCAGTGCGGCGTCCCCGTCTGATGCCGACCCCTTTTCCGTCAAGCCCGCGAAAGGTCTGCTCACGGAACGGCGTGGCGTGCAGGAGGTTCTCCACGAGCAAGGCATCCAGTTCCCGGAGGGGGCCTCCGCCTCTCTCAACCCGTCCACCAGCACGCTCTTTGTGGTCAATACCCTTGCCAATCAGGACATCATCGGCCAAATCGTCAAAACGGCAGCAGCGACCGAACCGGTGATGGTTTGCGTGCGCGTCACCCTGATTCGAGTGCAGGAAACCCGGCTTAAAGAACTCGGCTTCGATTGGCTTTTGAGTCCCACCGGGGTGGGCGGCGCCGGTTGGATCCCTGGCACCCAGAACATCAACCTGGCTGGCGGCACCCGCGGCAACGGTGGCAGCCTGGCTGACTTGACCCTGCCGCCCGGCCAAGCGGATCGCAGTCCCGTGACCGCAGGCAACCGCAGCGGTGACAGCGCTGTCTATCAGGACTCGATTGACGCACTCATCAAATCCAGCGAACTGGTCGCACCCGCCAGCAACGGCACCCGCGCCCCGGGCATCTTCCAAGTCAGCAAGATCATGTCAGGCAGCTCGGTCCAAGCGCTCATGCGCGGGCTCGATCAGAAAAAAGGGGTCGATATCATGACGGCTGCCTCCACCGTGACCCGCAGTGGCCAGGCTTCGAGCGTGCGCATGGTGCGCGAAATGATCTATCCCACCGAGTACGAACCCCCGCAATTGCCTCAGGCCTCCAACGCCAATATCATTGTCATCGGCGGCAGCAGCAGCACCCCCACGATGGTGACGCCTTCCCATCCTACCGCCTTTGAAAAGCGTGACGTCGGGATCATCCTTGAGGTCACCCCCACCGCCGATACCGACAAACGCTTTGTGGATATCGCCCTCAACCCGTCGGTGGTCGATTTCGATGGCTTCGTCAACTACGGCAACCCGATCTACGCCAATTCGGTGCTCTTATCCTCCAACCGGATTCTGATGCCCATTTTCAGCACGCATCGGACGGCCACCAACCTCAGCGTCGCGGACGGCGCCACCATTGTCATTGGGGGGTTGTTGCAGAATCGCATCCAAAACGTTGCGGACAAAACCCCGGGGTTTGGCAATCTGCCAATGGTTGGGCGCCTTTTCCAATCCCAGGCCAAGCAGGGAATTTCCACTGCCGTGGTCTTTCTGGTCAATATCCAGCTCGTCGACCCCACCGGCCAACCCTACAACAAACGCTGATTTTGCCTTCTCAGGGTTATCTTCCTTCCTCAAGACCCATCCCCTCCTCCCATGCCCCCCGCACCGAGCGAACCGGAAAAATACTCTATCGAGGAAATGCTGGAGCGGTTGAAGGAAACCGCCGCGGAAAATCCAGACCCCGAGGGTGAGTTGGTCGTGCGGGCCGATGGCACACAGGCGATGCGGGTGCGCAGGCGCAAACGCCGCAGTGAGCAACCGCAAAGGGAAGAGGCCAAACGCCATAGGAGCGCCCGTGTAATCAAGGTCACCCTTGCCCTCGTGCTATTGCTCCTCGCCGGGCTAGGGATCACCGGTGCCTACGTTTACGCCAACACCGTCCCCTACCGCCAATCCATCACCCGCGCCATTGCCCAAAGCACGGGAGCCAAGGTTGACTTCAAGCTCTTCCGCGTCAGTCCCGCCAGCGCCAACGCCGCTGCCATCGAACTCGAATGGCCGGACGGCAACGTGCTCAAAGCCCTCCGCCTTGCCGGGGTTTCCGCCAAACTCTCCCCGCTCAGCCTGTTTGGGGCTTCGTTGCGCGGTGAAGATGTGGCGGCCAGCAATGGCACGCTACTCCTGCAAGCTCCCAGTCCCGGAGCGGCCCTCCTCGCCACGACAGACCTTGGCCGCGACATTCCTGTGGAATTCAACCGCGTCTTCATTCCCAAATTCGATGCCACCGTCGGCGATCCCGCCCGGCCCAGCCTCAAACTCAGCTCCTCGGAAGCGTTGCTGCGCATGGACCAGGAGCACAGCGAGACCTCCCTCCATCTCTATCACGGCAGCATCCAAATCAGCGGTTGGCCGGCCTTCAAAATCGACCGCGCGGTCATGCAATTCCACGGGGCGGAAACCGAACTCGTCGGGTTGCGCCTCATCGACTCCCAACCCAAACACGGCATCCTTGAGTTGGCCGGCACGCTCCGCCCGTTTGCTCCCGACGCCCCGTCCACCCTGAAGGTCACCCTCGAAAACTTCGATTTGGGCGAATTGCTCTATCCGGAATTAGGGGCGCTCATCAACGCCGCAGTCGACACCCGCCAGGCCGCCCACTCCAACACCTTTGCCTTCGTCTCGGGCTCACGCTCCAGCATCAATCTCGACATTACCTTCAAGAGCTCCATTTCATCGAAGGTGAGCATCAAGGGGTTCCCATTTTTGCTGTCCTTGGTGCGCACTCTCAATGACCGCTGGTATGAAAATCCGTCATTCCTTGAAGAAGGCACCGGCGTGATCCACCGCACGGATGCCAGCATGGAAATCCGGGATCTCAAACTCGAAAGCAAATCCCGCATGGCGGTCCGCGCCAATCTCGCCTGCGGGGCCGACAAATCCCTTTCCGGAACCATGGAAATCGGCATCCCGGAGTCGATCGCAGAACTGTCCTTGAATGCGAAAATCGACGCCATGCTCACCCCGGCACGCGAGGGATTCCGTTGGCTCACCCTCACAATTGGCGGCTCCCTTGCCCACCCGAGCGATAATTTTGCCGAACTCTACGCCGCCGCCAAAGTCCCCGCCGACGAGGAATCTAACACGCCAGACCCGTCCAGCAACGCCCCCCCTCCCGGCAGCAACCCGGAGAAAGCCTTTGACCCGATCCCCCGGCCCAAGAACCCTTGAGCCAAGCCGCACCAAACAAATCAGCAGCCACTTTCCCCCTGCCCTAGCAATTGAAGAAAATTGAGTTTATATTGAATCAGTGGCGGGATGTTTGAAAGCCCGCGCGTTTCACCCCAACCCAACCAACCAAGTCCATGCAAACTGCCAACGTCAATCTGCCGATCACCATCACCGTGCGCCATGAGCAAGTGACGGATTCCCTGCACGACCACGTCACCCGGAAAATCGAAGGCCTCCATCTCGATTATCCCCGCATCATCGAAGCCAAGACCATTCTCGACGTTCAGAAAAACCGCCATGTCGCGGAAATCATTCTCTTTTGCGCCAATCACATCACCATCGAGGCGCACACCGAAGGCACCGACATGTATGCCGCCATCGACGAGACCATCGAAAAGATCGCCCGCCGCATGCGCAAGCACAAGACGCGCCTGCTCAAAAAACACCGCCCGCACCGCAACGATTCAATCCGCCACCTCGACGAACGCTTGTTCGCAGAAACCGTTCTCGACCATCCGGAAAATTCCGACATCGATCCTGAGCCCTTCATCATCTATCCGGACAACTACACCATCCGCACGATGTATAAGGAAGACGCCATCATGCAACTCGAGCTTTCGGACCGCCCGTTCGTCCTCTACAAAAGCGCCCGCCGTGGCTGCCTCACCATCGTCTATCGCCGCAAAGACGGCGAATTTGCCGCCATCGACATCAAAGACTGAGAGACTCCCCCTGCCATGCTCGATATCCGCGTTATCCGCGACAACCCCTCCGCCGTCGAACAACGCCTCAAAGCCCGCGGTGGTGACCACTGGCGGCTCATCGAAGATGTCATCGCCTGCGATCATTCGAGACGTGAATTTGAAACCGCCAAACAAAATTTGGAGGCTGCCAGGAAACGGATCTCCAAACAAATTGGCATCGGCAAAGCCAAAGGCGAGGACACGTCAGCCGTCGAAGCCGAGGTCCGTGCCATCAACCATCAAATTGCCAACCTCGAGGCCGAGGCGGAAGCCGCGGCCCTCCGCCAGTCCGACCTGCTGCTCAATATCCCGAATCTGCCCCACCCCAACTGCCCGCTGGGCAGCGACGAAGCCGCCAATCCGGTGGTGCGCGTCTGGGGAACCCAGCCCGCCATCGCCCAGCCAAAAGACCACGTCGAACTCGCGCTCCAACACCGCTTGATCGATTGGGACGATGGCATCCGCGTGGCCGGTTCCGGCTTTGTCGTCTATCGCGGCCAAGGCGCCCGGCTGGAACGCGCGCTTATCAATTTTCTGTTAGACACACAAGCCGCCAATGGTTACGAGGAAGTTAATGTCCCGCACCTCGTCAAACGCGAATGCATGGAGGGCACCGGCCAGCTGCCGAAATTCGAGGCGGACATGTATGGCACGGATGCCGGCGCGGATGGCGTCAATTCCCTGTTCCTTGCGCCCACCGCCGAAGTGCCCGTGACCAATCTCTACCGCGACACCCTCCTGCCCGAGGCGGCCCTGCCCTTGAAATTGGTCGCCTTCACCCCATGCTTCCGCCGCGAAGCCGGCTCCGCCGGCCGCGACAACAAGGGCATTATCCGCATCCACCAATTCGACAAGGTCGAACTCGTCCAGATCGTCCACCCCGACCAAGGCTTCGCAGTGCTGGAGCAACTCACCGGCCACGCTGAATCGATTCTGCAAAAACTCGGCCTGCACTACCGCGTCATCGAGCTGTGCACCGGCGATATCGGGTTTTCCTCGGCCAAGACCTACGACATCGAGGTCTGGGCGCCAGGCCACGGCAAGTATCTCGAAGTTTCGAGTTGCTCGTGTTTCAGCGATTACCAGGCCCGCCGCATGAAACTCCGCTTCAAGGACCCCGAGGGCAAGAATCGTTTCCCGCACACCCTCAACGGCTCCGGCACCGCCTTGCCACGACTCTATGTCGCTTTGTTAGAGCAAGGCCAGCAAGCCGATGGCAGTATCCGCATCCCCGACGCGCTCGTCCCCTACTTCGGCGCGGCGAGCATCGGCAGGGCGTGATGGCGGCTAATTCAACTCCGCAAACACCATCGTGCCCGCGTGGGTCTGGAGCATGCTGATGACGGTCACCTCCACCGTCTTGCCGATATCCCCGGCCCCGTGGTTGACCACGATCATGGTGCCATCCGGCAGATAGCCCACTCCCTGGTGCTCATCCCTGCCGCCGCGCACCAGGGCAACGCGCACGTGGTCGCCCACCTCCACGGTGGGCTTGAGCGCTTCATCGAGATCAAAGATGTTGAGCACATCCAAGCCCTGCAGCTTGGCGATTCTTGCCAGCGTGTCATTGGTCGTCATCAGCCGCGCACCTAACAATCGAACGGTCTCCATCAGGCGTTGTGACACACTTTCATCCGAGGTTAGCCTCTGGCTGTCATGAATTGAGATCTGAATCTCCGGCGACTCTTGCATCTTGCGCAGGCAATCGAGTCCGCGTTGGCCGCGCTGGCGTGAGAGGTTGACCGGCGAGTTGGCCATCTTCTGGAGTTCCTCCAAAACAAAGCGCGGCACAATCAGCCGCCCATGCAGAAATCCTGAGCGGGAAATCGCCACAATCCGCCCGTCAATCACCGCGTCGATGTCCAACACCACCGGTTGGCCCGACACGGAATCCTGCCGGAATCGCACATAGGGAATGATAAAGGCGAAGTCATCGCGGCTGCTGCGCAATGCCAGCACCGCACCGAGAAACCCGAGACTGGCAAACAAGGTCACATCAAAGGCCAGGCGCAAGTTATTGGCGATCAGGGCCGCCTTGGCCTCGCCGATGTTTTCCTCGGTGAGAATGCGTTCGCGCAATGGCAGATCGAGCAGATAGCTGATGTTGACCCGCGTCAAAAGCCAGGCGCTGAACAAGCCCACCGCCAGGCCAAAGGTCGCGGTCGAAAACCCCCGCAGGGTGAAATTCTTCATCAGGGATTCCACGAAAATAAACAAACCCGCCACCGCCACCCCGCCTAACAACCCCATGCCCGGCGAGACTTCAAAACCCGTGCTGCGGGTGCTCAGCGCGATGGCCAACCCCGCCGCAGCACACACCAGCAAATAGAGAAACCGGGTAACGTTGACCGAGGACGATGATGAAAGAAAGCGTTTGGTCTTCACGGGTTGTCAATTTTCTTCCTGTCCAAAATCCTCTATCCACCGTCTCGTCCGCCAGGGGCGAAGCGAAGGTTCCGCACGCCTGGGCAAGGAATTGCGCGCCCGCTCAGGCATGCTCATCAGCCGTGGCCTTGATGTCGCTGAGCGCGGCAATGAAATCCCCCAGAATCTCCGCCGGCACCATGATCGTGTCACGATTGCCACTGACATCCTCGGTGATCTTCACCACCATGCCGCGCTGGTTCTGCTTCAGGTCCAGAAAAAAGGTCTTCCGATCCGCCAGTATTTTTTCCGTATGCAATAAATCGTTATCCACTCGTTGCTCCTTGTTGAGTTAGGTTGCGCTGATTCTGCCCGCCGCGACTTGTAAGTCAATGCTTTTCCCCCACACTGCCCATCTTCCTTCGCCCGCCCACTCCCATGCGCGACCTGCTCCCACCTCATCGCCCCGCCTTGGTGCTTGCCCCCATGCAGGATATCACCGATCTGCCATTCATGCGCGTGCTCACCCGCCGCAGCTCGCCCGATTGGTTCGTCACCGCCTACTTCCGCGTCCACCCCGACTCCTCCCTCAATCGCCAACTCCTGCGGGCCATCGTGGAAAACCCAACCCAGCGTCCGGTCTTCGCACAACTCATCGGCCGCGACTTGGCCAGTCTATGCCGGGCCGCCCGCGAACTGGCTGCCTATCCGATCGCCGGCATCGACCTCAACCTCGGATGCCCTGCTCCCATTGTGTGCCGCAAGCACGCCGGCGGCGGCTTGCTGCGCCATCCGGATGACCTGCATCGCTTGCTCGGCGGCTTGCGCGAGGCGGTCGCAGGCCGTTTCACCGTCAAGTCGCGCGTCGGTTACGCCGACTGCCGCGAGTTCGAGACCTTACTCGAGGTGTTCAGCCGCCATGCCCTTGACGGCCTCACCCTCCACGCCCGCACCGTCCACGACGGCTACCATGGACCCGTCCACACCGCCTGCGTGCGTGCCGCCGTCGCCGCCCTGGCCTGCCCGGTCATTGCCAATGGCAATATCGTGGATGTCACCACCGGCCTCGCCTACCACCGCCAAACCGCCGCCGCCGGCCTCATGATCGGTCGCGGCGCTGTCCGCAATCCCTGGATTTTCGCCCAGTTGCAGGCCGCTTGCGAGGCGCGGACGTGGACGGTACCGACCCGTCGGAATCTTCTCGACTACATACGTGACTTATCGGCGGAAATTGCCCGTGAGGCGCTGCGGTATGAGCCGTTGGGGCATGTTCAGCGGATGAAGCGCACCTTGGGCTACATCAGCCACGGGCTGGGGGACGATTTCGAGTATGAGATTCGGCGCTGTGGGACGCCGGGTGAATTTTGGACGATATGTGAAGCCCATCTCGCCGACGACGCGCCGCTGCCGCCGCGGCCGCCGCCAGACTCCAAACTTTTCAGGGGTTATGGGGCGTTGCTAGAACATGGCGGCTGAGTTTTCCGGATTCCGCTTGGGATTTTCCACGGGCGGGATTACGCTTGGGCTTTGAGCGTAGCGTGTCCGCTTATGAAGCTGTCAGTGTTTCCAAAATTTCGTCCCGTGCTGGATCCGGGGTTTGTGCCTGCGGTGCTGTGGAATCGTGCCTATCGGGCCAGGGTAAAGGCTGATAGAGCGGCACGCGGACTTGAGTTGGCGCTGTGTCGGGACGATGGCACGGTGTTTCGCGCCAGTGCCAGGATTCTTGCGGCGGGTGCGGGCCATGACGAACTCACGCTCCACTACGTCGAGCGCCTTTTCAAATGCCTGCTCTGGCAAAAGGGCGGCAACCGCTTGCTGGTGGCTGGAGCGCCGGATGTGGCTGCCGCCCTCGGCCGCATCTATGCGCCGGGCGGAGCCCGCGCGTTCGACTGGGATTTCATCGGCAGGCAGATTTTTGGCGCCGCCATCACGGTCAAGGCGGTGGCTGAAGAGGCGTTGCCTGCCGCCTGCGAGAGGCCGCTGCCACTCGGCCGCCATCTGGATGGCTGCCGGATTGGCTTTGATCTTGGGGGTTCGGATCGCAAGTGCGCCGCGCTGATCGATGGCAAGGTGGTGTTTTCCGAGGAAGTCGTGTGGGATCCGTATTTTCAAAGCGATCCGCTCTATCATCTGGAAGGCATTCATGATTCGATCCAACGTGCGGCGGCGCATCTGCCGCGGGTGGATGCCATCGGCGGCAGTGCCGCCGGGGTTTATGTGAACAACGAAGTGCGAGCCGCCTCGCTGTTCCGCGGCGTGAGCCCGGAGGATTTCGAGCAGCACATCCGGCGCATCTTTTTCACCATCCAGGACCGCTGGAACCACATTCCCTTCGAGGTGGTCAATGATGGCGAGGTCACCGCGCTATCCGGCGCGATGAGCCTGTCAGCCAACCGGGTGCTTGGCGTCGCCATGGGCACCTCGGAAGCCGCCGGTTATGTGGATGCCAGCGGCCATCTCCGACCTTGGCTCAATGAACTCGCATTCGTCCCGGTTGACTTCCGCAACGAGGCTCCCATCGATGAATGGTCGGGCGACAGCGGCTGCGGCGCCATGTATTTCTCGCAGCAGGCGGTCGCCCGCCTGGCTCCGGCCGCGGGATTTGATTTCGGCCGACTCCCGCAACCCGAGCAACTGGCGCAAGTACTCGACGCCCAGAATGGCGGTGATCCCAGGGCCTTTGCGATCTTTGAAACCATCGGATGTTATTTGGGTTATGCCATTGCGCACTATGCCGATTTCTATCCGCTATCCAATTTGCTTATTCTCGGCCGGGTGACTTCCGGCGAAGGAGGCAACATCATCATCAATGAAGTGGAAACTGTGCTCGCCCATGAGTTTCCCGATCTAAAAATCCGGCTCGTGGTGCCCGACGAAAACACCAAGCGCCATGGCCAGGCCATCGCCGCCGCCAGCCTGCCGCTGGGAAAATCCTAAATGCCAAGCCAAGGACATGGCGTCCCCTCTTGAGCCGTGATCCGTGCGGAATTTCAAGCTGGAAATTGGTGCTTGTGATTTTTCGCTTTCTCCGCCACCCCTTCTCCTGCGTTATTTGGCCTTCAGGCTGAAACGCAACCCCACAAACTCCAAACCCAGCGCACGACGTCCATTTTTCATCGCTTCACGCCCGTTTGGAATTGCCTGTTTGAAATTCAAACTATTCAATCTTTCCTATGAGCCGCAGCCCCCAAAACTATTTCCAGGCAATCGTGAAAGCCGTTTGGCGGCACTGGCGCTGGCTCCTTTGGGTGGCGCTGGTGGGGGTTGGCGTTGGGGGGTATTGGGGATACCGCAAGGTGAATGCAATCCTCAACCCGGCGGTGCCCAAGGCGATGGTGGTGGACGTGGAAATACCAGACGACGTGGACCGCATGGGGGACGCCATCCTCAAGGTCTACGAAAGCATCATGGTGCCCTCATTTGCGGCCGATCCGGTCGTCACTGATGTTTCGCCCCGGTCCGGCCTTCCCGGCTCAGTGGTCACGGTTACCGGCACCGGCTTCGGAGCCCAGCAAGGCCTCAACGGGGTTGCACTGAACATGACCGAGGCCGTGCCCAAGGTCGAGGTGCTCGAATGGACCGACACGAGGATCCGCTTCACCGTCCCGGAGCACACCACCACCGGTGACGTCACGGTCACCCTCTGGGAAATGATCCGCATGGAGATGGTTCCCAAGGGGTATTTCCGACCGCTCGTAAAGAACCCCCGCTCGTCCAACGGAATCCGCTTCGCGGTCACCGGCCAGGAGGAACACATCAAGCTCGGCAAGGCGATCTTCTTCGGCTGGACCCAACTCAACGAGGAGGCCTCATCGCTGGTCAAGGTGCCCAAGCTCAAGATCAACGCCGACCCGCACAAGTATGTCAAATACGGGTTCCTGCCCCGCAACGACGCGGACTGCCTGGTCGACGAGGGCGAGGCGGACCGGTTCTCCGAACCCACGCCGGTCGTGGGAGTGCGGATCCAAAAGGGGGTCGATGGGGAGGTCCGGGTGGGTTACTCGTGCGCGTACTGCCACACCGGTCGCGATCCCGTGGACAACAAAATCACGGCGGGGCTGCCGTCGAGCACCCTGATGTTCGGCAAGCTGATCGCGATGGCGGATAACATTCCGGAGGACATGCGCCAGCAGGCGAACCGGTGGCCCCCGGGCACTGCTGATCTAACATTCCGCTACTTCCCCGACGGGGTTGAAAACCCCACTGCAATCATGCTCGCCCGGGGCACTCATGGGTTCCGCTACTGGTCGTCCGCCGGGGTGCCCATGCCGGAATACCAGCGCCACTCTAACGCCTGGATCAACCAGGGGTCGCCCTACATGGCACCGCTTAAAGTTTCCATCGCCCTGTGTTGTTACCTCAACAGCCTGCCGCCCTTGCACAACACGAAAGTGGACCTTGTCAAGGCGGCACGGGGCCGGAAGGTGTTCGATGAGGCCAAGTGCTACACCTGCCATACACCATGGCTGGGCATGTATACCAATCAGGCCACGATCCCGTTCGATGTGATCGGCTCCAACGGCCTGTCGACCCAACGGATGAAGGAAAGCGGCGGGATCCGGGTCGCGCCGCTCCTCTCAATCTACGCCACGGCACCTTACCTCCATGACCATTCCGTGGCCACGCTCGACGACCTCTTGAATCCGCAGCGGCTGTTGCCCGGCAGCAGTGTTTATACCAAGCCGCTCACGAAACACCCGGCCCATCCCTGGGTGGTCCGGGACGAGGCGAAGCGCAGCGACTTGGTGGAGTTTCTTAACTCGCTCTGACGATCGAGCTTATTGCAGATGCTCATGGAGGATTCTGCCCACTTCGGCGATGCCGCGCGGGTGTTGGTTGGTCCAGTGGTGGCTGGGGATGATGAGTTCGCTCTGCGCGCCGTCGAGGTGGCTGCTCCAGTAGGGCACGATGCGATGGTGGGGCAGCCTCGGGCCAACAAGTAAAGCGGCAGTCATCCCCCGCCGGCGGATTTTTCAAAAACCTCGACGTCGTAAATGTGACCGGACCCGGCGAGATGGAGGGGCCGGAAGTTCAGCGGTGCGAGCAGATCCCGCAGATGGCCGCGATCACGGAAATCGAAGCGCTTGCCGAAGAGTTCCAGAATCCGGATACAGGAATGATCCCGATAGGTGTTCATGATCAGGTTGCCGCGGTGGGTGGTCATGGCTGCCAGTTGTGCGACCAGATCCGGTGCCGTGAAAGGCTCTGCGGGCTCATGGAGCAGCAACCGCTGCTCGGTCGTGCCATGCGAGACGCCTTGGAAATACTCGAGGATGCCGATGGCAGTGACGATATGGTAAGGGGCATGGTGAGCGCTGCCTAACAGGACCGGCGCATCGAAGACATCCTCGGTCACGGCAACAATTCCATAGGCATGACCGGCGACATTGTGGTGGTTGCGGGTGCTGGCCAATTTGGCAAGAAGACGGTTGGACTTCGCGATGTTTGCAGGATCCCTGTCGGTGATCACAGCGGTGATGGCACGCGGGTCGTACCCCTCACGCATGAGTTTGTCGTAGGCCAGAATCAGGCTGAGTCCGGTCCCGGCGGCCACCGCCTTGATGCGGACGGCTTCGCCCCGGTCCAGCACCTGCTTGGCGGCGATGTAGGTCGCTTGCGTTTCCAGCGTGAAGCGCAATTGCACATCCTTGCTCTGGACGGACTCGAAAAAAATCCGGTCCCACAAGCCGCTGTTTTTACGGATCTCCGGGGAGAGCATCATGTAGGGACCGTTCATGGGATCGCCGCCTTCCACCAGTGCGACGGTCTCGCTCCGGGACGATGCCAGCAGCGACCGGGCATAGGGATGGCCGGAGCGCTCGAACAGAGGATTCCGATAGAGGGTGAACGCATGACCATCCTCTGAGGGAATGGCCTTGGTGGTCCAGCTCACCACCTTGTGAGAGAGCCGTCCGATAAAGATCCCACCCTTGCTGGCCGGTTTGGTGGCACTCCCGTGGAAAATGGCACGGCTCAAGCTCGCCACGATGGCCTCCGCCAATTCATGCTGATCCTCCGCATACAATGCGGCGACCGCCCCCATTGGCTTGAGGTCTTGCATATCACGGATTACTTGAGGGTGCGGAGAGCCTCCGGCGTGAAATCAGCGGCGGCGAAAGTCACATCATGCTTGCTGTTAGATCCTTCGATTTCCGTGAGGGAATCCTGCCCCGGTCGCTGCAATGAAAAGCTCGAGCCGATCCAGTTGCCCGTGTCGCTCTTGGAAACCCGGGTGGTATCGATGCGTTTGGCGAGCTTGCCGGAGCCCCGGTATTTTTCCACCCGCAAGGTGACCATGAGCTTGGTGTCGATCCAGCTTCGCACGTGCGAATAGCTCGTGTCATCCCCCTTGCCCGGCTTGGATTCCAGGATTTGGCAGGGCACCCGGTTGACCCCCTCGGTGCCGACGATGGCTTGATTCTCCCAGGCGAAGAAATTCTCCAACATATCCTCATATGCCAGATCGCTGCCGAAGATGCCATCCTTAAGCTTTGCCGTGGTGAGTGGCACCATCGACCCCGGCGGGGTGAACAACGCTCCACTGGGCGCGTGACCGCTGGATTTGTGCAGGAGGAATGACTCGCCCTTGCGGTCCTTGGGCCACAGAATCTGATAGATCAAATCCGCGGAACCCTTGTTGCGCTGCGACTTCACTTGAATCTGCAACACGGTCTTGCCACCGCCACTCGGTTTGCTGATCTCCATTTTCAAGCGCAACACCGAAGAGCCATCGTGGATGATGGTGCTGAGTTGCGCGGCGAGATCGTGCGCCGATGGAGTGACTTCCTGAGCCTTGGCAACCGCAACAAGAAGCACGCTGCCGAGCAATGCGTGGCGAAAAGATCGAAGCAGCGGGTTCATGGGTGTGGATTGGGATTAACTTTGCAACGCCAGACTCGGCGTCAGGCGTGAGCTGCGCCACGCTGGATACAAACCACTGAGCACGCCGACAACCACCGAGATGGCAATGGAAATGAGCATCAGTTGCGGGTTGAGATCCGGCTCAATAAAACCACGCACGCCGGGCGAGGCACCCAAAGTGACGAGGCCAAGCACGCCGAGCGCCACGCCGACGAGGCCGCCGAGCAACCCTAGCAGAGCGGATTCATACAACACCATGGCCACAATCCGCCGCCGCCGCCAGCCCACGGCTAACAAGATGCCGATCTCGTGAGTGCGCTCGAATACGGTCATCAGCATGGTATTCATCACCCCGAGCACGCCCACGATGATGGCCAGCAACGAGGTGCTCCAACTGATGGCCCGGATCACGCGGAACCCCTGACTGGTGCCGACCACCTCAGTGGACACCATCGCCCGCCCTTCCGGGAAAATGCCCTTGATATCCCGGCACAGCAACTCGATTTCCGCTTTCGAAGTGTTGGGAGGAACCCGGATATTCACAAAATTGATTTTGTCCTCATTGCCCGTGGCCTCTTGCATCACCTTCAGGGACAGGAAAATCGTGCCGTTCTCCATCAGCGCATGCCCGTCCACGATGCCGACAACTGGCAACTCCTCAACCTCGATTTGCACGGTGTCACCCACTTTTTTCTTGAGCACCTCGGCGGCGAGCGAGCCGAGCACCACGGCTTTTTCGCTGCCGTCTTTGGGCATCCGGCCATCGAGCACCGTCATGCGGCTCCATGCGAAACCGCCCCACTCGCGACCCGAGATCATCATGATCGGCGCATCCTCCACGCTCAGCATCTGCATCAAGATGGACGTCGAATCCACCACCCGCGGCAGCTTGGCGACTTTCGCCTGCAGGGACTCACTGAACACCTTGGGCATCAGGCCACCGCTCATGTTGCTCACCACCACATCGGCTCCCACGGCGTCCAATTGGTTGGCGACGCCCTTTTCATACCCCCAGGCCATGCCGACCAGAGTGACCACGGCGGCGATGCCGATGGAGATGCCAACCAAGGTCAGGCATGTGCGAACAGGACGCCGGGTCAGGCTGCGGCGAACAATGGTGAAAAATGTCATGACAAGAAGGGCTTAGTGGGCATGTGCAAGTTCATCCGAGATCACCCGGCCGTCTTTCATCCGGATGATGCGCGAAGCGCGCTCTGCTACGGTTAGATCGTGGGTGACCAGCACCAGCGTCATGTCTAACTTGCGGTGAAGATCGACCAGCAAGTCGATGATCTGCAAGGCGCTTTCGCTATCGAGATTGCCGGTCGGCTCGTCCGCCAGGACCACGGCAGGGTTGTTGGCAAGGCCGCGGGCGATGGCCACGCGCTGCCGCTCGCCACCGGACAGCTCGGCTGGATAATGCTGGAGGCGGTGTCCGAGACCCACGGCTTCCAGCAACTCGACGGCCCGCCCCTTGCGCTGTGAGCGTGAGAGCTTCCCCTCGAACATCGGAATCTGGACGTTCTCCACAACGGTGAAGGTCGCCAAAAGATGAAACGCCTGGAAGACAAAGCCAATCTCGCGGGAGCGATACGCCGCAGGATCCGGCAGGTCTGGAATCGAACTGCCACGGTAGTTCAGCGTGCCCGCAGTGGGCATATCCAGCGAGCCGAGCATCTGCAACAAGGTGCTCTTGCCGCAGCCACTCGGCCCGACAATCGCCACAAACTCTCCCCGCCGGATCTCCAGATCCAGACCGCGCAAGGCCACCACTTTGCCATTGTCAAATTGCTTCTTCAGGCCGATGGCCTGATAGATCAATTCAGCATGGGCGGGCAAAGCGGCGACGGGCATAAGGGAAGCTTACACAAAGACGGGCTCGCGTCTAGGCGTTTGATTGCACTCAGTCCCAGCAGCAGTCCCGACCCCGGCCAATGGGCTCACAACGCGTGTCACACACGGTTCGAGTCTTTGGCGATTCTTGCGAGTTCTTCCGCCCCCTCGAGTCGGGGCGTATTATAAACCCGAACACCGAAGTTTATTTCAAAAATCCGATAGATCAATCCTCTCTCACGTTGTTCTGTGGCTCCCCTCCAACCGGCGGGCAATTTTTGCAGCGGATGGGAAAAATTTACTTGTCGCCACCGGTGGGTCCAGCAAACTCCTCAAGCCCCTTGCGCACATCCCGAACAACCATGAAATCGTACTTCCCGCTCGTCAAATCCCCGATCAAATACGAAGGCCCCAAGAGCCGTGATCCCCTGACCTTCAAGTGGTTCAACGCCAAGCAAAAGGTGCGCGGCAAGACCATGGCCCAACATTTCCGGTTCGCGGTGGCTTATTGGCACACGTTCAAGGGCGGTGGCTCGGACATGTTCGGCCCGGCCGCCTGGGTGCGCGAGTGGAATGTCGGCTCGCCAATGGAGGCCGCCGAAAAGGCCCTGCAAGCCAACTTCGAGTTCTGCCAGAAACTCGGCGTTCCCTACTATTGTTTCCATGACCGCGACATCGCACCGGAAGGTGCAACGTTCGCCGAGTCGGCCAAGAATCTCGAGACCGTGGTCAAGCAGGCCAAGAAGATGCAGAAGGACACCGGCATCAAGTTGCTGTGGGGCACGGCCAATCTGTTCTCCAATCCACGTTACACCCATGGTGCGGGCACCAACCCCGACGTTCAGGTGTTTGCCTATGCCGCGGCCCAACTCAAGCACGCGCTGGAGGCGACCTGCGAACTGGGCGGTGAAAACTATGTGTTCTGGGGTGGCCGCGAAGGTTATGAAACGTTGCTCAACACCAAATACAGCCAGGAGCAAAACCAATTCGCCGCCTTGCTGCAACTCGCCGTGGATCACGCGAAAAAGATCGGCTTCAAGGGTCAGTTCCTGATTGAGCCCAAGCCGCGCGAACCCTCCAAACACCAATACGATTACGATACCGCCACTGTGCTGAGCTTCCTCCGCGCCCATGGCTTGTATGACCATTTCAAGATCAACGTCGAGGCCAACCACGCCACCCTCGCCGGCCACACCTTCGCCCACGAACTGACCGTCGCCGCCGCCGAAAACAAGCTCGGCAGCATCGACGCCAACGCCGGCGACATCCTGTTAGGCTGGGATACCGACCAATTCCCGGTCAACCTCTACGACACCGCCACCGCCATGATCGCCGTGCTCCAACAAAAGGGCGGCATCGGCTCCGGCGGCTTCAACTTTGATGCCAAGTGCCGTCGCGGCTCTAACGATGTGATGGATTTGTTCTATGCCCACATCGGCGGCATGGATGCCTTCGCCAAGGGCCTGCTGGTGGCGGACAAGATCCTCTCCGACAAGGCGTACACCCAGATCGTTGAAGACCGTTACGCCACGTGGAAATCCCCGGTCGGCAAGGAAATCCTCGCCGGCAAGTCGTCCCTCGACAAGCTCACCACCTTCACCCTCAAGAACGGCGAGCCAGCTCTCAAGAGCGGTCGCCAGGAATTGTTAGAGCTCCACTTCAACGATATCCTCTTAAGTCTCTAATCATTGACCGGGGCCATCGCGACCCAAAGTCAAGACAGAAGACAGAAGACAGAAGACAGAAGACAGAAGACTGAAGACTGAAGACTGAAGACTGAAGACTGAAGACTGAAGACTGAAGACTGCTGCGCTCCCAGACAGAAGACTGGAAGAGCACCTCGTTCTTATTCTTTTCTTCTGTCTTCTGTCTTTCAGCGCAGCGGTCTTCTGTCTCTTCCCTGATAACTAATAACTGATAACCCATAACCGCCTCCCCCATGCCCTACCATCTCGGTCTCGACAGCAGCACCCAAAGCCTCAAAGGCATCATCATTGATCCGGTCGCCGGCAGCATCGTCTGCCAGGCGGCGGTCAATTTTGCCAAGGACCTGCCGCAATACCACGCAGCCTACTCGCCATCCGCAGACCTGCTTGAGAAGCATGCGGACCCGCTGCTGTGGCTGGCCGCGCTCGATTTGCTGTTGACGCGGATGCAGGCCGAGGGCGCACCCTTGGACAAAGTTATCGGCATTGGCGGGTCAGGCCAACAACATGGGTCGGTCTATCTCAATTCCCGCGCCACTGGCATCCTCGCCAACCTCGATCCGGCAAAAAACCTGCTAGAACAACTCGCTCCGGCCTTGTCGCGCCAGACCTCGCCGATCTGGATGGATTCGTCCACCAGCGCCCAGTGTGCCGAAGTGAGCGCCGCCATCGGTGCCCGGCTCCAGACCGACACCGGCTCGCCCGCCATCGAACGCTTCACCGGCGCGCAAATCCGCAAGTTCTATCAACAGGACCCGGCCGCCTACGCCAACACCGCGCAAATCCATCTGGTGTCCTCGTTCATGGCGTCGGTCCTCACCGGCACCCATGCGCCCATCGACTACGGCGACGGCGCCGGCATGAACCTGCTCAATCTCAAGACGCTTACCTGGGATCCCGCGATTTGCGAGGCGACCGCGCCAGGATTGTTAGAAAAACTCCCGCCAGCCGTGGCCACTCACAGTGTTGTGGGCAAACTTTCGCCGTATTTTTCCAAGTATGGATTTTCCGGTGACGTGGCCATCGCCGCGTGGACCGGCGACAATCCGGCGAGTCTGGTGGGCACCGGTGCGACGCGGCCCGGGCTGGCGGTTGTTAGCCTTGGCACCAGCGACACGTTTTTCGCGGTGCTCGACCCGTATCGCACTGATCCGGACGGCTGCGGCCACGTGTTTGGCAATCCCACCGGTGGTTTCATGTGCCTCACCTGCTTCAAGAACGGCTCGCTTGCCCGCGAACGCATCCGCGAGGAATCCCAAGTGGATTGGGCGTTTTTCGATGTCACCGCGTTTGAAAAAACGCCCGCTGGCAACCACGGCCAACTCGCCCTGCCATGGTTTGAGGCGGAAATCACCCCACCCGTTTTAAGCCCCGGCCTGCGTGCCAACTTCGATTTTGCCAATGCCGCGCCAGAGACGCGAATTCGCGCCATCATCGAGGCGCAGGTTCTATCCATCCGGGTGCATTCGCAATGGATCGGCGACTTTGAGACCATCCGCGTCACCGGCGGCGCGTCCCGCAGCACCGGCATCCTCCAGACCCTCGCCAATGTCTTTCAGGCTAAGGTGGAAACCATCGCCGTCCAGGATTCCGCCGCCCTCGGCGCCGCCATGCTCGCCGCCCACGTCGTCGGCCACCACAGCTACGACGCGCTCACCCAAGCCCTGGCCCCGGCCACGGCCACCTTCCAGCCCGACTCCGCCACCCGGGCCACCTACGCCGCCCTGCTCGCCACCTATCTGCAACTCGAGGCCACGGCCCGCGACTGAGGCCACGGCTTGAAGGGCCTCTGATTCACATGTGGGAATTGACTCAAGGAGCGGCGATCTTCGAATCGCCGTTGACCATGTTGAACCCATGCGCGGTGGGAATCCACTTTCCATTGTCAGCTCATGGTCATGGGCGATTCGGAGATCGCCCCTCCTTGTGTTAGAACTTCGCGGCGGCGGCGATTTTGATGGCGGCGATTTGCGTGCGGTCCGGCGCGTTGCATGATGAATTGTTAGATTGTCTCGAGTTTCCCCAGGATCAGCTGAACTTCCAGCCCCTTTTTCTTGATAAGTTCTATCACCTTCGCCCGCGTGTCGGTCTCCCCGTAGGGCTCACGACCTGCGAGAGTCCACGGGGCATGAGGTTGGGCGGACATGGGAATTTTGCTTGGCGACAACCGGAGTAAAGTCGTTAGTGGAGCCGCTGGCAAGGTTTCCCGACAGGTTGCCCGAAACGTATTGCATGCCTATTGCTAAGAATCTGCTTACGCGACGTTGGTGAGAAAGATGGCGGTGTTCACACTTTGGCTTGCTCGTTGAGTTTCGGGCTTGGGAGATGCTCCATATTGCGATAGCTGGCCGCAGAGGGGCGCTTTGAAGGTACGGCTGTTGCCAGCGGTCGCAGTCCGATACTAAATTCGCAATTGAGGGCATTGGCGATCTTGACCATGGAATCAAGAGTGA